>JAFZXI010000007.1 GCA_017616855.1 Clostridia bacterium | reverse complement strand
GTCCGTCGCCGTCGGCGTCCTTGCTCGTCCAGCCCCCTTTGAACGGACTGGTCTCGAAGGCGTTTTCATAGAGTGTTGTCAATATGTTTACGTAACTTTCCGCTTTCACGGTCGCGGGTCTAAGCGCCGCCGGCGGCAGCGCGAGCAGCATGGCCAGAGCGATAATTACGGCGATGGCTTTTTTCATAAGTTATACCTCTCTTTCGGGGATTGCTTATAAACCGCCCGGCTTCGCCGGGCATGATTTGCAAGCGCAATTGCGCTTGCGTGATTTGCGCGCTTCGCACGCATGAATTGGCTTCGCCGTGATTTGCCGCCACGGGCGGCATAGTTTATTCAAATTGCCTTCTGCAATTTGCTCCTTAATGCACCGAAGGTGCAAATCATGCGCCGCAGGCGCAATTCACGACGGCGCAGCCGTCAATTCATGCCGAGCGGAGCGAGGCAATTCATGCGCGCCTTTGGCGCGCTTAAAGCGACGTTACCGCGGCGCCTTCGGGAATCACGAAGCGCAGCGCTGCGGGAACGACCTTGAGCTTCAGTTCGCTCGCTTCTTCGACTTCGCCGTCGACGCAGTATTTGAACGGCTTATCCGACGAGATCGTCATCTCGCCGGTCTGGAAATACGAGAGCCGGTCTTTCATCTTTTCATATTCGAGGTGGGTGCCCTCGCGGTATTTGCCGACGAGCTTCAAAAAGCCGATGCGCCCGACCTTTTCGGTCGCGCGGAAGACGTCGAAAAGTCCGTCGTCAAGCAGCGCCTGCGGGTTCGACTTGAAGCCGCCGCCGCAGTAGCGCCCGTTCGCGATGGAGCAGAGCGTCAGCTTCTGCTCGACGGTCTGCCCTTCCCACGTCAGTTTCAGCGAGCACTTCGGCATCGGGATCATCTCCGCGAACGCCGCTACGGTGTATGACTTCGAGCCATTCATCAGGGGCCAGCCGCGGTGCCGCTCGACGTAGTCGACGACCGCGCAATCGAAACCGATGTTTATCGTGTTCGCGGCGAAGCGGTCGTTATACCTGATAAGGTCGATCTCCCCGACCCTGCCGCGTATCTGGCGGCGGATATCGGCGAACGCTTCCGCGGGGGCGAAGTTGCGCACGAAATCGTTGCCGGTGCCGCCCGGGATCGCCGCGACTTCGACGTTCGGGAAGCCGTAGGCGCCGTTGGCGACCTCGCCTATCGTGCCGTCCCCGCCGCAGGCGTAGACGCGGATAGCGGCCTTCGTTTCCGCGAGCTCGCGGGTGTGCTTTTCCGCGTCGCGGGGCGCGTCGGTGTAGTATATCTCCCACTCGACGCCCTCGGCTTCGCAGGCCTGCTTTATGTCGGATACGAGTTTTTCGCGGAGTTTTTTGACTGTGTTCGGATTGATGATGAATACGTGTTTCAAAACGTTCCCTCTGCCATTTTTGTTATTTGTTTATATATTGTTCGGAGCCGCAGCCGTTCGACAGCCTCCCCTGTGCAAGGGGAGGTGGCAAATGCGACTGTAAGGAGCATTTGACGGAGGGGTTGTGCAATTACGCGGTTGGCTGTCAGGAAGTCAACAACCCCTCAGTCATCGCCGTCGGCGATGACAGCTCCCCTTGCACAGGGGAGCCTTTCCCCATATCAGAACTCGACTTTTACCGTCGTGTCGGGGCCGTCGGCGAGCGCGGCGTCGACCAGCTCCTCGATGTTGCCCTCCGCGACGCACATGACGGTGTCCGCTCCGCCGTAATAGACCTTCAGGGTGCCGTCGTCGTCCGCGACGGCGCCGCAGGTGAAGACGACGTTCGCGACGTAGCCGCTGCGCTCGTAAGGCGCTTCGGGCGCGAGAATGAAATCGTGCATTCTGCCGATGACCTTGCGCGGGTCGTTCAGGTCGTGCACCGCGCAGCCGAGGCGGTAAATCTGGCCCGCCATCGTGTTCGTCGTCGCGTGGTAGATGTTCAACCAGCCGCGGGGCGTCTTTATCGGCGGCGCGCCGGGGCCGATTTTGTTATCCTGCCAGATGTCGTAGGGGTCGGTCGTCATGATGAACTGCTGATTGCCCCAATGGATCAGGTCGGGCGAATAGCTGATGAAGATGCCGCTGTTGCCCGCGTTCGCGAAGTTCGGGCGCTCGAAGCGGACGTATTCGCCGTTTATCTTCTCAGGGAAAAGCACGCAGTTGCGATAGTCAATCGCGGTCGTCAGTCCCATGCGCTCGATATGCAGGAAGTCCTTCGTCTTCGCGATGCCTATCTGGAAGCCGTAGGTCGCGAAGCAGGAATAGAAGATGTAATAGGTATCCCCTATCTGCGTGACGCGCGGATCCTCGACGCCCTTGTTCTCGGGGTTTTTGAAGATGCCGCTCTCCGCCTTCTGGAAGACGGGCTCGGGGTGGATCTCGAAGTTGTAGCCGTCCTTCGAGCGCGCGAGCCCGAAGACCGAACGGCCGTCCGTTCTGCCGCAGCGGAGCAGGAGTATGTATTCGTCCCCAAGCTTCGCGGCGCCGGAGTTATAGACCGTTTCGCATTTGAAGGGCATGTCCTTCGGCGTGATTATCGGGTTGCCCTCGTACTTTTTCAGCATTACCTTTCCCATAATTATCCTCCGTGTATAGAAAATTATACTATTTGTATATTATTTCAGCCCGTGAATATACTTCACGGCGTTTTCGCAGAAGCCGTATGCGGTGGACGGATCCGACTCGTATTCGAGTACGGTCCAGTCGATGCCGAGCTCTTCGGCGCGGGCGAGGATCGGTTTGAAATCTATGATGCCCTTGTCGATATCGCAGGATTCGTGCTCGCCCTTGCCGTTCTTTATGTGCAGACTGCGTATCTGCTCGGGGTAGCGCTCGAGCAGGTCGAGGACTTTGTAACCGCCCATAGTCGCCCAGTAGCAGTCGACCTGGAAGCCGATATCCGGGAAGTCCTCCGCCATACGCACCCAGTAGGGCTTGCCGTCCTTGACGCAGTCGGTGAACTCGACGATGTGGTTGTGGTATAGCAGGTCGGCGCCGGCGGCGCGGATGTTCTCCCCGAGCTTGCGGAAGCCGTCGGTGAACCAGGCGTATTCTTCTTCGTTATGCACGTGGTAACCGGGCATTACGAAGCGCTTAAGCCCGAGCGGAAGCAGGTATTCGCAGTATTCGCGCCAATGCTCGACGAGCAGCTCGTAGCCGAGGTGGATTGATGGGGTCTGCATATCATATTCCTTCATCAGCGCGGCGAACTCCTCGCGCGTGTAATCGGTAACTTTGAAATGCTCGAAGCCGTTTATCCCCGCGTCTTTCAGGCGGCGCAGGGTGCCGGGCAGGTCGCGCTCGGCGTCCTCGTGGACGCTCCAGAGCTGGAGAGCGATGTTTGTGTAGACGGACATATGGGTTTCCTCCTTGCGCCCGCGGCTGAACCGCGAGCATGAATTGACGGCTTCGCCGTCGTGATTTGAACGCTGCGCGTTCATTATTTGCGCCGGAGGCGCATGATTTGCACCTTCGGTGCATGAAGGAACAAATCGCTCCGCGATTTGAACGATCATGCGGCTTCGCCGCAAATCATGATTGCGAAGCAATCAAATCATGCGAGCGGAGCGAGCAAATCATGCCGCCGAAGTCGGCAAATCACGCAGCCGCGTCGCGGCTGCCTTTACTTCAGCTTTTCCACCGTTTCCATGACGTAGTCGCCGAAGGCGGCGCAGGTCGCGCCGTCGCTGCGGCCGGTGATGGTAAGGCGTTTTTCCTCAATTGTGCAGATATCGAGCGCGCGTTCAAGCAGGGCGCCTTCGGCGTTCCTGCCGACGTGGTTGAGGAGCATGACGGCGGCGCGGAGCATCGAGCAGGGGTCGGCGTAGATATCGCGCCCCTCGGCGACCATGCGCGGCGCGGAGCCGTGGATCGCCTCGAACATCGCGTAGCGCGTGCCGATATTCGCGCTGCCGGCGGTGCCGACTCCGCCCTGGAGCTCCGCCGCTTCGTCGGTGATGATGTCGCCGTAGAGGTTCGGCAGCACGAAGACGGAGAAGTCGCGGCGGCGCTTTTCGTCGAGCAGCTTCGCGGTGGTGATGTCGATATACCACTCGTCCGTTATGATTTCGGGATATTCCGCGGCGACGGCGTGACAGTCGCGCAGGAAGTTGCCGTCGGTCGTCTTAATGACGTTCGCCTTCTGTATCAGCGAAACGCGGGGCTTGCCGTTCGCACGCGCGAACTCGTAAGCGAGCCGCGCGATGCGGGTGCTCCCCTGCTTCGTCGTCACGGTGAAGTCAAAGGCGAGGTCGTCTGTAACGTTCACGCCCTTCGAGCCGAGGACGTAGGAACCCTCGGTGTTCTCGCGGAAGAAGGTCCAGTCGATGCCCTGCTCGGGGATCTTGACCGGGCGAACGTTCGCGAAAAGGTCGAGCGCCTTGCGCATCGCGACGTTCGCGCTCTCGATATTGGGCATATCGCCGCCCGCCTGCGGAGTCGTAGTCGGTCCCTTGAGAATGACGTGGCAATCCTTGAGTTTTTCCATGACGTCGTCCGGGATTGCCTTGCCGCACGCGATGCGGTTCTCTATCGTCAGCCCGTCTATGTAACGGAACTCGACCTTCCCCGCCTTCACTTCGCCGGCGAGGAGGTATTCGAGCACGCGCTCCGCTTCTTTGCAGATGACGGGGCCTATGCCGTCGCCGCCGCAGACGCCGATGATGAGCTTGTCAAGCGCGGCGTAGTCGACGAAGTCGGCGTCGCTCTTCATCTTCTCGACGCGGGCGAGCTGTTCTTCAACGAGTTTTCTGAAATGTTCAACTGCTTTTTCGGTCATACGGGGCTCCTTTACTTATGCGAGGACGACAGCACCAGCACGGGCAGCGTCCAGAACAGCGCGTAGATAAGTATCTTCCACGCCTCAATCGCCGACGGAGTCGACGCGAGCGAGAACACGGCGACAAAGATTATGCCTATCACGGCGGAAGCGATCAGCGCCGCGATATTGAACGCCACGCTGCTCTTGAGCTTTCCGGCGCAGACAGCCGCTTCCGGCAGGGAGCAGCAATCGTCGCTGACGACGACTCCGGCGGGAATGCTCTTCGCTTTCTTATACTTGCGCTCCAGACGGTCGAGGGCGCGGGCGCTTATCACCTTGACGGTGGCGTTGCTGAGCTTCATGCGGTTGGAGAGAATCTCCTTCGTCACGTTGGTGTCCTTCGTGGCGATAAGGAGGGTAAGTCCGGCGTCTTCGGCGCGGCGGAGGCGGCGCTTCGCGACGTCGGCGACGCCGTAAGTAACGACGTACATCGCGCAAAGCTGCATATCCGCGGCGAGATAGAAGACGTGGCGGTCGCCGCCGGAAACGCGGTCCTCGTAAGTCGACGCCGGTACGGGTATCTGGTACGCCTTCATGAAGTCGCGGCTTCCGAGCAGGAGCTCCCTGCCCTGACTGCGGCAGACGACGCCCATTTCGTCGACGTATTCGATGCTGTCTATCTCGCGGTAGAGCGATTTATCCGCGATGCTTCCCTCAAACACCCTGCCGAGCGCTCCGCCGGCGGCGTTCAGAACGCTAACGGTGTCCGCTATCGCGGCGTCCATCGGCGCGTTGTTGAACAAGCTCATGCCGTGGAGGATTATCGACCTGTCCGGGAAAACGTCGGTGTCGGAAATAACTACGCCGTTCGCGTCCGCGATGTTGACGGCGGATTCAAAGTTCAGTATCGCGCCGCCCTTGCGGTTCAGACGGCGGTTGATGCGCGTCAGCGGAAGGACGGTGACGAAAGCGTTCATAAGCGGCGTTCCCGCGCAGAGCGCGGCGGTGAATACCGAGAAGGCGACGGAGACCGATGCTCCGCGCCAGATCGCGGAGATAAGCGCGATGAGCACGGCGGCCACGAAGGAAGCGGCGAACAGCTTGCCCACGAATCCGTCCGCGGAGCTCTCTTTTGACGACGCTTCCACGACGCCGACGACCGCGTCGGTGCGGCGCGGCGCGCAGAGGCGCGCTTCGCCGGAAATCTGGCCGCCGGAGACGTCCTCCGCGAGCTCCTCGTCGTCTATCATTACGGCGGCGGCGAGCTTCTTGCGCTCGCTGACGAACTTCATGTTGCCGCGGATATGGCGCACCATCTGCAGATCCCCGAGCCGTATGAACAGCAGCATCACGGCGGGCAGGAAGTTATAAACTCCGACGATGCCTTCCGAGATGGAGGCGGTGTTTATCATGAGTATCACGTTCTGCAGGATCGCGACCGCGGTGCATATCACCGCGGCGCCCTCGGCGCGCAGTTTGAGCATTTTGAGCTGTTCGAAGCCGCGCTTGACGACGGGTATGCTCAGCGCGAGCGTAATCAGACTGACCGCGGCGCTGATGAAAAGATAGACTATCGCGATATCCGTCTCGCTCGCGGCGGCGCCGGATTTCAGCGCGAACACGTCGATGAGCAGGAGCAGCAGCGAGCATGCGCCGAGGCAGATCGACTTAAGAACGCCGTCGCTGCGGCGCGCGCGGAGATCCTCTTCGACGAGGTAGTAATCGTCCGGTTCGCCGTGGTATTCGGCCTGCTCCTCCGGCTTCTGTTCCTCCGGCTCCGGCACGTTATACGTCTTGCGGACGTTCTCTCTTATATTGTTTTCAACGCTCTCCTTGAAACCGGCGGCGACCTTGTCGGCGTCCGCCTTCTCGACCGGCTCCTCCTTGGCGTTGGTCATTACGTTTTTGGGACCCGCGCCCTCGAAATAAAGCTGATCCGGCTCGGCCTCGCTGTTATGCCTCGGCTTGCGCGGAGCGCGCTTTTTCGGCGGTTCCTCCTTCGCCGGAGGCGCGAAGACGACGGTGCCTCCCTCGACCTTCGGCTCGCCGCCCTCCTCGACGGCGACGGCGTACTCCTCGGGCTGCGCTTCTATTTCAATGGTGCTGAAAAGCTTCAGATTGCGGGTGTCTTCCAAATCCGGACGCTTCGGCTTCTTCGCGACGGGAACGCGGACGGTGGCGTCCGTCTCCGGCTTCGGAAGTTCCTGCTTTACGGCGGGCTCGGGAGCCGGCGTGAACGCGACGGTCGGCTCGGACGGCTGCGGCGCGGGCTGCGGCTCCGGCTTCGCTTCCTGTTCCGGCTCGCGATGCGGGACTATCGGCTTCGGGTCCGGACGGACGTAGCGCGGCGGATCGCCGCGAAGTATCTCCGACTCCGGAAGCGGCGCGACGGTGTGTCCGGGTTCCGGCTGCGGTTTGGGCTGCGGCGCGGGCTGCGGCGCGGGCTTTTCGGCGGGCTGTTCTGCCGGCTTCGCCTTGTCCCCTTCGACCTCCCGCAGGATATCGTCAAGCGAGAAGGTGCGGTCCACGGGAACGGCGGAATAGTCCTTGGAGGGCACACCCAACTTTTCAAGATATTCTTTTTCTCTTTCCTTGCTCATTTGCGCTCCTCCATAAAACGATACATTATTATTCCGGCGGCGACCGAGGCGTTCAGCGAATTGATATCGCCGCGCATCGGGATCGAAAGCATCACGTCGCAGTTCTCTCTGACGAGCCGCGAAATGCCGTCCCCCTCCGCGCCGATGACCAGCGCCGCCGCGCCCGAAAGATCGACGTCTCCGTCGATGGGCGTTCCGTCGGCGTCGGCCCCGTAAACCCACAGGCCGCGTTTTTTCAAATCCTTAAGCGTTTCCGTTATGTTCGTCACGCGGACGACCGGCGTATGCCAGACCGCGCCGGCGGACGCTTTCGAGACGACCGCGGTGAGTCCCGCCGCGCCGCGCTTCGGCAGTATCACGCCGTGGGCGCCGAAGATGTTGGCGCTGCGGATAATACTGCCGAGGTTGTGCGGATCCTCGATGCCGTCGCAGACGATGACGAAGGGCGGCTCGCCGCGCTCCTCCGCGCGCCTGAAAACGTCCTCGAGCGTGGAATACTCCGCGTCGGCGAGCAGGGCGACGACGCCCTGGTTCTTGCTGCCGTATTTCTCAAGCTTGCGGCGGTCGACGTTTTTCAGCGGTATGCCCGCCTCGCGGCATATGCGCCTAAGCATCGACGCCTCCGCTTCGGAAACGCCGTTCGCGACGTATACGCACTGTACGCTTTCGCCTGCTTTTATCGCTTCGGCGACGGCGTTCCTGCCGAGCGCCACGCGCTGCTCAAAATCAGCCATAACTTCACCTAAAATACTACATATTGTGGGATTATAATATTAGTAATCTAATTGTACCATATATATCAGTAAATATAAAGCGTTTTTTTCTAACTTTTTTAAAAAATATTCGATAAATATTGCAGTCGGTCCGTAATGGGATTATACTAACACTATAAACCGACTCAACGCCGTCATCCCGAGGAGGCGTAAACCGACGAGGAACCACCCGCCCTTTCCGAACGGTTGCAAACGGGAGGGGATTCTTCGTCGCTTTGCTCCTCGGAATGACGCGCGCGCAAAAGGAGGCCTCCCATGCCCGTTCTGAATATAGTTCTGGTCGAGCCGGAGATACCGCAAAACACCGGTAACGTCGCGCGCACATGCGCCGCGACGGGCTGCCGCCTGCACCTCGTCGGCCCGATGGGCTTCAAGATCGACGACGCGAAGCTCAAACGCGCCGGACTCGACTACTGGCCGCTGCTCGACGTCACATACTACGGCTCGCTCGGCGAGTTCCTCTCCGAGTGCGGCGGCGAGCGCTTTTACTTCACCACGAAGGCGCCGCGCGCCTACACCGAAGTAAGCTATCCCGACGGCGCGTGGCTCGTCTTCGGCCGCGAAACGAAGGGACTGCCGGAGGAACTGCTGGAACGTGAGCGCGACCGCTGCGTCCGCATTCCGATGATATCCGACGCGCGCTCGCTCAACCTTTCCAACTCCGTCGCCGTCGGCGTTTACGAAGCGCTGCGGCAGTGGGGATTCCCGAAGCTTCAGAACTTCGGCAAACTCGCCGACTGAACGCGCGGAAAATAATGCTTTATTTTTCTTTCCGCGTGTGGTATAATGTAAAAAGCAAATGATGCGCAAACCGAAGGGAAGTGTGAACTTGGGCAGGATAATAGCGGTCGCTAACCAGAAAGGCGGCGTCGGCAAGACGACCACCGCGGTGAATCTCTCCGCGGCGCTTGCGCTTTGCGGAAAAAAGGTGCTGCTCGCGGACGTCGACCCCCAGGGACACGCCACGACGAGCTGCGGCATCGGCAAAAAGACGCTCGGCGCGACGGTTTACGAAGTGCTCATCGGCGAAGCGAAGATAGGCGACGCGATAGTCCGCACTCCCGACGGGAAGCCCGACGTGCTCCCCGCCACCGTCGACCTCGCGGGCGCGGAGCTTGAGCTTACCTCGCTCGACAGCCGCGAATTCCGCCTCCGCAACGCGCTCAACCTCGTGCGCGGCGATTACGACTATATCATCATCGACTCCCCGCCCGCGCTCGGACTGCTGAACCTCAACGGCCTCGTCGCCGCGGACGCGGTGCTCGTGCCGCTGCAGACGGAGTTTTTCGCGCTCGACGGGCTTTCGCAGCTTATGGCGACTATACGCCTCGTGCGGCGCGGTCCGAATCCCGCGCTCGACCTCGAGGGCGTGCTGCTGACGATGTATAACAGTCAGCTGAACCTCACCAACCAGGTCGCCGCGGAGGTCAAAAAGTTCTTCCCGCATAAAGTCTTCAAGACCGTTATCCCGCGCACCGTGCGTCTCAGCGAGGCGCCCGGCTTCGGAAAGGATATTTTCGAGTACGACAGGCGTTCAAAGGGCGCCGACGCGTACATGGAACTCGCTAAGGAAATACTTAAAAACGACAGATAATCCGCATTTACCGCGCAAACGCGATGCGTCCCCGCGGACGCGATGAAAGGATAAAGATATGGCTAAACAAACCGGTCTCGGCAGAGGACTTGACGCCCTTTTCGCCGAAAACACCGCCCGCGAAAACGGCTACGAATTCGTGAATATCGACGACATCTCCCCCAACCGCGACCAGCCGAGGCGCGATTTCGACGAAACCGCGCTCGCGGAACTGGCGGAATCGATCCGTCAGCGCGGAGTGCTGCAGCCGCTGATACTCCGCCCCGTCGCTCCGGACGGCTACGTCATCGTCGCGGGAGAGCGCCGCTGGCGCGCTTCGCGCATGGCGGGGCTCGACAAGGTGCCCGCCGTCATTCGCCGTCCCGACGCGCAGGAAGCCGCCGTCATAGCGCTGATAGAAAACCTGCAGCGCGAGGACCTCAACCCCGTTGAGACCGCCGAGGGCTGCCGCAAGCTTATGGACGAGCACGGTCTGACTCAGGAAGCGCTCGCGGAGGAGCTCGGCAAACCGAGAAGCGCAATCGCCAACCTGCTCCGCATACTTTCGCTGCCCGCGGACGTCCTCGAACTCGTCCGCGCGGACAAGCTTTCATTCGGACACGCGAAGGTGCTCGCCGCGCTGCCGGACGCGCAGGCGTCCGAGCTCGCGAAGCGCTGCGTCGCCGAAGGGCTTTCGGTCCGCCGCTGCGAAGAACTCGCGAAGGAAGCCGCCAGACCCGCCAAACCCGCGAAGGCGAAGCCGGTCTCGCGTACGCCGCTCATCGTCGAATCCGAAAAGCTTCTGAAATCCACCCTCGGCCGCAAGGTCACGATCAGCGGCAACGATAAAAAGGGCAAGCTCACCGTCGACTACTGCGGCGAGGGCGACCTGATCGACCTCGTCAACCGCCTTTCCGGGAACGGAGATGATCGCAAATGAGCGAAGATAAGAGAAAATCCGTGATGTCCGTCGTCATCTACGGCGCGGTGCTGTTCATCGTCGCGGCGCTGCTGATAACGATGTCGATAATCATCAACGTCCGCAACACCGAGCGCCTCGAAAACGAGGTTGACGAAACGCAGCAGGGCGCGCAGCGCGCGCAGACGACCCTCGTCAACATCCAGGAGGAGAACGAAGCGCTCCGCAAGATGATAAACGAGGCAAACGACCGCGTCGACGCCATTAAAAAGCAGAACGAGGAGCTTTCCGCGCAGGCGGAGGCCGACGCCAAACGCATCGCTTCGCTCGACGCAATCGCCGCCGCCGGCATGGACATCATCAACGGCAGATACTCCCTCGCGCGCGAGCAGCTCGACCTCGTCGACACGGAATTGCTGACCGAAGACGAGCTCGCGGCGTACGAACGCATGTATACGCGCGTGCATTAACGCGGCGAATTATATTATTTTTGTGTAAAAAACACTTGATTTTTCACCGTCCGCGTGTTATAATCCGATTGTTAATGAAGGTTTTGGCTTGAGAGTGGGTTCGCGCCCACTCTCAAGTGCTTGTAAAGGCGTTTTTCAAGGAGGCGCGTATGGCAAAGAATATCAGGCAAACGGTGCTCCCGCTCGCGCAGAAGGCCGCGGCCGAATGCGGCGTCGAGCTCTGGGATCTCGAATTCGTGCGCGAGGGCGGCGAATACTTCCTGCGGCTCTATATCGACAGCCCCGACGGCGTCGGTATCGACGACTGCGAGGCCGTCAGCCGCGCGATCGATCCGATGCTCGACGAGGCGGACCCGATAGAGCAATCCTACAACCTCGAGGTTTCCTCGCCCGGCATCTTCCGCGAGCTGAAAACGCCGGAACACTGCGCGGCTTCGCTCGGGATGCCCGTCCGCGCAAAGCTCTACACCGCGCTGAACGGCTCGAAGGAGCTGACCGGCACGCTCGACGCCTTCGACGACGAGAGCTTCACCATCGGCGGCGTTACCGTGCCGAAGGCGTCCGTGGGCTCGCTGCGCAGGCATGAGGAGCTTGAGTTTTAGTTGATTTGCGGCGACAAGCCGAAACCAATATTTCACAAAGGAGAAAACGAAAAGGAGCAAGACAATGGTCAACAAGGAGTTTTTTGAAGCGCTGGATATGCTCGAGAAAGAGAACGGCATAGCCAAGGAATATATGCTGGACCGCGTCCGCGCGGCGCTGGAAACGGCTGTCAAGCGCGACGACGGCAACATCGACAACATCGAGGTCCTCGTGGACGAGGAGACCTCCTCCATCAGCTTAATCCGCCGCTGGACCGTCATCGACGACATAACCGACGAGAACTGCCAGCTCACCCTCGCGGAAGCGAAGAAGATAGACAAGAAGGCGAAGCTCGGCGGCGAGGTCGTCCAGGAGATACAGACCAAGGAGTTCGGCCGCATCGCGGCGCAGTCCGCCAAGCAGGTCATAATACAGGCGATACGCGAAGCCGAAAAGCTTAAGCTGCTCGCCGACTTCCGCGGCAAGGAGCACGAAATCATCACCGCGCTCGTGACGAGCGTCGACCGCGTCAGCCGCAACGCCACCCTCGAGGTCGGCAGAAACAGCATCGTCCTCCCCGCCTCCGAGCAGGTCAAGGGCGAATACCTCACCGAAGGCAGCCGCGTACGCATCTACGTCGTGGAGGTCAAGGAGACCGAGCGCGGACCGCGCATCGTAATCTCCCGTACCCACCCCGGCCTCGTGCGCCGTCTGTTCGAGCTTGAGGTGCCGGAAATCAACGAGGGCATCGTCGACATCCGCGCCATTTCCCGCGAAGCCGGCAGCCGCACGAAGGTCGCCGTCGCTTCCAACGACCCCTCCGTCGACCCCGTCGGCGCCTGCATCGGCCAGAAGGGCACCCGCGTCGACAGCATCAAGACCGAACTGAAGGGCGAAAAGATCGACATCGTCCGCTACAGCGACGATATCACCGAGTTCGTGACCGCCGCCCTCTCCCCCGCCGAAGTCATCGGCGTCGACGTCAACGAAGAGGAGCACACCTGCCACGTTACAGTGCCCGCGGATCAGCTTTCGCTCGCCATCGGCAAGGAGGGCCAGAACGCCCGCCTCGCCGCCAAGCTCACGGGCTGGAAAATAGACATCAAGCCGGCGATGTAACGCCGGAGAAGGATTTCCGGAGGTCAATTTGAAGGAAAAGAAGATACCTTTGAGAAAATGCATCGGCTGCGGAGAATCGAAGCCGAAAAAGGAGCTGCTGCGCGTGGTTTCGCCGAAGGAGGGCGAGGTAACGCTCGACCTCACAGGCAAAGCGGACGGCAGGGGCGCTTACATCTGCGCCGACGCCGGCTGCCTCGCGAAAGCGCGCAAGGCGCGGCGGCTCGAGCGAGCGTTCTCGCGGGAGATACCCCCGGAGGTCTACGATATGCTTGAAAAACAACTGACGGAGGCGATGAAATGACCGCTGAAGAAAGAATACTCCACTACCTCGGGCTCGCGACCGTTTCACGCAACGCCGTCACCGGCGTCGACAAGACGCTCGCAGAGCTCAAGCGGCACCGCCTGAAGCTCGCGGTCTTCGCCTCGGACGGCGAACGCACCGCGGAGAAAGCGCGGCGCGGCTGCGAGGAAGCGGGCGTGCCCGTGCTGACCGGTGGCTTCAGCAAAGCCGCGCTCGGCAAAGCGGTAGGCGCCTCGAGCGTCACCGTCGTGGGCGTCAAGGACAAGGGACTTGCCGCCGCCATTCTGAAAGTTACGGAGGAAAGCGTATGTTAAACAAATACAAGCTCGGCGACCTCGCCAAAGATCTCGATATGCAGACGAAGGACGTCGTCGCGATACTTAAAGATAAGACCGGCGCCGACAGGGCTTCCGGCGCTATCCTCGAGCTCGAGGAGCTGGATATAATTTTCCAGACCGTCCTCGACACCTACAAGCCGAAGCCGGAAGCGCTTCTCGCCTACTTCGCCGCCGCCAACGAGCCGCGCCCGAAGGAGCCGGAGAAGCCGAAGGAGCCGGAAAAGAAGCCGGAGAAGCCCGCCGACGCCAAGCCCGCCGATAAAAAGCCCGAGCAGAAGCAGGCGCAGCAGCCCGCGCAGAAGCCCGCGCATCAGGGAGCGGTCATTCCTCCGCGTCCGCAGAAGCAGGATAAGCCGAAGGGCGAGCGTCCGATACGCGGCGCGCAGACCGTCCGCGTCGTCGACACGAAGTCCGGCCTCGTGGGCGTCAACCTCGCCCGCTACGACGAGCGCATAGACAACCTCGTCCCCGAGCGCCAGAAGGAGCTTTCGCGCCAGAAGCAGAAGGTCGGCAAGAAGCAGGGCTTCCGCAAGCCGATCATGAGCCGCAAGGACACCGAGGCGGAAAAGATGAAGCGCCTCGCCTTCGAGAAGGCGCGCAACGCGCAGCTCAAGATAACCATTCCCGACGAGATCACCGTCGGCGAACTCGCCACCCGTCTGAAGAAGACCGCCGCCGAGGTCATCAAGAAGCTGATGATGATCGGCGTCATGGCGACCGTTACCGAAACCATCGACTACGACACCGCCGCCGTCATCGCCGACGAATTCGGCGCCAAGGCGGAGCGCGAGGTCCACGTCACGATAGAAGAGCGCCTCCACATCGCCGATACCGAGGACGACGCCGAGGGCAACACCGTCCCGCGTCCGCCGGTCGTCGTCGTCATGGGCCACGTCGACCACGGCAAGACCTCGCTGCTCGACGCCTTCCGTCACTCCGACGTCGCCGCCGGAGAAGCGGGCGGCATCACGCAGCACATCGGCGCTTATCAGGTCAAGCTCAACGACCGTCTGATAACCTTCCTCGATACCCCCGGCCACGAAGCGTTCACCGCGATGCGCGCGAGAGGCGCGCAGGCGACCGACATCGCGATCCTCGTCGTCGCCGCGGACGACGGCGTCATGCCGCAGACGATCGAAGCGATCAACCACGCCAAGGCGGCGGGAGTCTCCGTCATCGTGGCGATAAACAAGATTGACCGTCCCGGCGCGAATCCGGAAAAGGTCAAGCAGGAGCTCACCGAATACGGCATCATTCCGGAGGAATGGGGCGGCGAAAACATCTGCGTCCCCGTCTCCGCGAAGACGCGCGAAGGGCTCGACACGCTGCTTGAAATGCTGCTGCTGACCGCGGACGTCAAGGACTTCAAGGCGAATCCCGACCGTCCCGCGAAGGGCATCGTCATCGAGGCGCGTCTCGACAAGGGCCGCGGCCCGATAGCCACCCTGCTCGTGCAGAACGGCACCCTCCGCGCCGGCGACATCATCATCGCGGGCAAGAGCGTCGGCCGCGTCCGCGCGCTGACCAACGACAGAGGCGCCGCGATTGAAAGCGCCGGCCCCTCCACCCCGGTCGAAGTCACCGGACTCGCGGACGTTCCCGAAACCGGCGACGTCTTCAACGTCGTCGCGGACGAATCCCTCGCCCGCAAGCTCGTCGAGCAGCGCCGCACCGAAGAGCGCGAGCAGCAGGACAAGAACGCCGGCAACGTCACGCTCGAGGACCTCTTCTCGCGTATCCAGGAGGGCATGCTGAAGGACCTCAACATCATCGTCAAGGCGGACGTCCAGGGCTCCGTTGAGGCGGTCAGCGCTTCGCTGCAGAAGATCTCCAACGACGAGGTCCGCGTGAACATAATCCACGGCGGCGTCGGCGCCGTCAACGAGAGCGACGTCATGCTCGCCTCCGCCTCCAACGCTATAATCGTCGGCTTCAACGTCCGTCCGGACGCCACCGCCGCCGAGACCGCGAAGGCGAACAGCGTCGATATCCGCCTCTACCGCGTCATCTACCAGTGCATCGAGGAAATCGAGGCGGCGATGAAGGGCATGATGGCTCCGAAGTACCGCGAGGTCGTCGGCGGCCACGCCGAAGTCAGACAGACCTTCAAGGTCTCCAAACTCGGCGTCATCGCCGGCTGCTACGTCACCGACGGCACGATTGTCCGCGGCAGCAAGATCCGCGTCCTGCGCGACAACGTAGTCGTCGCCGAGGACGATATGGACTCCCTGCGCCGCGTCAAGGACGACGTCAAGGAGGTCAAGAGCGGCTTCGAATGCGG
>JAFZXI010000077.1 GCA_017616855.1 Clostridia bacterium | reverse complement strand
CTGAAAAAACGCGGTTATGCGGCGGCACAGTTCAGCGGCGGCGTACCGCCAACTGCAAAGTATTACTTATTCGCCCCGCCGCTGAACGCGTCAAGGTTGGAAAATATCGCGATTCTGCGGAAAGGTGTTGAGGTGTTCGCCGGCGCCGTAAGCAAATACGCGCACGAAATAATCAAAGCGTCCGGCGCGTCTCTGACCGATTACGCGGCTAACGAGCGTTTCGCTTACGCAAACGCCGAACTAACCGCCGAGGCGGCGATGTTAATATATTCAGGCGCATCGGCAAAGTCATTTCTCGGCGCCGACGTCCTTGTTTGCGGCTTCGGCAGAATCGGAAAAGCGCTTGCACATCGGATGCGCGCTTTCGGCGCTGACGTTACGGCGTCAGCAAGGAAAATAAAGGATATAGAACTTATCCGCACCTACGGCTGCAAGCCGATGGAAACGGCGGGTATACGCGGCGAATACGACGCAATATTCAACACGGTTCCGGCTCACGTTTTCACCCGTGATATACTTGACAAGACGAAAACAGAATACTACGTCGAGCTCGCATCGGCGCCTTTCGGAATAGCCGACACAAACGCCTGGAGCGTCGGCACGAAGGTAATAAAAGCTGGTGGTCTGCCGGGAAAGGTCTTCCCTGTTACCGCGGGCAGACTGATTGCCGAAACTGTATGCACGATATTGGAGGAGCGCAGAATATAATGGTAACAAACGTACACCGAAAGGATATCCGATATGGAAAACACACGAGTCGGATTCGCGATGTGCGGCTCCTTTTGCATGCTCGCAAAAACGCTTGAGCAGTTGCCGCGCCTGACCGAAGCCGGATTTGATATAACTCCGATAATGTCGGAGACGGCATACGAAACGGATACGCGTTTCGGGACAGCGGAGCATTTTCGCAAGCGCATCGCAGACGCGACGGGAAAAGAAATAATCCACACGGTACGCGAAGCCGAGCCGATCGGCCCGAAAAAGCTGCTGGATCTGCTTATCATCGCTCCGTGCACCGGCAACACGCTGGGCAAGCTCGCTTCCGGCATCACCGATTCATCCGTGACGATGGCGGCGAAAGCGCACCTGCGCAACAAGCGTCCGCTTCTGATTGCGGTCTCGACAAACGACGCGCTATCCGCTTCCGCGAAAAACATCGGGGCGCTGCTGAATACGAAAAACGTCTTCTTTGTTCCGATGGGTCAGGATGATCCGGGCAACAAGGAAACCTCGCTCGTCGCCGATATGGGGCTGCTGCTCCCCGCTTCCATTGCCGCACTCGAAGGCCGGCAACTTCAACCGCTGATACTTGCATAAAGCAAAAGCCGCCGGTTTCACGGCGGCTTTTGAATAATCAGAACCCTATTCGTTTCTTTTGTTCGAGCTTTTCACCGAACTCCTTTTCACCGCTCGCGGCAATGAAATCATCGCGGCAAAGCTCGATGCGCGTCTGTCCGGCAAGCGCCGCTCGGAGCGCCCCCTTCGACCACGTGCGCTCATAGAGGTTTCTGACGAAACGCGCGTTGGCAAACTCGCGTGATTTGAGGTACTCGTCCGAAAGCGTGTCAAAATAGCGTTTCGCTTCGCTTTCAAGCTCGGGCGTGTAGTCGAAATGCTTGCGCACCATCAGCATAAAGATATCGAAAAGCTCTTTGCGCGTGTAATTCTCAAAGGTCAGCACGTAAGGCATACGGCTGCGCAGGCCCGCGTTGCCCTTCATCAGCGTCTCCATATCGTCGGTATAACCCGCCATTATGACGAGCATATCGTCGCGGTGGTTCTCCATTTCGGATATCAGCGTCGTAAGCGCTTCTTTGCCGTAGTCGTTTGTCTGCGTATCGCTTTCATATAGCGCGTACGCCTCGTCGATAAACAGCACCGAGCCGTAGGAATCGCGGCAGATGGCAGCGGTCCTTGCGGCGGTCTGGCCGACGTATTCGGCGCAGAGCGAACGCGCGGTGTATTCCATGAACGCGCCTTTGCGAAGTATCCCCTCTTCGCGGAATATGCGGCCGATTATTCTGGCGACGGTTGTTTTGCCTGTACCGGGCGAGCCGAGGAAGCGCATATGGATACAAGGTCTGTCAAGCTTTTCGTTCGTCATGGAAAGTTTGACCTGCGAAACAATCTCTCTGACGCGTTCGGCAATCTTTTCCATTCCGATAAGCTCGCTCAACTCGTCATAGCCGTTTTTCTCGGTTTTGACAATGTCGAACATACCCGCCATATCGTCGGGCGAAATAACCTCGTGGTCAATCGTATTGCCGTTGATCTCTTCCTCTGAGTCGTGCGCGGCCTTGCGGAGCACCATCTCCTGCGCAATCTTTTCAACCGTTTTGAAACCGTAGAATCTGCCGTCGCGCTTTTCGGCGCGGACGCGCTCAAACAGCGTTTCGGCGAGCGAATCGTCAGTCTTATATCCGTATCTGCGCACTTCGTCGTAGAAAAACTCGAGCAAAACGGCGTCGTGCAGCGGCGGGATCTGGACCGTCCGCAGAGACGAAACGTCAGACAATATTGCCGCGAGCCCGTCGAGCGCCTTTTTCTCAAGGAACGGAACGCGGAATATGAACACATAATCATCCTGAAGATCGTATAAATCCGTAATGAATACGCGCAGCTCGTCTGTTTTTCCGTCCCCCAGGAAATAGCTTATATCAATGCCGATAATGTTATAGACGTTATCTTTCAATGATTCGCGCAGATCCTTGACAACGTCGTAAGGGTCGCTGTATCCGTTGCCGGTTTCGGCGGCAACCTTGTATTCGGCGTATTTCGTGCGCTTGCCTTCATCGTCGTCGTAGATATTCATGCGCTTTGTGAAATCGCCGAAGGAGGAAAGAAGCGTTGTGAATCCGCAACCGGAATCTATCGAAAACAGATAATTCTGCTTGCGGAGCGCCATTATGGCGCCCCTTTCCTTAAGCAGCGGAATCATATGGGCGAGTTCGGTAGCGAGCAGCTGATAGTTATCCGCTCCGTAATAGCCCTGATAAACCGACGTCATAAGCTTCGCGGCGTCATCCCCGGTATCCGGCACGAGCATCAGCATAATATCGTCAGAGTTATCGGGGAACGCGGCATTCCAAGCTTCTGCGACGACCTCGCGGCAACGCGTTTCATCCTCCGCCTCAATACGATATACGCCGTAAGTAAAGCGCAGGAACAACTGCTCGGCGGTATTCGACTGCTGAAGCACCTTCAAGAACACCTTCAGCGGTTCGCCCGGCGCTTCGGAATACTCAAGAACCAAATCATAAGCAAGAGAAACACGGACTATAAAAGCAGGCATGCAATCGACTCCTTTATATAGAAAGCTATGTATCAATATGCTGATTTTGACTCGTATATTATATCATAATACGACTGTTTCCGTCAATATAAAAAAGCACGCCTCTGAAGCGTGCTTTTTCGATTGAAAGTTGATTTGGATTCAAAAATCGATTTTGATATAAGCCGAACTGCCGGTATCGTTCGTCCCGCCGTCGCTGTGGACCAGCTCATAGATCGCGTTCCTGCCGGCGTTCTTAGCGTAATACAACGCCTTGTCCGCGTAATTCGCAATCTCGAGTATGGTATCCGTCTTATCCGTAATAGTGACGTTGATAACACCCGCGGAAAGCGTCAATCTGCCTCCGTTCGGGTTCTTTTCGTTGGGGATATCGGCGATCCGTATGTCTTTGCAGATAATGCGTGCTATATCGCAGACCTCGCCGTCGGTCAATCCTCTGGTGATTCCGAAGAATTCGTCGCCGCCGTAACGGGCAAAGCGGACATTCTTTGTTTCACGTTTGCGGCAGACGTCGGCGACCTGTCTTATGATTTCGTCACCCTTAGCGTGACCGTAGGTATCGTTGCACTCCTTAAAGCAGTCGATATCGATAAAGATGACTCCGACCTTCTGACGCTTTTTCGCGGCGCTCTCGATGAACTCCGACGAAACGCGAAGCAGCGCGGAACGGTTGAGAAGCTTTGAAAGTGGATCGCGGGAGACAAGATCTTCGTTTTCGCGCATTTTACGTTTCAGTTTGCGGATCTCCGCTTCAGCGCTGCGCGTCGTATTGTGGAGCTTCATTTGCATCTCCCTCAATTCGCGCATTTGCCTTTCGTTAAGCTCCTCGCATTTAGAGAAATACTCGGTCGCGAGTTCGTATTCGCCGAAATTCTTATAATAATTCGCTATCATACGGGTCGCGAACAGCTGTTCGAGTGTTCCCTCGTTGTTTTCCGCGAATACGGTCATGAGATCAAATATCCTTTTTGAGCGCTCACGGTCTTTATTGTTTGTTATGAAGCGCGAAACCTCGCAAAGATCGTCATACAAAGGAAGCGGATAAATGTTTTTCGGGAAGCTCGACAAAGCGGTGTCTATATATCCGTTGCCAGCTTTTATATCCTCGCGAAGATACGAAACGATAGCGCGCCTTATGTAATAATCACATACGAGGGGTTTGAACTCCACTTTATCGAGCAAGCCGTATATGGAATCGAATATTTCATCCGCACGCTCGAGCTCGCCGACGTCCTTATGGCACCCCGCGAGATTGACGGAATACATGAAATAGTCGGTGTATTCTTCGCCGTAGTCTTTTTTGAGCAACTCAAGGCATTCGTTCAGATACTTTATGCTTTTTCGGGGCTCATCCATCGCGTGATAACTGACCGAAATGTTATTCAGCGCAGTTATCCTGAGCTGACCCTTGAGGCGGTGTCTTTTCACTATGCCGTAGGCCGTCTCGTCGCAGACGAGCGACATCTGATTATTCCCCTGGTCGATATACGCCCTGCCGAGAACGTGATAAGCCCTCACGAGCAGGTCGTATTCGCCGGTGTCTTTGAGGATGGTGACCGCCTTAAGAGCGTTGAGAAGCATACCGCGCAGATCGTCCTCGTCGCTGTAAGCCATGGCAAGGTAGCAATATGCGGCGCCAAGCATCAGGATATCGCCGGATTTGCGGCCCTCGCTGACGCAGCGCTTCAGTTCTTTTATCTGTTTCTGCACGTCGTCCTTGTATTTTTCACACGTTTGAAGTACGACTGAAATAGATTTATTCTTTCCCATATTGTCACCTTTTTGCAGTTATCTTTTCTGTATTGTAACATAAAAGTGAGGTGCTTTCAATCCTTTAACGCATAATTAATCTCGATTTGTCTGCCTTGATGATTTGAAAACTATTCTAATTCTTCCGGATGATCGGGATCTGCCCACTGTCTCAGAGGAAGCATATCTTCTCTCGTACACGAGTTTTCCAAGATGGAAAGAATTGCCTTTTCACTCATTTCGTCACTGCATCGTCTGATAGAAGAATAGGCCTCCACAATGCTCTCATCATCACACACTGAGAAGCAGTCTGCATAAGATACGATTTCCGAGTGTACATGCTTTCCATTCATATTAACGTATTCAGCGCAAAGCACATTTTCTTTCACATATTCTTCCGCCTTCAAATATGCATCGTCGAATGTGGCGGCATCCAACATCAAAATGGACTCCTCCAAAAATATCTCTCCGGTTTCAACCTTATGCCGAATAATCATTTTAACACTATACTTCATACAGATTCCTCCATGCCATTCTTCTTATGAAAATGATACCATAAATCTCAACGTAAATCAATAATAAAAAAACCTCTAATGCTTTGGTAAACAAAAGAGGTTTCTTTTATGGTCGGAGTGACGGAGTTTAATTATCGTTTAAACCGAACCAAGGGAAAGCACAATCCTTGAGCAAATTAACTATATCATTTTCAATCATAGTCATATCTGAAGAAGATGTAATTGACCACCATTTATCAAATCCGTATTTTGATGAAAGGATAGCAAGCCGTTTACTATCATTGGGATTATTGCAATCATATTCTTTAAACTTTTCATCAATCTTAACGTTGCTACTCTTTCTCGCAATATTGATAGTAAAAAGCAATTCTGATCTGTCGCTATATAAAGACTTCTGAAAGTTTATCAAATAACCGGAATAAACACCGCCATTTTCCAAAAACAGTCTGAAATTAAATTTGTCTTTTTTAAATCCGAGTTCTTTTAACAGATTAGCGTGTATCATTTTCAGAAGAGTCTTGAACTTTTCTTCATTTGTAGAAATCTCTGAATATTGTTCAGTTACCATATTTATCCCTCCGGAGAAAATTAGTGATTATAAAAATCGAGTATCCATAACTCAAGTCCGTTATGAATACTCGATATGGTCGGAGTGACGGGACTTGAACCCACGGCCTCTTGGTCCCGAACCAAGCGCTCTACCAAACTGAGCTACACCCCGAACGGTCGCTGCGTGACGCAACAGTTGATATTATGACAAAAAACAGACGAAAAGTCAAGTGCTTTTTCTATTTTTTCGAAAAAGCGTATACCGTTTCCGATCTCCACTCCTCGCCTTTACGCAAAACCGCCGAAGGAAACGCCGGCTTGTTCGGCGCGTCCGGGAAGCCCTGCGTTTCAAGACAGAAGGCCTGACGGCGGAAATACGGCTTGCCGCTCTTCCCTTTCCCCTCGCTTTCGCCGAGGAAATTGGAGGTGTAAAGCTGCATTCCGGGGCGGTCCGTGCGGCATTCGAGCGCGATGCCGCTTTTATCGGAATAAGCTCGCGCGGCGGTGCGCAGTCCGGTGCCGGAGATAACGAAGTTGTGATCGAATCCCGCGCCGTATTCTATTTGTTGATGGTCGGCATCGATATCGTCGCCTATACGCTTGAAGTCCTTGAAATCAAACGGCGTGCCCGCGACAGGCATAAAGCTGCCGTCGGGGACGCTCCTTTCGTCAAGGGGCGTTATTTCATCGGCGTTTATCTGTAAATACTGTGAGAGGATATCGCCTTCGCCGTCGAGATTGAAATAGGAATGATTTGTAAGCGAGATTACGGTATCCTTATCGGTAACTGCGCTGTAAGCGATATGCAGCTCCGAGCCCGCGAGCGAATACGTTACCGAGACGTGCAGCTCGCCCGGGTAGCCCATATCTCCATCGGGAGATACGTGCGTAAAGCAAACGTAAGGCGCATCGCCGTCCGCGACATCAAACTCCCATATCGCCCTGTCGAAACCGACTTCTCCGCCGTGGAGATGCACTTCGCCCGAGTTTCTGCCGACGTCGTATTCAACGCCGTTGAGCGTGAAACGCCCTCCGTCGATGCGGTTTGCGAAGCGGCCGACCGTCGCGCCCTGATACGCGGTGCATTTCTCATAACCCGCGGCGTCGTCGAAACCGAGCACGACGTCTACGCCGCCGAAAATCAGCGACTGCACTCTCGCGCCGTAATCGAGGAGCTTTGCGGTCAATTCGCCGTTTGAAAGAGTTATTATTTTTGTCTCTCTGCCGTCTGAAAGCTTGCCGAAGTTTTCAACCTTTATCATAACGAACGCTCCGTTGCAGTATTTGTTATTATGTTACCCTAAACGCGATACGGTTGCAAGAGTTTTTTGGCAAAAAACGAATAATTCTTGAAGTTTATCATCAGCGGTGTTATAATACATGAAATACGGAGGCGATAATATGACTTCGCTGCTCTCAAGACTCTTCATAAAAGACAGAAACAACACGACCTCTCCGAAGGTGCGCGGTGCTTACGGCATGCTTTTCGGCGCCGTCGGCATATTCTTGAATATACTTCTTTTCGGCTTCAAGCTTGCCGCGGGACTAATCAGCGGCTCTATCGCAATAACCGCGGACGCTCTTAATAATATAGCCGACAGCGGTTCGTCGGCGGTGACGCTTATCGGGTTTAAGCTCGCCGGTAAAAAACCGGATCCTACTCATCCTTTCGGGCACGGGCGGCTTGAATACGTTTCGGGGCTTATCGTCGCCATGGCGATAATCCTGATGGGCTTCGAGCTCGGGATAACGTCCGTCAAAAAGATATTCAACCCTACAGAGATTGATTTCAGCGTGCTGATCATCGTGATACTCGCGGTTTCTATCTGTGTAAAACTATCAATGTTTATTGACGGATTGCATCTTGCGAAAAAGCTGGACTCCCCCGCTATCAAAGCGACCGCGACCGACAGTATCAGCGACGTTGTAGCTACATCGGTCGTTCTTGTCAGCACTATCATTTCGCGCTTTACCGATTTCAACGCCGACGCCTGGGGCGGCTGCGCCGTCGCGCTGTTCATACTGTATTCCGGCTACAACGCCACAAAGGATACCGTGAGTCCGCTGCTCGGTCAGAAACCGAGCGACGAACTCGTCAAAGGAATCAACGCAATCGTCAGCGCCGATCCCGCGGTCCTCGGAGTTCACGACCTTATAGTTCACGATTACGGTCCCGGCAGACTCATCGTTTCGCTTCACGCCGAGGTTTCCGCATCAGCCGATATGCTCGAAACGCATGACCGCATCGACAATATCGAACGCGAACTTGCGGAAAAGCTCGGCTGCCACGCCGTTATACATATGGATCCTGTCGTCGACGATGACGAAAACGTCGCAGAAACGCGAGAAAAGGTCGCCTCTTTATTACGCGAGCATATCGACCAAAGACTGACTATACACGATTTCCGCATGGTCGTAGGACCGACGCACACAAATCTGATTTTCGACGTAGTCGTGCCATTTGACATTAAGACAGATGACGGCGAACTGTTACGCGAGATAGGCGTACTTATAAAAACTCTCGATGAAAGCTATTTCGCAGTCGTGGATTTTGACAGAGCTTACGTCTGAGGTGCGGTATGGATAATACAAACGAAAAAATCGCTCATGTCTCCGCACGCTTCACGGAGCTGGCGACAAAAGGAAATGTGGATGCTGCTATTGAATACTACGAGAGCGAAGCGGTCAACTTCAATGATTGTTTCTCCCCTGTTATATCAGACGAAAAGAACTTGCAAGCTCCTCCGATGAACGAGCTTTATAAAGGAATTAAAGACTGACTGAATAGCAAATTAAACGCCCGAAGGATAAACCTTCGGGCGTTTCGTTATATCGGATTTGTTTACGCAAGTCCGGCTGCGGCACGGAGCGCGATGAGCGCATCGGCAACGGTTATCCTGCCGTCGCCGTCGAGGTCGCCGTTTTCAACGACCGCGAATCCCGCAGCGGCGCGGAGTATCTCAAGCGCGGACGGTGTTTTAACGAACTTCGCCTTTGCCTGCGCTGCGGAGACGAGCTCAACCGCCTCAATGCGTATCGCGGCGCCGACCAAAGCGTTTTCAAACTGCACCTTAACAGCGGTAATATCGGAAACAGCAGTATTTATCGGGAAGTAATAGTATCCGCTGTCAATAATGCATCTCTGAACCGTTACGGTCTCTTCGCCTGCGGAGGAAGAAAGAATCAGAGAAACAGCGAAATCGCCGCATGTGGCGTCGGGATTCAGCGAGTCAAGACGCAGACGTACCGCGCTGTAATTTCCGCTCTTTTCTGGAATAGTATTGAAAGTCACTGAAGACGTCGCTGCTCCGCAGAAGATATCTATGCCGCTTTCGCCTTCGGCATAAGCAACGGATTCTGTGTCGACAGCTCCGGCGTTGGCTTCCATGATGCCGAAGTTTTCGGCGGTCACAGAAACCGGTACAAGCTCTTCGATTTTGTTCAGAAGGTCTACTTTCGCGGCATACCTGTCGGCTCTTGAAGCAGCGGATTCGCACGCTTCAAGAGAAGCCGCAAACGGCGCGAAGCTGGCATCGGTATACTCCATAGGATCCTTGGTGTAGGCGACGCCAAGCGCCTCATAATAGTTGAGCCCCTCGTCAATCTTGTAGGCATGGATGCTGTCAAACATAATCGTAGTCTTTGTTGCGCATCCCTCAGACGAGAACTTAAAGGTGTCGAGCCCGATTGCGTTTTCAGGAGTGATTGCCGG
Organism: Clostridia bacterium; assembly: GCA_017616855.1. Classification (GTDB taxonomy): domain Bacteria; phylum Bacillota; class Clostridia; order Oscillospirales; family RGIG8002; genus RGIG8002. Next base: position 102,355 of record JAFZXI010000077.1, on the reverse strand, counting down.
TTCAAAAGCAGAGAACGGAATTATTATCTCGTTATAGCGGTTTGCCATCGAGAGCGAAAGCTTCGATTTGGCCGAGAACTCGCTTCCCTTACCTACGGTTATCTCAAAATCGTATTCACTGAGACCCGGAGCGGTAATAACGAAGCCGTCGAAACCGGAAAGATCCGTGCTTCCGCCGTTCTTCAACTTAAACGGAGTCGCAAGCGGAGGAGTAACCGTCAGTTCAAATCCGACTTTTGCATTCGCCATTATTACCAGAGATCCGTTGGCGCATCTCGCGGTAACTGCAGAGTTGTTCGACGAAGTCGTTGTAAGCTTGACCCCGTTAATGCTGCTGTTCTTCTTAACGTTTGTGAACGTCCACGAAGAGAAAGAATTGAGCTGCTCAACAATATAATCACGTTCAGAAGAAATAAGTTCACGCGTTGAGCCGAAAGAAGTGATTCCGAGAGAAGCCGCTATGAACTTCGGCACGTCGGTGCTGACGTGCTCGCCGGTAAACGCAGACGCATTGGCTCCGTAAGTGTAAAGCGCGGCCGGTAAACTGGATGTGCCGTAACTCTTGAAGCAGGTATCCTTAACGTTTCCGGAATTAACTCTCTCAGGAAGCTCAAGGTTACCGGCCTCAACGTCGCCAACAACGAGAAGGAGCGTATCCGGATGCTCGTCGACGTAAGACATAGCGACGCCGACGGCGTCATCAAACTTGCCGAGTTCAGACGTCATTTTCGTCATATTCCTGGCAAAGCTGTACTTATCTATAAGGCCGCCTTCCGCAACAATGAAGAAACCGTTTTCATTATCGAGGACCTCAGTGGCTTTGGTAAGCATCTGAGAGAGCGTAGGGACGTTATAACCGGTTTCAAAAGTATAATTACTGAACGCTCCGAAATACTTTTTTCCGACGGCCATATCATCAAGGCGCTGAGGAGTAGTAACATACTCATAGCCGGCAGCCGCGAAACTGTCCCTGTAGTTATCATAATACTTAGAGCCGCCGCCGAGGAAAAGATCCAGTCCGCTCGCGATTTGCTGACGCGCAATACCGTAATAATCCGACTTCAGAGTGTTGTGGACGGAGAACGCCGCGGTAGTTGCATCGTTCAGATTCTTATCGGTAATGATACCCACTTTTTTGCCGACCGCCTGAAGCGCCTCGGTAATAAGCAGAGTTTCATTATCGTTCGCGTCAACGCCGAGTCTGAAATTAGTAGTTCTTTTTCCGGTCGAGAGCGCGGTTGCAGCCGCGGCCGGATCGGCAATGGCGTTGTTGGAGTTTGTCGTCTCGAGCGTGCCGGAATACTGCAGGCGCTCAATATTAAGAGTCCTGCCCAACTTGACGGACGCGGCCTTAACGTGAGACGGACTCATACCGCTGCCGATCATCAGTATCACGTTTTTGCACTCAATACTTGACTGCGGCTCCGTCGCGGAAGCGGTGATTCCGGCGAAGAGCGACAACGCCAAGAGAGACGCGATGAAAAATGCCGTGATTCTTTTAAACATTTTTGCTTACCTCCTGTATTTTCGCAGCATTCAAAGTGTTCTTTAACAACATCACCCTCGTCATCGGGCCTACTCCGCCCGGGACGGGTGTAATATACGATGCTTTTGCGGCGCATGACTCAAAATCGCAATCGCCGCGAAGTTTACCGTCCGCGCACCGGTTTATACCAACGTCGATAACGACGGCTCCTTCTTTAATCATATCGCCGGTAAGGAATCCCTGCTTCCCTATCGCAACGACTATAATATCCGCTCTGTTTGTGATTCCGGAAATGTCGCGTGTGCGCGAATGGCAGACGGTAACGGTGCCGTTCGCTTGCATAAGAAGCATCGCCATGGGCTTACCGACTATATTGCTTCTTCCGATAACAACGCAGTTCTTGCCTTCGACAGAAATACCGGAAAGCTTTATCAGCTCCATACAGCCCGCGGGAGTGCATGGCACGAAGGAATAATCCCCCGTCATTATCCTGCCGACATTGTAATAGGAAAATGCGTCGACGTCTTTTTCCGGGGCTATGAGCTGAGTTATTTCCGAATCGTCAAGACCGTCCGGAAGCGGAAGCTGAACGAGTATTCCGTGAACGGAATCATCCGCGTTCAAAGAACGGATAAGTTCCGTAAGGTCTTCCCTGCCAGTTTCCGCGGGTAAAACGATTGTTTGCGATACGATGCCTACCTCCTCGCAATCACGGCCTTTATTGCGAACATAAACCTGTGATGCAGGATCTTCGCCCACGAGGATAACGGCGAGCTTGGGGAAAACGCCGTTTGCATTTAATTCGGCAACTTCCGCTTTGATCTCTTCTTTCATCTTCGAGGCAAGCGCCTTGCCGTCAAGAATTATTGCCACTGTTCGTTATCCTCCGGTATGTCTATTATCAGACTGTCATCGTCGTCAAGCGCCTTTTTCCTGCGTTTTCTGACACGGAAAACGATAATCAGCACTACCGCCGCAAGGAAAGTTACAGCGGCTACAAGCTGAGAAACACGGACGTTCGCAAACAGGATTAAACTGTCCGTGCGAAGCCCCTCAACCAGCATACGCTCAAGGCCGTACCAAGCACAGTACATAAGCGCGACTTCGCCGTCGAACTTCTTGAACTTCTTATAAAAGAGCCAGAGCACAAATACTCCGAGAAGACACCACAGCGATTCGTAAAGGAAGGTCGGGTGAACGCTTTTTGAGGAATCAAGAATGATTCCGAATCTTTCTTTTATATCTGCGGCTTCACTGCGGATGTTGTCGGCAATGATATTGCCCGTCATTCCCCACGGCAAATCGGTATTGACTCCGAATGCCTCCTGATTGAAAAAGTTTCCCCAGCGTCCGACGGCCTGACCGATCAGCAGCGCAGGCGCGGCAATGTCCGCAAGTTTAAGGAACGGCTGTTTCTTAACGCGGCAGTAAACGAATGACGCAAGCACAACGAGAATCACTCCGCCGTAGATAGCGAGACCGCCTTCCCAGATATAAAGAATCTTAATTGGGTCTTTTATATACTGATCAAGGCGGAAAGCAACGTAATACAGGCGGGCTCCAATCAGTCCGAAAACCATTGCGATTATTGCCAAATCAACGAAAACGTCGCTTTTGAAGCCCTGCTTTTTCCCCTGCCTCAAACAATATAAGATAGCAAGGGCGAAACCGAGCATTATGCATATCGCATACCACTTGATTTCGACGGAGCCGATTTTAAACGCGGTAGGCGAAATGTTGATCGTGATTCCCAGTTTCGGAAAGCTGATAAAATCCATTATAATCCCTCCGAAGAACAATATCAAGAGAAATCGACAGATATTTGAGCAACATGGCGCATAATGCGGAGGACGTCGGAAACGGTAACGACTCCGTCAAGATCTACGTCTGCCGCCTTTTTTCTGTTTGTCGTCAGTTTGGTCATACCGAGAACAAAACGGAGCGCTTCGAGCGCGTCGTTAACGGTTACCTCGTCATCTCTGTCGACATCGCCCAGGGTATAAGCCGGCTTTACGATGGGAAGCTTGATATCGGCAATCAGCGGCCAATGGTCTGAAGCGGCTTTTATCGCCTGATCTCTGACCTGTGCGGTATACATACAGGTTGCCTCAACGCTGCAGAAAATGTGGTCGACGCAGCCGGCGAGCGGCTCGGGATCAACGTCGAAAAGCACGTTGCTGTTTGCAATGGTCTGATAAGGAACTTCATCGATGGTGGTGTTCATGTCGCCGGTGGAGATAAACGGACACTTGTTCTTACTGAGCCAGTTCTGGGCCTTTTTAATAAGCTCGCCTGCCTGTACGGTTCTCTGCGGAGTGTTATCTCCGCCGGACCCTTCCCAACCGGAGTTAAGATGCGTTGAGCTTACGGCAAACTTTCTGCCGTCCGCTTTGCTCTCAAAAAGCGCTATTGCCATGTGACGCATCTGTATGCTGTTGGATACCGAATACTTATACAGCTCAGTTTTCACAACGTTATACTTTGTTTTATCATATAGGAGCAAAGAGCAGTTTTGATCGTCCCCATCTTCTTCGAGATCGGGAAAGATGAATTCATACCTGTCGCCGAGCAATTCGCGGATTCCTTCGTGCCAGAGCACGGAACACTCCTGAAGGCCTATGACATCCGGCTGGTAATAGTTAACAAAATCAGCAAATAACTGAGGGCGATTACCGATTACCCAAGGGCTCCAGCTGAAGTCCTCCTTCGCGACGAGCACGTTATACGAAATGATACGTATATCCGCGCCTTCGACAAGCTGCTGAGGATAGGTGCCTACATAGCCGTCAGTAGTTTCAGCAGAAGTACCAAACGCTATCGCCGGCGTTGCAGTAACGAGCAACGCAAACGAAAGCAAAATGGCTGTGATCTTTCTTTTCATATGCTTACCTCCGTTTTCTACACTCGAAGATTTATATCAGTTCAGCCCCGCAGCCATACGGAGAATGCGCAGTGCGTCGGAAACCGTTATTTTGCCGTCGCCGTCGAGGTCCGCGGAAAGACTCTGATAACCCTGCGGCTCGGCAAGTCGGAGCGCTATGCGAAGCGCGGCGAGCGCGTCGGTAACGCCTGTTTCACCGTCGTCGTCGACGTCGCCCACGGTGTAAGGCGGCGGCGTAGTATCAATAACGGTAAAGCTGACGGTAGTAGTATAATCGTCATAGCCGTTAATTACTTTGAGCGTGTATTCGCCGGGCTCGGTAACATCGGTCTCGTAATAGCGTCGATCGCCGTTCAGATACGCGATGTGGCCGTCGTTCCAGGAAGCGTGTACTCCGCCCTTGTAGAGATCGTATGTCGCACCGTTCTCTACGCCTGTGATTACAGGCGCACCGAGCGGAACGAAATCAAACTTATCAGGATAGTTTTCCGCATATGTCTGCGCGAAAGTGCCTTCGACTCCGTAAAGCTTGACCTTCTTTCTGTTGCCGGAGAAGAGCGTCCCGCTGATCGAAGTTACGCTCTCGGGTATATAGACCGCTTCCATTATATACTGTGTTCCGAGGTTCGCGGTAACGGCGGTCGTGCCCTCTCTGACGATGAGCTCACGAGCTCGATAGTTGCCGCTGAGCGCGGCGGAAGTGAAGTTGACCCCGGTACCCACGGTAACCGTGCCGACGCCGGTATTGCGGAGGGCGTAAGTATTGACCGAAACGCCGTCCGGAATGTCAACGCTGCCGAGGAGACGGCAATCATTAAATGCGTACTGCCCTATCGTCTTCAACGATGCGGGGAACTCTATCTCTCTCAGTGAGCTGCACGCATTGAAGGCATACTGCTTTATAGTCGTAAGGGTCGACGGAAGTTTGACAGTCATATGATGCACGGTTCTGCCGTATCCCGAGAAGGCGTAGTCGCCTATCGTCGTGACCTGGTAACCCTCGATCTCATCCGGGATAACGACGTCGCGTTTGCCGGAAAGGCAGTTGGTTATCGTAATTTCACCGGTCGCTTCATTTATAGTATAGGTAAACTCATCCGTGGCGGTCTTCGTGCCGTCGACGGTCACGGTTACGACAGCAAAGCTCTTATCTTTCGCCTCATCGTAAAGCATCGCCTGATACGTTCCGGATTCATCGAAACGAATCTTCATAAGGCGGTCGACGTGTGTGTAGTTGCCGTCTGAAGTGACCGAAAGCAGAGTGTCCTTATCGATAGCAACAAAGCGTTCTTCCTCGGTATCGGTATTCTTTATCTTTAATTTCAGATGCTCATAATACGGCGAGTTGACCGACTGGAAGTAGACATAGCCGCAGCGATTGATTTCAACGGCGTTTGTAAACTCAACCGCGTCGGCAGACGCGCGCAGTGAGTCATAAACGACCATCGGGCGCGGAACCAGCGCAGAAAGCGCTTTGTCCATCATGTGCGGCGTTGCGTATTTCAGAGTCGCGACCTTCGCGGCGTATTCATAGCCGGGATTGCTTGTGTTGCCTTTCAGCAGCGCGTTTTTAAGCGAGGTCTTATCGAGTTCCTGCGGAAGCGCCCACTTCTGCAGCGAATGCGGATACGTGCGCTCGGCAAAGAAAACGTATGAACTGTCGGGCATGAACTTGATGCGTGAAATTATATATCCCTCAAGGTTTTCGTCGGTCTCGCCCGCTTTCAGCGTTTCGAGATACGTGCCGTCCGAGGCGAAAAGCTTAGCGCCTCCGTCATACGCGGCAACAACGATGTATTTACCGTTCGGCGAATACGCCGCCTCGCGGATAACGTTACCGAATCCGCCGAGCAGCGAAATCAGTTCTCCGCTCTCGACGTCGAAGAGACGAGCCGCGCCGTAAGTCGACGTGCAGAGGAGATTCTTATCATCCGGCGAAAAAACTATGCGTCTTACCGAACCGGTGTTGACGTTGTTTATCTTCTTTATAAACGTTTTATTCTCAACGTCCCACAGGCATATCACGCCGTTATCGTCCGATGTGACAAGCAGCTTCGCATCAGACGAGAAATCAGCGCCGCGTATCGCTCTGACGTGACCTTCCGTAAAATGCGCGTATTCACTCCAATCGGAAGTATTATATATGAACGTGCCGTTGCTGGTGGTAGTTACCGCGAGTTTCGAGCCGTCATCGGAAAGCGCGATAAAGCGCGGATCGCTTCCGACGCTTATCTGCTGCAGCTTAGCGCCGGTAGTCGCATCGAATACGCGAAAGCACCATTTTTCAACGCTCGGCGAATACTTCTGAGATCCGCCGTTGAAGCCGCCGACAATAAGCGCGCTGCTGTCCTTTGTGAACAGCACGTTTTCTTGAATGACAACGCCGTTTGATATCTTCTTCGGCGCCTTTGTGTAATCAGAAGTGTCAAAAATCGCAATATTTCCCTGTGTGGACGCAACCGCAAGCTTGCTTCCGTCCGGAGAATAAACGACGCGGAGCGCTCTGTCAAACCCGGTGGAAAGCACGTGCTTCGTCACGTTTGTCACGGGGTCGAATATGTAGACTTTTTTCATATGGTCCGCAGATGCGGCTTCCGTACCGTCCGCCTTGACGTCTGTCGGGAAATTGATATCCCAATAATCGTTGACCGCGACGGCGTTCAGACCTGTCGAGTAATTGATGCTGGCGTCTGTAGTGAAGTCTTCGGTATCGTCGGTAATCTCCCCTGCTTCAAGGAAGCATCTGACATAGTCTACGTTGATGACGTATTCGTCTTCGGCTCCCCAGTCGGGATTTACGATGTTTCCCGCGCCGTTATCAGTTTCCGCTCGCGGAGTATTGTTGAAAATGATATACCTTGCGATATCACCGAAAGCAAACTGTTTGCCTTCGCTGTTATATAGCAGCGAGTTATACTGCGTTCCGTCGAAGTAATACCTGATTTGATCGCGGTCCATTTCGAGCCCGTAAGTGTGGTATTCGTCGCTGAGATACTTTTCTCCGTATCCGTTAATCCGCATATAAACGACTTTAGACCATTCCTGCGAGCCCTCATCGTTAGTCCAGTGTACGGTACCGATAACCGTACCGTTATCCCTGATATCGCTGCCGACGACCATTTCCATTATGTCGACTTCGCCCGCGCCCATGTTCATCATGTCGGTCGGCATGAGCCAGAACGCCGGAAACTGTCCTGTGCCGTAAGCGAGCTTTGCGCGAACCTCTATCTTTCCGTAGCTGAACGCGAACTTGCCGCTGGTGTTCATATACGTTCCTCTCATCTCATAGGCGTCGCTGCGTTTGTATTCGCTCTTAAAATTGAGGTTCCCGTTCGAAACGTCTATAAGATCATCGTCATCGGGATAAATGGCTCCGTCGGTCTGGCCGTCGCTTACGTTCCACTTCGTGCGGTCGAGCGAATCGCCGTCGAACTCATCGCTCCAGCTCTGCACGTATTCGGTTTCAATAACTTTAAAAAGATAAAACTTCTTATAAGTCGATCCGTTAGTGGCCTTTACCGATTCGCCTGCGGTGGTCAGCTTTCCGACGTTGCGGACCTGCAAAGTTGCTTTAGTTGCGGAAATGCTTATCGACCACTCCTGAAGAGCCGAATTCATGTCAATCTCTTTTGCTTCAACGGTGCCGCCCGAAGAAGAAATCGTCATCACGTTGGAACTCGACTTGTTTATAATACGAAAAGTGTTGTTGCCGGAAGGCGAAGGCGCCAACTGCCACATCTGTGTGCGGTCGCCTTCGCGGTTTTCTTCGAGGGAATATTTCAGCGCGCTGTCTTCTACGGCAAGAGTGGTATTCCCCCATCTGATCGAAGTTTCTGAAACGGGAGGTCCGAGCGTAACTGCTTTACCGGAACCCGACTCGATGATCTTATAATAAGCGTTGTTTTCTATCAGACTGCGAGAAGTTATAAGAGTTTCGGAATACTCTGTCTTTGAGCTCGATTCAAGTATCTCGTTATACGCGTTGAAATCGGCTACGCAGAATGACTCCGAGTCAGATTCGATGCGGATATAGTTCAAGCTGCCGTCTTTCGCGAGCGGATACTCACCCGTCGTTGTGAAATACTCGAACGGGATATACACGTATCCACTGCTGTATACATCGGCGGAGTATGCGTAGTTATCCACACCCGAGCGCAGTCCGATGGTAACGGTATACTTTGAAACTCCGGTATTATTATATAACCAGAATTTCAAACCGTCCGCTTTTGACATATCCAGTCCAAACGGAGACTGACCGGCAACGCCGCTTCTGTTCGCGCCGTTGGAAAATACCGCGCCTCCCTCGCCGCTGACATATATCGCGAAATCAACGCCGTCAGGCGCGTGTTCTCTGTCAAAAACCGGCGTCGACGAAGACTCTATCATCGCCTCAAGGTCCTCGTCAGTCCAAGCGCTGAAGCCGTTTAGCGGGATTAATTCAAACCCGTGCATCGGCTTAAGCGAGTCGTAGGCGCTTTGCAGTTCGTTCCATGCGGCCTCGAACTCGGCATCTGTGGCGACGTCGTTATATAGCACCGCTTCATACCTCTGCAAACGGTCTGCGAGATATTTTCTCGACTGCTCGCTATAGCCGTCAAACAGCGCGGCTCTGGCGCACCCGGGCAAATCAATTGCTTGAGCGTCATCGTCCGCTCCGGCGGGAACGATACCGTAAATCGGCATCAAAGATAATGCGAGCGCAAGCGTCAGAAGAATCGCAATCAGTTTTCTTTTCATACCGTGTCCTCCGTTTCAAAAAGGAATACGAAGTTAAGCTTGATTCTTAATTATCAAATCCTGCTGCGGCTCTGAGTATGCGGAGCACATCGGAAACCGTAACGATACCGTCGCCGTCAACGTCTGCGGTGACGTTCTGATAGCCCTGCGGTTCCGCAAGTCCGAGCGCAATGCGTAGCGCGGCAAGGGCGTCGGTAACGGCGATCTCGCCGTCGTCGTCAACGTCGCCGATGGTATACGGCGGAGGCGTCGTATCAACGACCGTGAAATGAACCGTCGTCTTATAGTCGTCATAACCGTTTATGACCTCGAGCGTATATTCGCCGGGCTCGGTTATATCCGCGTGTCTGTAGAGCGCTTCGCCGTTAAGATAACCGATATGGCCGTTTTCCCACGTCGCCGAAACCGGCGCTTCGTAGAGGTCGTATGTCTTGCCGTCCTCTACTCCGTTGATTGTCGGCGCGCAGATCGGAACAAAGACAAACTTGGTCGGATTCGCTTCAGCGTAGGTCTGAGCGTAGCTTCCCTCGACGCCGTAGATCTTCGCGAGATACTTTGTATGCAAACTGCTTGTATCTACGAAGTTATATATTCCGCCGCTGATGGAGGTTACGCTTTCGGGAATATATACCGCCTCGAGAAGATACTGAGAAGAAATACTCAAAGAAAGGTTCTGTATTCCGTCGGCAACTATAATCTCTCTGACGCGCGACATACCGGAAAGAGAACTGCTCGCGATGCCGGATCCGGAGTTAAGTATGATGGTACCGACGCCGGCATCCTTGAATGCGTAGGAGTTCACGACAGTGCCGGCAGGTATCTCGACAGTGCTGAGCAATCTGCACCTATTGAAAGCGTACTGATCGATCTTTTCAAGTCCTGCGGGGAACTTGATCTCACGCAGAGACCAGCAGTTATAGAAAGCGTAACTGCCTATCTCCTTCAGCGTATCGGGAAGCGTGACCTTCATGTGCATAACGTTGGTTCCGTAAGAATAGAACGCATAAGAGCCGATCTTCGTGACCGGATATCCGTCTATCTCGCTCGGGATAACGACGTCGCGTCTGCCGGAAATACACTTCGTTATCGTGACTTCACCGTTATTGATACTGTAAAGGAACCCATCCGCGGCGGTAGCGTCGCCGTTAACGGTAACACTCCCCTTCGGGAACGTCTTGTCGGAATCGAGGTCAACAAGCTCGAGATCGAATACGCCGGCTTCGGTCATCTTGACCTTGAAATCGAGATAATAGCCCGCCTGCAATTCGTCGTTTTCATCATAGTTAATAAAGAATACTGCGTTATCGTCCGTGGGGATAAGCTTGCTTGTACCGTCGCCTGTATTTGTGACTTTCAGAGCAAGATTCGCGTATTCCGGAGACGCTCCGGCAGTAACGTAAACGTAAGCGTTCTTATTGACAGTGACGTCAAGCGGTACCTCGTATCCGTCAGGAGAGACTAAAATCATTTCGTTAGTCTTCGCCGTTCCGCCGATGCCGGTGTAAGCTTTATAGATCATCTGCGGAGTGGCATATTTGAGATTGACGACCTGCGCGGCATAAGCGTATTCGGGTGTGGTCTTGTCCCGGCAGTTGCTCACGGCAAGCATAAGCTGCGTTTTGTCATACTGCTTCGGGAGGTTCCATTTCTGTACCGCGTACGGATCGGTGCGGGTGGAGAACATGACGTAATCGTCCTCATAAGGTGAGAACTTGATGCGGGAAAGGATGAATCCTTCGCCGTTCTCGTCGGTCTCCCCGGCTCTCAGTGTTTCAAGATAGGTGCCGTCCGAAGCGAAAAGCTTCGCGCCCCCGTCGTAGGAAGCGACAGCGATGAATTTACCTTCGGTGGAATATGTCGCCTCGCGGATGACATTGCCGAATCCGCCGAGCAAAGAGATAAGCTCTCCGCTCTCCACCTCGAAAAGACGCGCCGCGCCGTATGTCGCAGTAGCAAGAATGTTCTTGTCATCGGGCGAAAAGACGACACGCCGGACAGAACCGCTGTTGACATTGTTTATCTTCTTATTGAGCGTCAGATCGGCAACGTTCCATACATTGATAACGCCCTCGTCGTCGGAAGTAACGAGCAGGCTGCCGTCAGAGGAGAAGTCCGCGCCGCGGATTGCTCCGCTGTGACCTTCGGTGATGTGGCCGTACTCGCTCCAGTCGGCAACGTTATAAATGAACGTGCCGTTGCTTGTGGTAGTAACTGCCACCTTGGTGCCGTCGTCCGAAATCGCGATGTAGCGCGGATCGCTGCCGACGTCTATATCCTGCAGCTTCGCGCCTGTGGCGGCGTCGAAAACGCGGAAACGCCATTTTTCGGTTTTGCCGCTCGTCTGCGGGTTGGAATATGCCTGCGAACCGCCGTTGAAGCCGCCGACTATCAGGTATTTGCTATCCGGTGTAAACAAAACGTTCTCCTGAATAACGGCGCCGTTATAGATCTTTATCGGCGCGTTATCATAATTGGAAGTATTATAAATTACAATACATCCCTGGGTATTCGCGACGGCGAGTTTGGTGGCGTCCGGCGAATACAGCACCCGGAATGACCTGGTATATTTCGCCACCGCGTTCGCAATATAAATTGACCTTAGGGTTTCTCCGGTATACGGATCGAAAATATAGAGATTGGAGTAATGATCCGCAACAGCGCCTTCGTTGCCGTAGCAGTTTATATCCATGGCGAAATTGATATCCCACGCGTCGTTGGTGGCGACGGCCTCAATCCCGGACGAATAGTTGATGCTGTCGTCGGTCGTGAAATTGACGGTGTTATCGGTGATTTCGCCTGCTTCAAGGTAGCATCTGACGTAATCTATCTGCGTAACGTATTCATCCTCGAGGCCCCACGCTTCTTTTACGATACTCGCGTCGTCGCCTTTGGTAGAGTTATTTATAATGATATATCTCGCCATGTCTCCGAAAGCGAATCTCTTGCCCTCGGAGTTCAGAACGAGCGAGTTATACTGCATACCGTCGAAGTAATATCTGATCTGGTCATGATCCATCTCGACGCCGTAGGTATGGAATTCGTCGCTGAGATACTTTTCTCCGTATCCGTAGATCGGCATGTAATGGACCTTTGACCAATGAGTGTATCCGTCGTCGGACGTCCAGTGAATCGTGCCTATCTGCTCACCGTTCTTTCGTATATCATCCGTGACGACTATCTCCATGATGTCGATTTCGCCGCCGCCCATATTCATCATATCGGTGGGCATCATCCAGAACGCCGGGAACTGTCCGTTGCCGTACGCGAGCTTGGCGCGGATCTCGACCTTTCCGTAACTGAAAGCGAAACGTCCGCTGGTGCTCATATACGTGCCCTGCATTTCATAAGAGCCGTATCTGTCGGGCGTGACGGTCATATTAAGCATGCCGTCGGAAACGTTGAGTTGCTGATCGTCATCGGTATGTATGGTCGAAACACTGCCGCCGAACCAGAAGCCGTCGTCGACCGACCATTTATTGCGATCGAGCTCGTCGCCGTCGAATTCATCGCTCCAGCTCTGTACGTATTCGGTTTCGACGACCTTGTAGAGATAGAACTTCTTATAAGTCGATCCGGTCGTAGCTTTGACAGTATCCCCCGAAACGGTAAGTTTACCGACGTTGCGGACCTGAATGGTCGCTTCTTTTTTCGATATGCTTATCGTCCATTCCTGGAGTGTCTCGTTAAGAGCGGGTTTCTTGGCTTCGATGCTTCCGCCGGAAGAGGAAATCTGAATGGCGTTCGTGGAAGACTTGTTAATAAGTCTGAAGCTTCCGTTACCGGCAGGCGAAGGCGAAAGCTGCCACATCTGCGTGCGGTCGCCTTCCCTGTTTTCTTCGAGAGAATACTGCAGTCTGCTGTCTTCAATATCGAGGCACAGATTCCATTGCGTATTGGTTTCAGTTATCTCCGGACCGTAAGTGATTGCTTTTCCGGAACCGGTTTCAATAATCTTATAATACGCGTTATTCTCTATCTGATTGCGGGAAGTAATCAACGTTTCGGAATAAGGCGTTTTCGTGCTGCCCTCAAGGATCTCGTTATAAGCGTTGAGATCCGCGAATCTGAAGGAATCAACTCCTTCGGCAAGGATCGAAAGCAGATTCAGACTGCCGTCTTTGATAACGGCATCGCCGGTGAAACAGTCAAACGGAACGTGGATATACCCCGTTTCGGCAACGTAGACGTCAGCCATCGATAAGTTAATGCCTTCGACGGAAACGCGTCCAAGCGTTATCGTCAGAGTCGCGGGCGCGTCAACGGAGACCCACAGTTTGACGCCGTCGGCCTTAGTCATATCCCTGCCGAACGGCGAAGCGCCGGTCACGCCGGCGAAACCGGGCGCGATGTTTGAGAAGAACGTCCGCCCGTCGCCTGCGCTGACGGCGATCGAGAAATCGACGTCAGCGGGCTTGTTTTCAACGTCTTTGACCGGAACCGCAGAGGATTCCGTCATCGCAGAAAGCGCGGCGGCGTCCCAGACGCCGATGCCGTCAAGCGCTATCTGTTCATAAGCATACATCGGCGCGAGCGAATCGACTGCCGTCTGCAACGCTTCCCCTGCCGCGGCGATGTCTTCTTCGGTGGCGTAGTCGTTATAAACGACCGCCTCCGCGCGCTGCACGCGGTCGGCAAGATACTTGCGCGACTGTTCACCGTACCCCTTATAGATAAGCGCTTTCGCGCTCATCACCTGCTCCTGCAGCGCGGAAGTGTCTATCGCTTTGGCGGCAATGACACCCGAAAGCGGTGCAAGGGACATAAGAAGCGTCAAGGTAAGGACAATAGCTATCAGCTTTCTTTTCATTTTATTTTCCTCCGTTCAATGCGAAGTTGTTAAATAGTGGTGCGATTACTGAGATTATCTGTCTAATAACGCCGCCTTCCGCAGGATACGCAAAGCGTCGGAAACCGTAATAGCTCCGTCTTTGTCAACGTCAGCGGCTTCGGCCTGATTGCCTTCGGGTTGAGTGATGCCAAGCGCGATACGAAGCGCCGCAAGCGCATCGGTAACGTTGACTTCCCCGTTGCCGTCCACGTCACCGGGAATGACACCGGAGACTATCTCAACATCAAACGTCGCGGTGAAACCGCCGTAAGAAACAGTAAGCGTCAAAGGTCCGATAACATCATTGCTGAATCCGCTGACCATATCTTCGGTCAAGTCTATTTCCTTGGAAGAATCATTGTCATAATACAGAGTGACTTTACCGCCGGTAACATCGAGGCCTTCCTTGCCCTTTATGTAAGAATGCTTATCAGGAAGCGTAGTTACTCCAATGCCGGTAAGCTGCGGCATGCCGGTCAGATTGATATCGGCAATCAACGGATAATGGTCGGAAGTACCCTGAAGATCCGCATCGGTTACACGAGCCGTATAGAGGCATTCCGAGCCCTCGGAAATGAAGATGTGATCGACAACGCCCGCCGGCGGATGAGGATCGGCATCCGTGAGCACGCCGCTGTTAACGATGGTGTTGTAAGGAATATCGCCTGCCGGGCAGTTCATGTCGCCGGTGGAAATGAACGGGCAGTTCCAGGTCTCGATATACTGACTCGCTTTAGCGACGAGCTCGCCGGCCTGGACGTTTCTCTCGTAAGTCTTATCGCCGCCGTCGGAGCCTTCCCAACCGGGATCGAGGTGCGTCGAGCTGACGATGAATCTCGCGCCGTCGCTGATGCGCTCGAAGACCCCGATATCCATCAGACGGAAACGCGGACTGTTGCCTATAGTGTAAGAGTAAACCTCGCTCGCGATAACGCGTACGGTGGTCTTGTTATAAATTATCGGGCTGCAGTTCATATCTGCCTGGCCGCCGAAATCGGGGTTGAGGAATTCGTAAGTATCGCCGAGTTTCTCTTTGATACCGTCGTGCCATTTCTCGGAGCATTCCTGAAGACCGACAACGTCGGGCTTGTAGAACTCGATAAACGCCTTGAGCTTATCGGGGCGCTCGCCGATGACCCAGGGGCTCCAGCTGAAGTCTTCCTGTGCAACGAGTATATTAAAGGAGACTATTCTGACGTCAGCGCCTTCGACGAGTTGTTCGGGATACTCGCCGAAGTAGCCGCTTCCCTCTCTCGGAATGATGGAAACGTCGTCGATAAAGATCGCGCTTCCGTCCGGAGCGCTGCCGCAGCCGAAGTTAATGTAGCATTCGTCAAAATCGCTCGTGTTGAAGGCGAGCATATAGCGTCTCCAATCGTCGGTGAGCGAAATAGAATTACTGTTGAGCTTGTTGTTATAATCGTTGCCGCCGACTACATAAGCGTGATAGCCCTTTGTTCCGCCGGATTCAGGGTCCCATTTCGCCCAGAATATGAGGATGTAATCGGTGTTTTTCTTGAGGCGAAGTCCCGCCTGTTTGGCAACGCTGGCGTATTTGGACGCGCCGCAAACACGGAGGGAATGCTCGCCTTCATGAGCAACGTCGCTCAAAGCGGAACCGGTGCCGAGCGTCCAGTTCTTGGTACCGTCCTCAAATCCGCCGTTGGTGATGAAGACCTCTTCCGGCGGGACCTCGAGCACGACGTCGTCAACGATTATCGCGCTGCCGTCCGGCGATCCGCCGGCGGAGAACTGAACGTAGCAGGACGTGAAGTCGCCGCTGTTGAAGTTGAGCGTATAGAATATCCAGTCTTCCGAAACTGTTATCGTGTTTGTATTGAGCTTCGTGCTGCCGTCGCTGCCCATTATGTAGGCGTGATAGCCCTTTGATCCGGAGGTATTCGGATCGCCCTTCGCCCAGAAGGAAAGGATATATTCTGTGTTGGTTTCAAGAGGAATGTTGGTCTGCCTGATGACTTTGCCGTAAGAACCGGTGGCATAAAGGCGTACGGCCTGAGCACCGCCGTGAGCATCGGCGGTAACGGTGGCGTCGGCATAGACGGTCCAGGGATCAAGCGTAGCAGCTTCGAAATCGCCGTTCTTGATAAGCGAGGTGTCGACGGCAACCTGAAGATCAAAATCGTCAACGATTATCGCGCTGCCGTCCGGCGAACTGCCGCTGCCGAAATTGATATAGCCGGTCGTATAATCGCCGCTGTTGAAACTGAGGGTATAGAGCGTCCAATTGGAAGTGATATCAACACTATTCTTTGCGAGAGGAGTCTGCCAATCGTTCGCTCCGACTACATAAGTGTGATAGCCCTTTGTGCCGGCAGTATTCGGATCGCCCTTTGCCCAATAGGTAAGTACGTAATTAGTATTCGGCTCAAACTGAATACCATCCTGCTTTAGCGCAGAGCCATAACTGCTGGTGGAAATCACACGCATAGCGTAGCTGCCTTCGCGAGCGTCGCTGACGATTGCGCTGCCGCCCGAAAGCGTCCACGGAGAAGCGACACCGGTCTCAAAGCCGGGATTCTTGATGAGTCCTTCTTCAACAACAGGAACAACTTCAAGAAGGAAATCGTCAACGATTATCGCGCTTCCGTCCGGAGAGCTGCCGGTAGAGAAGTTTATGTAACCGAAATCGTAATCTCCGCTGTTGAATTCTATCGTATAGAGTGTCCAATCGGAAGAAATAGTAACACTGTTACTTGCAAGTTGATTGTGATAATCGTTTCCGCCGACAACGTAAGTGTGATAGCTTTTTGTTCCGGCAGTGTTCAGATCGCCCTTCGCCCAGTAAGTAAGAACGTAATCAGTATTCTTTTCAAAAGGTATGTTTTCCTGTCTTGCGGCTTTTGCGTAACTGCCGCTGGGAGCGCAAACACGAAGAGCGTAATTTCCTTCGTGCGCGTCGCTGACAATCGCGCTGTCGGCATAAAACAACCACGGAGCGGCCGTGCCGGTCTCGAACCCGGCGTTTTTAATCAAAGCGGTATCGGGCTCAGCGACTTTTTCAATTACTATATTGTCAACGATGACTTCCGCGCCGTCGGGAGAACTGCTGGCGGAGAAATTGACGAAAAACTCCGTATAATCGCCGCTGTTGAAATTGAAGGAATACTGTCCCCAGTCAGAAGTGACTCCGAAGTAGACGCTGTCAATTTTCGTGGATCCGCTCGCAGCATAAACGCCGGCATGATAACCTTTGGTCCCCGTAGTGCCGGTGGCGCCCTTTGCCCACAAAGAGATAGTATAATCCGTGTTTGCCTCAAGCGTTATGCCGTTCTGTCTGGCAACCTTCGCGTAACTGCTCGAACCGGAGAGGCGCAGAGCATAATCACCCTCATAAGCTTCGCTTACTATCGCGCTGTTTTCATAAAGTAACCACGGATCATCCGTACCGGTCTCGAAATCGCCGTTTTTGACAAGTCTTCCGTCGGGATCAGGATCGGCAACGGTATAGGTCATGGAAACGTCATCAAGGAATATCGCACTGCCGTCATAACTGCCGCTACATGTATACTTTATAAAGCAACTCGTATATTCGCCGCTGTTGAACTCGACGGTATACTCGGTCCAATCGGCGGTTTTGTTGAACCACTTATCGCCAATCTTATTGTTGCCGCTGTAAATATACACGCAATACGGTTTCGTTCCCTCGGTATCCGCATCGCCTTTTGCCCAGAAACTAAAGGTATACTGCGTATTCGGAACAAGCTGGATATCATTCTGTCTGGCGGTAGATTCATAGTACGAATTACCAAACAGACGAACCGACTTCGAGCCGCTGTGAGCAACGTCACTGATGCTTGAATTGGTTCCGATTATCCACGGGTCCGTGGTTTCGGCTTCAAAACCGCCGTTGACGATAACGTCTACAGTTTCGGTCGTTTTCGCCGCCGCAGGCAGCGACACGGTGCAAATCGTTGCGATCATAGTGAACGCAAGCAGAGTCGCAAGGATTCTTTTGATGTTGGTTTTCATAGTGTTTCCTCCTATATGAAATTTATTTTGCGCGCGTAATAATCAGCTGTCATTCCAAATTGAAATCAGCATATAAAGGAAGGTGGTCAGAAGCACCTTTGACGGCCTCGTCGTCGCCAAGCTTGACGGTAACCGGCTTCACGCCGGAGGTATGGAAGATGTGATCGACAACGTGCGGAAGCGGCGCGGAATCTGCGTCACTGAAAACGCCGTTTTCGGTCAACGCCTTATATTCCGGCTTGTCAGGCGTAATATTCATGTCGCCGGTGGAAATAAACGGACAACCATATTCCGAAACATATCGTTTCGCTATTCCTATCAGCTCATCAATCTGCACAAGGCGCTCTGCGGTCCTGTCGCCGGGATACTCGGAATCGAGATGCGTGCTCGAAACGGCAAAACGCTTGCCGTCCGAAATGCGTTCGAAAACACCGACGTCCACAAGACGCATGCGTTCGTTGTTTGAAACAGAATAGATAATCTGCTCGCTCGCAACAAGCCGAAGCTTTTTGACATCGTACATCAAACCCGTACAGCTGCCGTCCTCAAGAGCGCCGAAATCCGGCTCTGCAAAGTCGTATTCGCCTTTAAGTTTCTCTCTGAATGCCGAGTACCAGCCGCGGCTCGCCTCCTGGATCCCGATAACGTCCGGCCGCGTGCTGAGAATATACGCTACGGCGCCATTCGGACGTTCGCCCAACGGCGTACCCCAGTCATAATCTTCATTGTCCACAAGAAGATTATACGACATGACTCGCACCACGGCATTTTCGGACTCAGGAGCGGGCTTATCTTTAATTATGAAATACGTCATCAGTCCAAACCCCACCAGCATTAACAGAATAATAGTCAACACAATTCGGTTGACAAACGGCTTTTCCATTTGTTTCATTATTTCTTGGAGTACAGATATACAAGACCGGCGGCAATCGCAAGGCCGATAAGAACGGCAATAGCGACTCTGAGCGCAGAGATCGGAGACTTACCGCCGACCTTGCCGGTTTCGCCGTTTACCATGAACTGGTAAATCTTCTCCTTATATTTGAACGAAGAAAGCCAGACGGGCAGGAGCAAGTATTTATACTTTATATCGAAATACTGTGTATTCATCCTGACGTCACGGACGTGGTCAGCGTGGTGCGCTCTGCGGACCTGATCCGAAATATCGGATTCGAGACGGGTAGCGATATAGCCTTTTCCCTTCTCCCAACCGTCGTTAAGACCTATTGAGTATCTCTCAGAAATGAATCCGGCTATGTATTCGGGTTTATACTTCTTATTATTCGCCGTATCGTACGGCTCGATGGAACGAAGAGTCGCCTCGTTATATCTGGTTGTAGCGCAGACGGGCTGATCGTCGATGAAGCAGGAATAGTGCCCGGAGGTGCTGTACCAGTTCGTGGTCGTGTGAGTGTTTCCGTTACTGTCGGTATAGGTATGGTCTATACCGTAGCGGGCGGTATAATCCGTCTCGGTTTGCGAATCAAAGGTCCAGTAAGGCATATAAACGCCCTTGAAAGATTCGGGGCGAGCGCTTTGCTTCGCCTTTGACGGACAGAAGAGCTTTTTCTTTATCCAGTTCGAGAATCTTTCGCCGGCGGTCTTCAGGTCGATCCTGAACGGGCAAACACCGCCGGGAGCGAGTGTGTCGACCGTGTGCTCCTCCATGACCTGATTGGAGCCGCAGTAAGGACAGACGTCAGCTATTTGCAGCGCGTCGTAAATAGATTCCGCGCCGCAGGATTTGCAGATGACAGTTTTCTTCTCAACGCCCCAGTCGCAGTTTCCGCGCTGTTCGGCGCTGTAAAAATCCTGCTCAAGACAGCGCTCCTCGTTCTCATCCTTAGGGGGTATTGCCTGCTGATGTCCGCAGTACGGGCACAGCAAGCCGCCGGTAGCAGGATCGAAGTCCATAGTACCGCCGCAAGAGGGACATTTCTTATCGGTTTCCTCGCGCGTTTTGGTGCGCTTGATTTCTTCAAAACCGGGGTTTTGATATTCTTCGTTCACTTAAGATTCCTCCCGATCAAATTATTTGTAATGCTCAAATGGCGAGCGCTTTTCTCAGTATTGCAAGCGCGTCAGTTACAGTTATGCTTCCGTCGGCGTCGTAATCCATAGCGTAAGTAAGCTTATCGTCGCATTCGATAAGCCCCGCGGCGGCGCGAAGAACACGGAGCGCGTCGGAAACGGTAAGAATACCGTCACCGTCGGCGTCGCCCTTCAAAGGAGTCGTATCGGTTACGGTAAAGCTGACTTCGGTAGTGAACTCATCGTAACCGTTGATAACCTTTAACGTATAATCTCCTGGTTCGGTTATCGGGGTGCCGGCGTCATATATCTCACCATTCAGGTAAGCGATATGGCCGTCGTCCCATGAAGGAGACACGGCGCCATCGTACAGATCGTATGTCTTCCCTTCCTCGACGCCGCTGATAACCGGCGCCGCGAGCGGCACGAACACGAGTTTGTCGCTGGTAGCGGCATAAGTTTCAGCCGCAGTGCCGGGGTATCCGTAAACCTTGACGGTGTAATACGGGGAGCGCAGGCAACCGGCGTTGACCGTCGTTGCGCTTCTCGGGATATAAACGCGCTCGAGAAGAGCGGCGTAGTTCGAAACGTTCGAATTGATTTTTTCTACGCCCTCGGCAAAAATGAAGCATCTGTTCCCAATCGATGAAGAGAATGTATTGCCGGGAACTGTTTTGAGGCCTCCGCCTATCCTGACATATCTCGTTCCGCGGACGTAATGGAACGCGGAGGATGAAAGCGTCGTGACGCTGTCAGGAATATCGACGTAAACAAGACTCAGGCATCTCTCAAAAGCTGAAGTGCCGATGTATTCGAGCCCGTCAGGCAGTTCGAGCGTCTCAAGAGAACCGCACTCGCTGAACGCGTATGATCCTATATGCTTTAACGTCGTCGGCAGGCGAAGTTTCATATGGCGGACCGTTCTGCCGTAATTGGCGAAAGCGTAATCGGCGATTCTCGTGACGGGATAGCCGTCGATGTAGTCAGGAATATAAAGATATTCGGCTCCGGTCTTGCAGGAGTTTATCGTGACCGTTTCGTCCGCGTTTATCGTATAGAGGAAATCGCGTGTGGTCGCGTTCTCATCCACCGCTACGGAAACCGAAGCGGAAACTTCGCCCGTATCGGCGTTTATAAGACGTATCCTGTAATTGCCCGCTTTCTCGATATAAGTATGCATCAGCACGCTTTCATAAGGAGCGTCGACGGGCTCTCCGCCCATCTTCAGTTCGCTCGCGGGAATCCTAACGCTGCTCTCTTCCGCATTGTTGAGAATCTCAACGAATACGTTATCAGCAAGAATAGAAACGTCCGCCTTTATATAAAGCCATCCGTCGCGGAACACATTAGCGGAAGCGCCGTAAACAGCATCGTCAGCGGACACCGCGACGCCGCGGAAAGAAGAAGCCGGGGCTTCACCGGTCAGATCCGCGACCGCCGTCGAAACCATCGTGCTGGTCGCGTATTTCAGAGAATATACTTTCTTTGCATTATCAAGTTTTTCGTCCTGCTCTTCATACTCATCAATAGCGGTTTTAAGAGCGGATTTATCAACCTGTTTCGGCAACTCCCAGCGGTTGATGCAGTTCGGGAGCGATATTTCGGAACAAAGAACGTATTTACTGTCCGGAGTGAAGCAAATTCTCGAGGAAACGTGCCCTTCGGACTGGAGATCGTCCTTCTGAAGCAGCGTGCTTATGTAAGTGCCGTCCGCTGCAAATAGTTTCAGAGTGTGGTCGAGCGAGGCGACGACAATATATCTGCCGTCCGGTGAATACGCGGCGTCGTTGATTATACCGTCGAACCCTCCGAGCAGCGAAACACATCTGCCGCTTTCAACGCTGTAAACGCGCGCGGCGGTGTCGTTGCTGTTGGTGACTATGTATTTGCCGTCCGGAGAGAACGAAAGTGTTCTGACGGAACTTTCGTTAACAGTATCGAGACGACCGGATAACTCCTTATCCGCGACACTCCAGAAAACGACCTTGCCGACTTCGTCAGCCGTCGCAAGCACGGAACCGTCCGGAGAGAACAGGCAGCGGTTTATTGCGTTTACATGCTCTGTCGTGAAATGGGCGTATTCGCTCCAGTCGGCGGTGTTGAATATGAATGTTCCCGCGCTGGTAGTAGTTACCGCGAGCTTTGTACCGTCGGGAGAAAGGTCGATTGACAGCGGATCGCTCTCAACGAAGAGTTCGTTCTCTTTCGCGCCGCTCGCCGCGTTGAATATGCGGAGATAATGCGGCTCGGTAATCGAACTGTTGATCGGGTTTTTATACGCCTGCGAGCCGCCGTTGAATCCGCCGGTAATAATGTGCTGACTGTCAGCGGTAAAGCAAAGCGAATACTGCATCGTTGCACCGTTGTGTATCTTGACCGGTTCCTTAGAGAAATCAGAAGTGTCATAAACGACTATCGAACCGCTCATAGTCGCCGCGGCAACCTTGCTGCCGTCGGGCGAATACGCGACCGAAAGGAATGAATTATACTTGCCGCAGGAAACCGTGTCGAGCAGCTTGTTCGTGCGCGGATCGTAAACACAGAGGAAGCCCGCCTGGTCTGCCATAACGGCCTGTGTGCCGTCCGGCGATATCGCCATCGGGAAGTTATACATAAAACTGTTGTAGTTCCTGCCCATATATTCGACAGTCGAAGCTCTCTGAACGGAGGAATCCGCCGTGAAGTCCGGCGTGTCATCTGTAACCTGCTCCGAGCGAACGGAAACACGGACGTAATCTACGACCATTTCCCTGTCGTTGTACTCGTATTCCGGATATATGACGCAGTAACCATCGCCCTGAATACCTCCGGATGAAAGAATGATATACCTCGGCACGTCGCCGTAAGCGAACCTGATACCGTCGTCCACAAGATTAAGCGTAACTATCAGAGCGCCGTCGAAATACATTCTGACCTGATCGGTATCTATCTCTACGGCGTAATCATGATAGTCCTGATCAAGAGAAACGTAGTTTTCGGATTTTATATATAGCGGTTTAGACCACTGCTTTTTCCCCGAAGCGTCGGCCCAGTGGAAGGTTGCTATCTGCTGCGAATAAAGCTTGTCGCCTTCATTATCATAATCCTTTTTCTGGACAGGCATCTCCATAAGGTCGATCTCGGAACGCGCCATATTCATCGAATCGACGGGCATAAGCCAGATCGCGGGCCACATTCCCATTCCCTTCGGCATCTTGGCGCGGATCTCGAATCTGCCGTAGCTGAACGCGTACTTGCCGTTCGTCTTCAGGTGCGGCGCCTTGGACTGATAGCCGTTGTAGTCTCCGGCGTAAGTGCGGAGAATCAGATTGCCGTCCTCAACAAACGCCGTATCGTCGGAATCGACGTAAAGGGCGCTGTTGCCGCCGCCGAAGAAGAAACCGCTGTCCGCTTGCCAAATGGATCTGTCGAGCGTATCCCCGTCAAATTCGTCGCTCCAGGTCTGAACGTATTCGCCGTCATGGACCTTACAGATTACGAACTTTTTATACGCTGTGGACGTTGTGGACTTGAGGGTATCGCCGGAATATGTCAGCTTTCCGACGTTACGGACTTGAATAGTAAATTCGCTACGAGCAGCAGATAAAGTGAACTCTTGGGTGTTATCGTTGTAATTAACTTGATTAAATGAAAGCTGACCGGCGGAAGGCATACTCATTGCGCAAGCGCTCGCCTTGTTAATCAATCTGAATGTGCCGTTGCCCGAGGGATCGGGAGAGAGCTGCCAAAGCTGAGTGAGAAGTCCCTCCTGACTCGGCTCGATGCTGTAATCCATACTGCCATCATACGTGTTGATCGCGCCTTCCCAAAGTAAAGCGGTTTCGTCCGGAACAGGTCCCAACGCGATAACCTTCGGATTGTCGGTACTGTATGAATCAACAGTATAGATTTTGTAATAAGCGTTGTTGACGATGCCGTTTCTCGACGTTATTCTTTCCTCAGAATACGCCGAGCGGTTAGCTACGTCGACGGTTTCACGGTATGTGTGCAGTCCGGCGATCTTCAGAACTGTCGCGCCCTCGCATTCAACGCGTATGCGGTTCATCAGTCCGCTTGTATCAATTTGCGCGCCTTCGGTATCAGCGGAGAAAACGTAATAAGGCACCGTGATGAAGCCGAAGCCGGAAACGGGTATATTCGAGGCAGTCAAAGAATAATCCTCGCCCGCAGAGCGTTTGCCGACGGTCAGCGACAAAATCGCGGGAGTATCAACGCTTACCCAGAGTCTTAAGCCGTCGGTGTCCGTCATATCCATTCCAAACGGCGAGGTGCCGGCAATACCGCCGGCGACGGCGTTATCAAATACAATCCCGTCTTCCGAGGTTATCTCGACAGACTGCACCGAACCGTCGGGCTTGTCTTCCGTATCAAGACTGAGTACGCCCTTAGATTCAGTCATCTGCGCAAGCTCCTGATCCGTCAAATAGTCAAACGAAAGAAGCGGCATGTCCACACTGCCCTTCATGGGCGCGAGAAGCTCGGCTCCAGAGGATAGTTCCGCGAGCGCCGCGGAAAGCTCCTCAGCCGCAGCAAACTGATTGAATACCGCCGCTTCGGCACGAAGGTATCTGTCGTAAAGATATTTCTCCGTCTGCTCCGTGTTGTCTTTGAATAAAAGCGGCCGCACGGCTTCCATCTGTTCGGTAAGCTGCGCTCGCAGTATATCTTCCTGAGTTTCAGCGGTAATAATAACAGCCGGGAGAAGCGAAAGAATAAACGCAGAAAGCACCAGCACGGTAATTAGTCTTTTTAACATGATTTACCTCCTGAGTGAGAATAATGGAAGCGGTCGCCCGCGTAATTACAGTATTATGAGACCTATCGAAGCGCGGAGAATCGCAAGAGCATCAGCAACCGTGATTTCTCCGTCGCCGTCAACGTCGGCGGCGTAGACGCTCTTTTCGTCACATTCGATAAGCTTCGCGGCAAGGCGCAGAGCACGTAGCGCGTCGGAAACCGTAACTATCCCGTCGCCGTCTATATCGCCTTTGGCGGGAGTGGTATCCGTGACGGTGAAATGCACTTCGGTCGTAAACTCATCATATCCGTTAATAACTTCAAGCGTGTATTCGCCCGCTTTTGTTATCGGGTGGCCGGCATAGTACTGCTCGCCGTTAAGATACGCGACGTGTCCGTCGTCCCACGATGCCGATACTTCGCCGTCAAAGAGATCGTACGTCTCCCCTTCCTCGACGCCTGAGATAGCCGGCGCGGCAAGCGGTACGAACTCGAATCTCGAATCATTATTCGCAAAAGTTTCAGCAACGGTTCCGGGATAACCGTAAAGCTTGACTTTCCCCATCATGCCGTTGATAAAGCCCGTGTTTATACTCGTTACGCTGCGCGGGATATATACGCGCTCGATAAGCTTCGCTACCGACGACACGCCGGAAGATATCGACGTAACTCCCTCGTTAAAAATGAAGCATCGGTTACTGACTCCCATGTAATTCACATAACCCGGCACATTCTTAACTCCGGCGCCGAACCGGACATAACGCGGCCCTCTGACGTAATAGAAAGCGTACGTAGACAGACTCGTGACGCTGTCCGGAATATCCACGCTCAAAAGCGACAGACATCTGCCGAAAGCGTAAGAACCGATCTTTTCAAGACCGTCCGGCAGTTCAAGATTCTCCAGCGATGAGCATTCGTAAAAAGCGTACGCGCCTATCTCCTTAAGAGTCGACGGTAAGCGCAGTTTCATGTGCGTAACCTTCTGACCGTATCCGGAGAACGCATAGTCGGCTATCCCGGTAACAGGAAAGCCGTCGATATAATCAGGAATGTAAACGTATTCTTCACCTGTTTTCGGTCCGGTTATCGTAACTTCGCCCCCGGAAACGGTGTAACCGAAATCACGCGTGGTTTCGACGTTGCTGACGCTGACGGTTACTGGAGCCGAAGTTTCACCCGTGCGTTCGTTCACGAGTTTTATGAAATATTCACCGCTATTCTCAACGTACGTGCGAAGCGTTACGGTATCGGAATCATACGCAATCTTTATCTCATTGAGCGGGTGCTCGATGATTACGCCTTCCGCAGTGCTGACGACAACGGAAACGCCGTCAGAGACGGCAACGTCTGCCTTGACGTATATCCAGCCGCCTTTATACACATTAGCCGAACCCGAAAACGTTACGCCGTCCGAGGAAACCGAAACGTTACCGAAACAATCCGGAACCGCTTCGCCGGTAAGCGCGGCGGTCGTCTCAGCGATCATTTCCGCGGAAGCGTATTTCAAATCATAAACTTTTTCGGCTGTTTCGAGATTCTCGTCCTGTTCCGCATATGCGTCGATTGCCGCTTTCAGTGCGGATTTATCATTTGCCCGCGGCAACTCCCATCTGTTAACAGAAGTCGGAGCGGAAGCGTTTGCGCAAAGCAAATACTTGCTGTCCGGAGTAAAGCAGAGATTTGAAACAATAAACCCTTCGGACTGAAGGTTCTCCGGCTGAAGCAACGTCGCGATATAAGTCCCGTCAGCATAATAGAGTTTGACAGTGTGAT
Source organism: Clostridia bacterium (assembly GCA_017616855.1). GTDB lineage: Bacteria > Bacillota > Clostridia > Oscillospirales > RGIG8002 > RGIG8002. The sequence continues at coordinate 75,892 of JAFZXI010000077.1, read as the reverse complement.
CATACGACGCCGCGGCGACGAATCTGCCGTCGGGCGAAAACGCCGCGTCGTTGATCATCGCCCCGAAACCGCCGAGCATCGAGACGCATCTTCCGCTTTCCGTGGCGTAAACTCTCGCGGCGCCGTCGCAGCTTGTTGTAACGACGAACTTGCCGTCCGGCGATATATCGAATCTTCTGACGGAACTCTCGTTAACGGTGTCAAGGCGACGGAGAGCGGCCTTTGTTTCAACGTCCCAAAGCACGACCTCTCCGGCTTCGTCGCTGCTCGCAAGGATTCTGCCGTCCGAAGAGAAACGGCAGAAGTTGATCGTGTTCACGTGCTCAGTCGTGAAATGAGCGTATTCGCTCCAGTCGGACGTGTTGAAGATAAACACGCCTGCGCTCGTCGTCGTTACCGCGAGCTTGGAGCCGTCCGGCGAAATACACGCCGACAGCGGATCGCTCTCAACGAACAGTTCGTTGACGACGCTGCCGTTGGAAGCGTCAAATACGCGGATATAGTGCGCTTGTGTGACGGAGTTGTTTATCGGGTTCTTAAGCGACTGCGCGCCGCCGTTAAAACCGCCCGCGATGAGGTATCTGCCGTCCGCGGTAAAGGTAAGGCAGTAGTGCATCGTCGCGCCGTTGTGTATTCTCACCGGTGCTTTTGAGAAGTCGGAAGTATCGTAAATAACGACGGAGCCATTCATGGTACCGGCGGCGAATTTGCTTCCGTCAGGCGAATACGCGGCGGTAAGATACGCCTTGTACTGACCGGTGGAAACCGTGTCAATCACTTCGTTGGTGCGCGGATCGAAGACGCAAAGGACGCCCGCCTGGTCAGCCATGATAGCTTGTGTACCGTCCGGAGAAACAGCCGTCGGATAACTGTTCATATATGAGTTGTAGTCCCTGCCGAGATACCGAACGGCGTCGGACCTGATGATTGATTCTTCGGTAGTGAAGTCTGGCGTGTCGTCCGTTGCCTGTTCTGTTCGGATATACGCGCGGACGTAGTCGACGAGCAGTTCTTTATCTCCGTATTCGAGCTCCGGATTCAGCACGGCGTTAGATAAGCCCTCGATGCCGCCTGAAGAAAGAATGATATATCTCGCAACGTCACCGTACGCAAACTTTATACCGTCATTGACAAGATTCAACGTCATGCACAGGGCTTCATCAAAATACACGCGAACCTGGTCAGTGTCGATTTCGACCGCGTAAGTATGATAGTCGTTCTCAAGCGCCACATAATTCTCAGAGAACATATAAATCGGCTTTGCCATATAAGTAGTTCCGGCCGGATTGCACCAGTGTAACGTGGCTATCTGTCTTCCGTAGAGTTTATCCCCTTGAGCTTTATATTCGTCTTCCTTGACGGGCATTTCCATCAGGTCAATCTCGGAGCGGGCCATATTCATTGAATCAACCGGCATCATCCAGAGCGCCGGCCACATACCGAGTCCCTTCGGCATCTTCGCGCGTATCTCCAAGCGTCCGTAGCTCATCGCGAACTTACCGGTCGACTTGATATGGGGAGCAATAGATTCATATCCCCCGCGCTGCGTTTCAAGCGTGCGCATTACAAGATGCCCGTCCTCGACGTAGGCGGTTTCTTCGGAGTCAACGTATAGAGATGTGTTTGTACCGCCGAAAACGTATCCGCTGTCGGGACGCCAGATATTTCTGTCGAGTTCGTCTCCGTCAAACTCATCGCTCCAGGTCTGAACGTATTCCCCGTCGTTGACCTTCGCCAAAATGAATTTTTTATATGCGCTTGACGTCGTTCCCTTGACGGTGTTTCCCGAATACGTGAGTTTCCCGACCCCGCGGACCTGCAACGTCGCCTCGCCTTTAGAAATCGATACGGAAAACTCCTCGCCCGTGTCGTTATAATCCAACTCGTGATACGACAGATGCGCGGTCGAGTCAGAAAGCTTCATCGCGCAAGCGCTGCCTTTATTGATTATCCTGAAAGTACTGTTGCCGGACGGATCGGGAGTAAACTGCCAAAGTTGTGTCAGGTCGCCCTCTACGGCATCTTCCAAAGTGAAGCTCATGTTATCCGCCTCAATATCAATCGAGTTTTCCCACGCAAGAGTCGTCTCGTTCGGAAGCGGACCGAGCGTCACGGCTTTTTGAGCCGACGTTCCGTAAGAATCGGCGGAGTAGATTTTATAATACGCGTTGTTTACAAGTGCGTTACGGCTCATGACGCGTTCTTCGGAGTAAGCCGCGCGTGTGGATCTGTCTACTGCTTCGCGATAGGCATGGAGATCGGCAAACCGCAACGTATCCGCTCCTTTACATTCAATGCGGACGTAATTCATCAAGCCGTCAGTTTCAATTTCAGCGCCGTCGGTATCGGCGGAAAAGAAATAATACGGAACCGTTATGTAGCCATCGCCTTCCACCGGTATATTAGATGCGGTAAGCGAGAAGTTTTCCGCACGCGAGCGTTTTCCGACAGTAAGCGAAAGCGTCGCGGGAACGTCAACACCAACCCAAAGGCGGAGTCCGTCGGTATCGAACATATCGATACCGAACGGCGACGCGCCGACAACGTCATTCCCCGCAGAGTTGTCGTACACAATTTCGCCGGATCCGGATAACACCACGGCTTGACGTGCGGTTTCGGGTTTATTATCCGCGTCGAGTGAAAGAGCGCCTGCGGAGTTGGCCATAAGCGCAAGGTCATCGGAGGTTAACTGATCAAAAGACATAAGCGATACGCGCTCGCTGTCCTTCATAGGCGCGAGCAGTTCTACCGCCGAAGAAAGCGCGTTCGCCGCCGACGATAGTTCCTGCGAGTTCGAATAACGATCGAGTACCGTCGCCTCGGCGCGCTGCAAACGGTCATAAAGATATTTTTCCGTTTGTTCGCTGTTGTCGCGGTAAAGCAAAGGACGCGCATCTTCGATCGCTTCGGTAAGCTGCAGGCGGAGCGCGTCGGTTTCGCTCGACGCAAAGATCCATACCGACGGCAGTAATGAAAGCGTCAGCGTAAACGCTATTATAATTGCAAACGTTCTTTTGAACATGTCATAACCTCTTAATGCCAAAATGATGATAAAGAGTTAGTTGATTATTTAATTCTGCCGTACATATCGGCGGCTTTATGTATACAGTCGCGAAGGATTGCGAAATCTTCTTCGGAAATACCGTCGGGTTTGAAAGGCGCGTCATAAATCGAACCGCCGGTCACGACTTCATAGAAAACTCCGCCGGCAAGATACTGTCCCTTCGCATTGGCGTGAAATCCGTCCTCGCAAAGAGTATCGCCTATCGAAGTCGCTCTTGCGAGCTGAAACGCTTCGCCCGACGGGACGATGTGTTTAATACCGACGGCTTCGGCGGCTTTGAAATAAGCGTCTTTAATGCACTTGAACATATACTCCTGATTGCAATTAAAATCCGGGAAATGCTCATGTGTTGAATCGTGCTGATACGCCCAGGTCTGATGAATTATGATTTCGGCATCCGGCACGCGCTTGTGAACGTAATCATAAACGTAATCGAGATACGGCTGATACGTCGCAAAGTTGCCGGCAAGTCCGCTGACCTGCTGAAGCGAAATATGAGTCCAGTTGTCGCTCTGAAGCGCGGTATCGATATCGCAGGAACCGTTGCTCTTTCTGCGGGTATGCTCGTAGCCGTATACTTCGGCGTGAGTTTCAAAGAACTTCTTGTGCATTTCGAGACTGCATCCGCCGTAGCATAAATCGCCGACCTTAAGTTTCATCGGACTGCTGTCCGCAATGCTCTGCAGGTAGGTGTAAGCGTTCCACGAAAAACTGTTTCCGATCATCAAAAGTTTTCTTTCTTCCATAGCAATCCCCTTCAAAATGGTACAGTTCGTGTAGCATATTACTACACATTAACGATTATAGCATATATATATTTAATTATCAAGCATTAATCTGAACTTTTTCATTATAAAATGCGGGGAGAATCCGCGCGATGTTTCCCCGCATTTGACTCATTCAAATATCTGTCAGAACCCGACCTCAACGAGCTTCTTTCCGCCGTCAAGCGTTACCGCCTCGCAATCCGCCCCGTCGATTCGCAGGTACCGTTCCCCATTGCGCTCCGCTTTGATCTCCACGACCGTGCCGTCAAGCTTTGCCACAACTTCGAAGCACGGCCACGACGATGGCGGCGACGGCTCTATAAAAAGCCGATTGCCGCGTTTTTTCAGGCCGAGAAGGTCCTCAATCACAACGCGGTAATACCATGCAGCGGCGCCGGTATAAACCGTCCATCCTCCCCTGCCTTCGCGCGGCCTTGCGGTATAAATATCCGCAGCTAGGAAATACGGTTCCGTTTTGTAACACGCATCAAATGAATGGGTTATCGGGCTTATCATCGAAAGTATTTCCGCCCCTTTATCCGAAAGTCCGAGTCTGAAAGCCGCTCTTGCGAGCCAGACAGCCGCATGAGTGTATTGACCTCCGTTTTCTCTGATTCCCGAGGGATAACGCTTTATATACCCTACGCTTTTGTTCACATCGCAAAACGGAGGATCAAACAGTCTGACAATGTTCTTATCCTTCATCGTAAGTCTCTCTATCGCGGTATTGACGGCTGTTTCCGCGCGTTTGCGATCCAGACGCGCAAATACGGAAAAACTCTGCGGGAGACTGTCGATTTTGCACTCGGCGCAATCCTCGCTGCCGAGCTTGCTTCCGTCGTCATGGTATCCGCGGATATATCTGTCGTTTTCCCAACAGTTTTCAAGCGCGGCGGCAAGCAACGCACGCCGTTCGCGAAGCTCCGACGCAAAGCCGGCGTCGCCCATGCTGTCGGCAACAAAAGAAAACTTGTCTATCACAACGCAGGCGAACATGCTTAGCCAAACGCTTTCACCTTTGCCCTTGACACCGACTTTGTTCATTCCGTCGTTCCAGTCCCCGGAGCCGAAAAGAATAAGCCCGTGAGCACCGATACGGTAGCCGCGCTCAAGCGCGCGCTTGCAATGCTCATATACAGTCCCCTTTTCGGACACAACAGGAGAAATATACTTTTCAGTTTCGTTAAATAAAAGATTGTCTCCCTTGATAAAGTTGACAATTTTGTGCAAAATATCGCTCTTTCCGGTGACGGAAACATACTCTGAAACCGCATAAGGAAGCCAGAATAAATCGTCAGAGCAGCGCGTTCTGACGCCTTTGAAGCCGCCTGACGATTTGGGAAGCTTATGCCACCAGTGAAGCACATCCCCCTCCTCAAACTGCGCCGAGGCCGCTTTCAATATGTGCCTTTCCGCGAGATCCGGGTCGGAACAAATCATAGCGCAGACGTCCTGCAACTGATCACGGAATCCGTAGGCGCCTGAGTTTTGCGAAAATCCGGTGCGGCTCAATACCCTGGACACTTTCGCCTGATACGGCAGATAAAAGTTAATCAGCCGGTCAAGTTCCTCAGACGGCGTGTTAATCCTATACGCAGGTTCGCCGCCGTCCGCATTATCGAAAGCTTTATCCGGATACGCGGCAAAAAACCTGTGCGGATACGCCGCGGCCCGTTTACCTCTTGCCATCGAAAAGAAAAACGAAACGGTTGCGGTCTTGCCCGGTTTTATATTCATATCCGATATCGCTGCCGCGCACGGTTTTTCGGTAATGTTCCCTTTTGACGACCATTCTCCCGAACGGAAGGTTTCCCTCCCCGTAACATAATGCACTTCTTCGGAACAGGAAAGGCAGGCGCACATTTCCGGATAATCGTCGTTATAAGGATTCTCCGCAAAGAGCATCCCGCCGCGTTCCGATAACTTAACAAGGCACTGCGCATTGTCGTCCGGAAGCGGTTCGGTATAATACGCGACCGAGGTTTCAGCCAACTCAGTCGACGCGTTTTCTACTGAAACCCGGATTATTTTGACCGGCATTTTTCCGTGAACGGATACAACGGTTTTTACGCAAAATCCCCCTGCGGTAACACGGTACTCAGCATATCCTTTACCGAAACGCACAAAAGCGCCGTGAGTCAGGTCATAATACCTCTCTCCGGTTTTAAGAAACAGCTTTTCGCCGATATTATCCGCCATATAGTCGTTGCTCCACGGAGTAAGACGGTTCAACCTCGAATTCAGAAAAAACGAAAACCCCGGCGACGAATCCGAAACAAGCGTACCAAACGACTCGTTTGCCAAAGGAAAACACCACGGCAACGGGCTGCTGCTTTTCTGCGGATATGCGGTAAAAGCGTCTTTTTCAAAAGCTCCGCCCGGAACGAAAGATTCCGTTTCCGCGCCGTCGGCAAGCGGTTCCCCGCACAAAACCGTGAACGGCTCCGACTTATGAGACGCAACCTCTTTTACATCTGTTTCGCCGCAATCCTCGGCGTAGACGCTCGCGGCTTTAAGCAGACGCACCTTTTCATATCCCGCCTTCGCGGCGTCTATAAGATATATTCCTTTTCCGCCGTTGCGGAACGCGATATCCTCAAGCGCCGAGCGCAATTCACCGTCGTATGCTCCGCCCTCTCCGTAAATGATGCAAAGATCGTATCTCGCGCCCTTAACCGCAGCGATTCTGCGTACGTTGATGTGCGCGGCCGCTCGTTCCAGATCATCTTTTCCGGAAACGGCGCAGGCGACTATCGGATTGTCCCCGGAAACCGAAAGACTCCACAACTCCTTTTTTCCGAGCGTATTAAAACGCACGGCTTCAGCTGTGGCCCGGGTTTTAGGGGTGTCAAAAAACACGCGCGGCAAAAGTGTCTGGAGCAGGCGGTTTTCCGACGCCGTGCACGAAATCGAAGCTGCCATGTTGCCCGCGGATTCCCATGACGTTTTCATCATGTTCTGCACGCTCTGCTTCCTTACGAGCATAAATCGCGAAACCGCCTCTTCCCTGTTCCTGCCGGCGCATTGAAGAAATACCGTCTTTTTCTTGTCGCCTCCGCGAAGCGAAAAACGAGTCCGTATCGCAACGCACGGAATCACCGGCGTTCCGTCGGCGGAGGAAAACTCCTTTGAAAACGCCTCGCCGATTGAGAATACTCCCATACCTTTATTCAACACGGCGCTTCTGTCGGTTTCGAATTCAAACGCGGTATCGGGGTCGGCAAACCCGTACGCGACACACGCTTCCTCCTCTTCATCTTCACCCCTGCGCCACATCAACAGGCAGCGCTCGACCTCGCGGTATTCGCACATTATAAACAGATCAGAAAACGCAGGGTGCGCGGCGTGGTCGCGCCCGTTTTGCATAACCGGTTCAGTATAAATCAAGAGTTCCGTATCCTTTTTTCGCTTTTCTGTATTACCAATCTTGATAACCCTGATTTCCGCTGGTATCCTGCCGTGAACGCTGACGCTCATCGCCGCTTCAAGCCCGTCGTTAACAGCGGTGAAAACCGCCGATGCGGAGCCGAACTCCGCCTTATGCGGAGTGCAGTCGCGCAGGGGGTCGGCGGTAACGGAAAACGCCGGCTTTTTCTCCTCTTTCAGCAGCACGTAAACGCCTGAAGGATTCGCCGCAAGGTCCCTTCTGTGAACAGAAACGTCTATGCCGTCCCATCTCGAAAAGCCGCTGCCGCCGTCGGTTATGACGGTTGAAAACTCGCCGTTCGACAGCAAAAGCGCCCGAGGATTCGAGGGATTGCATTCAGAACAGACGACGCCTTCCTCCGAGAGTCTTCTCGCCTTGTATCTGACATCCGCGGCGCTGATGCCTTTATAAAGGGAAACGCCGTCGTATATCGCCTCTTCAAGCAACTTCTGAGCCGTGCGCATGTCTGTGTCCCGCATAAAACGTTTCTGCATAACGTTGCCGAGAAGGCAGTTAGTCAGCGAAACAAGCGTCATGCCCATGTGATGCGCCATATAACTCTTAACAATCGCAAAACCGCCGCCCGTACGCGAGGCGGTGAAATCAACGGCTTCATATAATCCGAACTCACCGTTCATTCCCATATTGACGAGCTTTTTAAGATTCGCGGTTGAATCCGCCGGAGCAAAAGGAAGCGTTAAAAAGGTCGAATAAGGCGAAATGACAAGTTCCTCGTCAAGCCCGCGCTTCAAGCCGAGCTTCTGCACGCCGAACGCTTTATACTGGTAGTTCTGCCCCATATCAAATGAGTAAAATCCGCTTTCCGAAACACCCCACGGCAGTTTGCTCGCGGAAGTGCGTTTTTTCTGGCAATAGAGCGCGTAGCGGAGCGCCTCGTCGGTGAGTGAATCCGATACGACCGGAAGCAGAAGATGCGGCATGTAATACTCGAACATCGTACCGGTCCAGGACACAGGTCCTACGTAGCCGTCGACGCCCGCGAATAAACGGCCGAGCATACCCCAATGCCGCTTATTCGCAATCTTCTTCGCAATCGCGTAATAACTCGTCATGCGCGCTTCGCTCATGAGAATGTCATACATATTGTTTCCGAAAACGCCGACCGCGGCGTCGTATCCGATATAGAACAGTTTTCTGCGTTCATCGTAAAGCTTTGATAAATCGGCTTCGGAAGCGAGTTTTTCACACGCCTCGGAAACGGATTTCAACTCCGGGCACTCCCAAAAATAATCCTTAACCCCCTCTTTCAAAGCGGTAAGACAGCAAAGCAGATTGCCGCTGTCTACAGTCGAAACGTACTCCGGTTTCAGCGGCTCCATAGTTTTCAGGTCGTACCAGTTATAAAGGTTACCGTGCCATTTTTCAGCCGCTTTCAGCGTTTCAAGCGTCGACGTCAAACGCTCACACATATCCCTGCTGTCAATAAAGCCGAGATCGCGGGCCGCGAGCACGCAAAGCAAATACAATCCGATATTCGTCGGCGACGTGCGCATCGCGACGCGGTATGGCGAATACTGCACGTTATCAGGCGGAAGATAGTTTGTTTCTTCGGTGACGTATCTGTCGAAAAAACGCCACGTCGCAGCGGCAAACGAATACAAAAACTCCTCGTCTTCGGCGTTCAGTGTACGCGTCTTCCACACGCCGGGTCGCGATATTTCGCAAAAAACCGCAGGCGCAAGCAGCCAAAGCGCTCCCACGACCGCAAGCGGTATCCTGCCGCTCAGCATCGACATTATTCCGGCAATCGCGGTAAAGCGGAAATACAGATAGTAATCGAGCATACCGTTTCTTTTCCCGCTTTCGGCCTCTGCGGCGGTCAGCCATTCAAGCATATTCTTATGAGATACGAGCGCGCGCCAAAGCGCCTTTACAACCTCATAAACCGCTATCGCCGCAAGCTGCGGCAGCATCATAACATTGAGTATTATTCTGGCGCAGCCGGCCATAAACGCCGAAAACCCTCGGGTAATGTACCTCCTGAACGCGATGCGCGGCTTAAAAATGCCCCTGAGCGTCGCAACGACCTCGCCCGCCGAAGCCGAAGCAAGCAGCAATATGAGAACTAACGGCTTATACTGATAATCAGAAAACGCAATAACGGCGAACGCCGACGCGATGAAAACCGGCGAAACCGCGCGGCGTATGTTATCAAACAGCTTGAATCTGTCGGAACAACCGAACTCGTTTCTGACTGTATTGCCTTTTGCGTTTTTACGATTCCTTCTGAGAAAAAACGCATTCTGAAAATCTCCGCGGATCCAACGCGAAGCGCGGATCAGCCACGCTTTTACAGTTGTCGGAAAAGAATCCGAAAGTTCCGTTTCCGAGACGACACAAGCCCGTAGTATGCCGCCTTCGATTATGTCGTGGCTTAAGACTCTGTTATCCGGAAACGCTCCGTCAATAACCGCATTAAATGCCTTTACGTCAATCAATCCCTTGCCGGTAAATAGCCCGTCTCCGAAAAGATCCATATACAAATCTCCGCCTGCTCCCCCGTAACTGTGCAAACCGCCCGATCCCGCGAATATGCGGGAAAACAAACTGCGTGAGGAAGATTCGATATCGGTAGTCAACTTCGGAACCGCTATTCCGTACCCGTATTTAACAGCATTGTCAACCACGACCGCTTTGTTCATAGGGTGTTCCAAAACCGCGGTAAGCTCAGCTGCGGCATTGATTGACAGCGAAGTATCAGCATCAAGCGTGAGCAAATACTCGCTCCCGACAACGCCTTTAAGATCTCCGGTCAAAGAAGCATAATCGGATACTCCGGTGTTGATATAACGGACAAACTCGTTTATCGCTCCGCGCTTGCGTTCCCGTCCCATATACTTCCTTTCCCCCGACGAATAACTGCGCTTTCTTACAACGGCGAAAAAACCGCCGCCGAATTCGTCGTTGAGCTTCGCAATCTCCTTTTCGGCGACCGCGAGTATATGAGAATCCTCCGGACGCACGGCGGTCACGCTTTCCTTTAAATCCGCAACTAGTCCGCATCTGACGCCCCTTCCCGAAAGCTTAACCTGCAGGAGACTTTTAGCGAGTCTCTTAACCTGCTCAGGCGACGTAAGGAGACACGAAATTGCAATGGTAATACGCGTTACATCAACCTTTTCCGGATCGAGCGAGCACACGAACCTTCGCTTGACAAATGCGCCCGCAACGTTTTCCTGCACGGCATACCATAAACACCATAACGGCACAGGCAGCATCAGCGTAAAGACTGCGTTCCCCGTCAATAACCACGCAGCCGCAGCGATAATAAACGGCGCAGAATAGTAGACCGCCGTAAATATCCGTCCGCATACGGCGCTTTTTTCCGGGACAATATACAGTCCTATGTGCTTTTCGCGTTTCCCTCCTGTCGCGCGCTCGGCTTTTTCGAGCGCCGCCTTCGCAAACTCAGCTTCGCCGACGCCTTCGCGCCGCGCTCCTTCCGCAACGCACTCGCGGTAGTATTCTTTAGTCTCCTCGCTCATATCAGAGTAAACGCCGGCGGGATCGCGGCGCAGATACACTTCCGACGCGCTCAGCTTCTCGAGACATTCCGACATATCGGCTCCGGACATAACGCGAAGCGTCCCGACACAGCATGACATAAGCTCCGCACTGCCGCCTTCGCCAGATGCAATCGCATTACACTCTTTCGCTATCGCGGAAACAACGGCGGCTGTCAGCATATCACGAAACAGAAACAATTCCGCGTTAGAAAGCAAATACTCGCGTTGAACGCCGGAAAGATATACTTCTATCTCTTCTTTTCCGACCTTTCCCGCCGCCTCGATCAAAGACGACGCAAGATGAAACACAACAGGCAAACAGTCATGAGCGGCGGCTACCTTCGCACGGCGTTTTAGCGACGAAGCAGTCGACTTTCCCTCTCTGTCGATGAGGTAATAATTATCGCAAAGCCATTCCCTGGGCGCGTGTTCTTTCGTAGACGGAAGCGCGCCGAGCGACGCTTTTTCATATGTTTTTCTGATTCGCTTCATATCGGATAACATCTTTCCGCGAAGGACAGATAACGACACGGCCTTTCTGCAATTCTTATACTCAAAACCCGCTTTTTCTCCCGCCGAAAACAACGGATTACTATTCCCTGAATTCGTCATAAACACGCTCCGAAACACAGATTTTCATAGGATTATTCTGTGATGTTTTAGCCGAATAATACAGCCGGACGCGGCGCGAAATATTTATTGACATATCAGACTTAAAAGTGTATAATCAACTTATAAATATTTGGAGGTCATATTATGCCGCTGTTCAAAAAGTGCAGGGATTTCCATTTAGTGAAAGACGTTAAGGAAATGGGTATCTACCCATACTTTCACGAATTGGAATCAAAGCAGGATATCGAAGTCATTATGGAAGGCAAACGCCGCATAATGCTCGGCTCGAACAACTATCTCGGTCTGACCGTTCATCCAGAAGTCATAGAAGCAGGCGTTAAAGCGCTTGAAAAGTACGGCTCCGGCTGCTCCGGCTCGCGTTTTCTCAACGGAACTCTTGATTTACACAATCAGCTTGAGCGCGAGCTCGCGGATTTTGTCGGCAAAGAAGACTGCGTTACCTTCTCAACCGGATTCCAGTCCAACCTCGGCATAATTTCCGCGATAGCGGGTAAAAACGATTACGTTTTCAACGACCGCGAGAATCACGCGAGCATCTATGACGCCTGCAAACTCAGCTACGCGGAAATAATAAGATACAAGCATAACGACATGGCCAACCTCGAAAAGAAGCTTTCCGAGGTCCCGCTTGAAGCCGGAAAACTGATCGTTACCGACGGCGTTTTCAGTATGAGCGGAGACATGTGCAAGCTTCCGGAAATAGTCGAACTTGCCGAGAAATACAAGGCGAGAGTCATGGTTGACGACGCGCACGGCCTCGGCGTTATCGGCGAAGGCGGACGCGGCACGGCAAGCTATTTCGGCTTGACCGATAAAGTCGATATTATCATGGGAACTTTCAGCAAGTCGCTCGCAAGTCTCGGCGGATACATGGCCGCCAGCAACGAAGTTTGCGAGTTTGTCAGACACACCTCGCGCCCCTTCATTTTCAGCGCCTCAATCCCCCCCGCTTGCTGTGCGACCGCTCTGAAAGCCCTCGAAATCATGAAGCGCGAACCCGAACGCGTCAAGCGTCTCGGCGACCTCGCCGAATATCTGCGCGACGGAATGAAGAAACGCGGCCTCGCGATCCGCGACGCCGACAACAAGCGCGTTCCGATAGTTCCCTTCTATACCTACGAGCAAGTAAGAACGCTTACAATCGGCAAGATACTCTTTGACGAAGGCGTCTACGTCAATCCGGTGCTTCCGCCCGCTACGACACCCACCGAATGCCTGCTCCGCACGAGTCTCATGGCCACGCACAACGAGGCGATCATCGACGAAGCGCTCGACATTATAAAGAGAGTGGTTGAAGAGAATGCTTAACGAAAAAGTCGTCGCGATAACCGGCGCTTCAAGCGGAATAGGGCTCGCCGCCGCGGAAATGTTCCTTTCACGCGGCTGCAAGGTCTACTGTCTGAGCCGTACCGCCCCTAAGGATGAGCGTATCGCGCACATCGCGACCGACGTTACCGACGAAAGCACCGTTATTGCCGCGTTTTCGCGCATTAAGGAAGAGTCCGGACGACTGGACGCGCTCGTCAATAACGCCGGTTTCGGCATTTCCGGAGCCACCGAATTGACCGATACGGAAGACGCAAAGCGCCAATTCGACGTCAACTTCTTCGGGCAGTTCGTCTGCGCAAAGCACGCGGCTCCCCTGCTTCGCGAAACAAAGGGCGCGATAGTTAACGTCAGCTCTGCGGCGGCAATCTTTTCGATTCCTTATCAGGCGTTTTATTCCGCCTCCAAATCAGCAATCAACTCGCTTACGCTCGCGATGCGCAGCGAACTCAAACCCTTCGGCGTCCGCGTAAGCGCGGTAATGCCCGGCGACGTTCGCACAGGGTTCACGGCGGCCCGCATTAAAAACGACGGCGAAAAGACCATTTACTCTGATACGGTCAAGGCGTCTGTCGCCGTTATGGAAAAGGACGAAATCAACGGCATGCCGCCGGAAAAGGTCGCTAAAATCATCGTCAAGCTTGCTGAAAAGAAGCGTCCGAAACCGCTGACTGTCGCAGGAGGCAAATACAAAGTCTTCGCGGTTCTCAACAAACTCCTGCCCACCGGCTTTGTCAATTCAATTGTCGGATCAATGTACATCAAGAGCGAAAAGAAATAATAAATCCGGAGATTGCGATAATGCCGCGGTCTCCGGTTTCTTCTAAGAGAGGTGCGCTATGCCGCTGACTATCCACTCGCCGACATGTGAATATCAAGAAAATGCGCTCGGCATCGATGAGCTGAATCCCGTAATCGGCTGGAAGCTTGCCTCCGATACTAACGGCGCGCGCCAGACCGCATATCGCATATCTGTTTTCGGAGAAAACGGCGAAACCGTCTGGGATTCCGGAAAAGTGATTTCGGACCGGCAGTTTGGAATCGAAATTGAACCCGAGAACAAACTGACGCCGATGAGCGAATACACGTTTACGGTTATGGTTTGGGATGAAACCGACTCGCCTTCCCGGCCGGTGACCGCAAAGTTTGTCACCGGTTTTTTCAAAGCGCACCAATGGCGCGGCGACTGGCTGCGCATCTGGCATTACGGGAGCGTCCATTTTTACAGGCACGAATTCACACTAAAAAATAAAGACACAATACGCTACGCATACGCGTTTATCGGCGCGTTCGGCGACAAAGGCAACTCATGCGTGCCGTTCATAAACGGAAAGCGCGTGGATGGTTTCGTTTGTTTCCCGGGCGCGTCTGAATACTTTACCGCGCAATACGTTTGCCGCGACGTGAAGGATATGCTCAAGGAAGGGCAAAACGCCATCGGGCTGATGCTCGCAAACACCTCGTCTGTAATTATCAAAATCAAGTATACCGACGGCGCGGAGATTTACGTTGACTGCCGCCGTGAAGAATGGAAAACGAAAACCGGCGGCGGTTATTCACTCGGCTACGGCGAAAGCATGCAGCACGGCAAATACGAAGAATACGACGCGCGCAGCGCGCTCGAGGGCTGGGCGGAAGCCGGCTTCGACGATTCCGACTGGGAGTTCGCAGGAGAAAATAATCCTATAATCGACCTCGCGCCGCTGTTTTTGCGGCAGCATACCTCTCCGGTGAGAATCGCAAGCTGCCTCAAACCGATAAGCATCACCGCCCGTAACGATGCTTATATCGCCGATTTCGGCACAAATCTTGCCGGATTCGTCAGTTTGCGTATAAAAGGAAAAGTCGGCAAAACCGTCGAAATACGATACTCTGAGAAGCTCGAGGACGGAGCGCCCGTCTTCGACTCATGGCGCGGCGCATATAACAGATACACTTTCGCTTCAGACGGGATTGAAGAATACACTCCCCTGTTCATGTATACCGGCTTTCGATACGTTGTGATTCACGGCTGTGACGACACGCCGGAGCTGACGGCTCACCGCATATGTTCCGACGTCGAATACGCCTCGCGTTTCGCCTGCTCCGACGAGGAGATCAACGCAATATACGAAACCGCGCGAAGAAGCTTTCTTTCAAATCTCATAAACATTCCCACGGACTGCCCCGAAAGAGAACGCCGCGGCTGGACCGCCGACGCTTACGCAGTCTGCGAAGCCGAATGCGTAAACTTTGACGTTCGCAACTTCTACACTCAATGGCTCGAAAGCATGCGCGACTCTCAGCGCGGGAACGGCTGGATACCTGTTGAGCTTCCGCTTTCAACCGACGATTGCATCGACGTAAACTGGCCTGCTGCGGCAGTGATTATACCGTTCACGCTTTACAACCAATACGGAGACGAACGGCTCATCAGGCGCTTTCTCCCGATGATGAAATCATGGGTTTCGCTGCTTGAAGAAATATGCGACGACGACTTCACGATATCGGAGCGTTATTTGAGTTATAAGGACTGGATAGCGGCGGAACCCGCAAGTCCACGTTTCCTCGCAACGGCATACTTCTTCAGATGCGCGTACCTTCTCGCAAAACTATGCGACGCCGCCGGAGACAAAGACGCGGAAAGTTTCGCCGCGCTTGCCGCCTCCATACGCAGTTCGCTTAACGGTAAATACTTAAAATCAGACGCAAACTGCGTATACTACGACAATAACAGTCAGAGCGCAAACGCTCACGCTCTTTATTTCGGCATATGTCCCGACGAACTGCGAACCGCCGTAACCGCGAGCCTCGTCAGCGATATCGAGCACAAGCACACATCCACCTGCGGCTTTATGGGAACAGCGTGCCTGCTCGAAGCCCTCTCGCAAAACGGCAGAAGCGACGTCGCCATGAGATTGCTCAAAAACAGAAACAAGGGCGGCTGGCTTTATCTTATCAACGAATGCGGAGCAACCGCCTTCCCCGAGCATTTCAACGGCGGCGGATCGCAGAACCACGCCTTCCTCGGCAGTGCGCCGGCACTGTGGCTCGTCAAGCGGTTAGCAGGCATTTCGCCGGAATTGCCGGGATATAAAAAAGTGCGGATTGAGCCGTTCATCCGGAATGATATGGATAATACAGCCGCAACCGTTGGCACTCCTTTCGGAGAGGTCGCCGCAAAATGGGAAAAGACGCGGGACGGAACGACGCTCGAGGTCACGCTCCCGCCGAACGTAACGGGAACCGTCGTTTTCGGCGGCAAAACGCACGAAATCGACTCCGGCAGATACAACTTCAAAGCATAATAAACAACCTAAAAAACACCGCCCGCCTGCAACTGCAGACGGGCGGTGTTTTCTGTTCTCGCAAGCTTATATCAGTCTCGCGGCCTTTTTCATTATGAGCAGCACATCGCTGACGGTAATAGCGCCGTCGGCATCCATATCGGCAACCTCGACCGCGTCGCGCACCGGACGAAGTCCCAGCGAAATACGCAGCGCGGACAGCGCGTCTATAACCGTGGCGTCGCCGTCAGCGTCGATATCGCCCGCAACGATTTCTTCATATTCGTGGAAGTTACCGAGCAGTTCAACTTCGCCTATCTGGAAGCTGCCGCTGCCGGAGAACTCAAGGCGGTAGTATTTGTACTCCGCGGGCTCGGCGACCTTGAAAGGTCTGACGTACTGCGTCCATTGATAGTTTACGTTCTGCTCGTTGATCAGTTCGGCGTAACTGCCCTCTTCGCCCGTTGCGGAGCCGTAAAGCTTTATGCCGATACTTATGTTCTGCGTTCTTCCCGACGTGACGGTTATCATCTCGACCTTCTTCGGCTCCGCGAATTCGAAATCCACCGTTCCGTTGCCGTTGACGCCCGCGGGCGTCGAGGAACTGTCGATAAACATGCTCGCGCCCGAAGTTATGCCGGAATAGGTCTTGCCAGCTTCCTTGGAGAAATCCTCGGCGGTATTCAGTTTCTCGCGCTTCCCCGTTACGGAAGCGCCGTCGCTGCCGACGCCCCAGTCGGAAGGCGTATTGCCCATAACGAAGGTTATTTTCTTCGCTTTCAACAACTCGGCGTGCGAAATGAAGCAATCGTAATAAGGCACTCCGTCGATCGTCATCGACTGGATATAAACGTTCTCGGGGCTGTTATTCTCCGCCGTAACGACGAGGTCGCCGGTCGGCAAATGCAGAGTGTATTTTTTATATAGCGGCGAAGTGATCGCGTATTCGCCCGAGCCCATATTGAGAGGATAGAATCCCAGCGCGCTCAGGATATACCATGCCGACATCTCTCCGTTGTCTTCGTCGCCTATGTAGCCCTGGCCGAAGCGGTTGCCGACGAACAACCGCCCGAGCGCCTCGCGTGTAAGCGCCTGCGTTCTGTATGGCTGATCCGCGTAAGTGAACATATAAAGGATATGGTGCGAGGGCTGATTGCTGTGCTGATACTGTCCCATACGCACCTCGCGCGCCTCATACATTTCATACTGCCAGTCGTAAGTGCCCTGCTCCCATCTGTTGGAAGCGTTCAACAGCTGCTCGAGTTTCGCGGCGAGCGCTTCCTTGCCGCCGTAAAGCCGCGCAAGCCCGTTAGCGTCCTGAGTCACGGAGAAAGCCGTGCCCCAGCCGTTGGTCTCGATATAACCCTGTGACCAGTCGTAAGGATTGTAATTCTCGGAATTATAAACAAACGCGCCGTACCTGTATTTGACAAAGAAATCGAGTTCTTCATCAAAATCGTTCATATAATCCTTCGCGCGGTCGAGATAATAATCATATTCAGCTTCGTAACCGAGCGATTTCGCGAGTTGTGCGATTCCGTAATCGTTGACGGCGCTTTCGAGATGCCAGCAAAGGTTACCGTAGTTATCCACACCGGCAAACGGATTAACGGTCACGTTCGGACGGCCGAAGTTGCCGGATGCCGGAGTCGACGCGTTGCGGAGCGCAGAAAGCAGCGCGGTTTCTTTATCGAACTCTATACCCTTCACCGCCGCGTCGCCGAAAACGACGTCGGAACTGGTGCCCGCCATCGCATTTACGCCGCCGGGATTGAGCCAGCGTCCCACCCAACCTACGTCGTTATAATGCGCCAACAGACCGTCAAGCATCTCACCGTCGAGCTCCGGAGTGAGCAGCGCGTAAGCCGCCCATGCGGTGCGGTAGGTATCCCAGAATCCGTTGGTGGTGTAAAGCGGACCGTCTTTGATTACGGGATTCGTAAACGTACTGTGATAAAGATCGAGATGCGCGATATGCGGCGCGTCGGCTGTGCCGGTATTCTCGCTCATATTTGTCGGGAAAACGTTGAGTCTGTAAAGATTTGAATACAGCGCGACGGTCTCTTCCTCATTCATGTCTTCGGCTTCGATAACGCCGAGAATGTCATTCCAGAGCGCCGCGGCTCTGTCTTTTACGTCCTCAAGAGTGTCGGTATCGGCGATTTCAAGGCGCAGGTTTTTCTCCGCCTGAGCGACGCTCATATACGAAGTCGCGAGGCGCATGACGACCTCGGTCGTCCCCTTCTCAAACACGGCGGCGCCGATGTCTCGTCCCGCAATATCCGTAACGACGCTGCTCGTCGGGAGCTGATCGAAGGAGCCGTAAAGATACATGCGCGGATAATAAGTATCAAGTTCGTTTGATCCGTAGTCGATTACCGCGCTGAAGCTCCCGCCGTCGTCGGAAAAGCTCATTGACCAGGACGCATCCATTCCGGCGCGACCGATATACGAGCATACGGAGTCGAGAATAACATTTACGTTCGCGCTGTTTTCGGGATATGTGAAGCGCACGATGCCCGCGTGGTCCGTCGGCGCGATCTCGACGCGTACGCCGCTCGCGGGCGATCCTTCCGCAAGCACGACGGAGTAGTAATTCGCGTGGCAGATCTCGTTATTGCGGTCGAAATCGCATTTTCTCGACGCGCAGTTGAGCCCGCCCCTCGTCGGATCCTTGATTGAAGTGTTCGGCATAAACATGAACGCGGCGTAGTCAAACAAATGGAAACTCGCCTGGTGAGTTATCATGAAATGCTGAATAACGTTAGAGGGATGGTATCTGTAAAGCTGCCTGTGCCCGTCGCTAGTTGACGGCGTCCAGAGATTGAAAGCGTGCGGCACGCAAACCGCCGGATAAGTCAGGCCGCGGTTCGTCTGCGCGGCGCCATCGTTGCTTCCGCGGCGCGGGTCGGTATAATCCACGAGACTGTCGCATACGAGCGGAGCGCGGTCGCAGATTTTGACGTCGTCGATATAGGTCAGTACATTCGCGCCGCTTTCGCTTCCGTTTGCGGGCTTGTCATAGACGACAACGACCTTGTCGATGGTTTTGCCCGCCGCCCAGTCGCCGACGCGAACTTCGATCATATTCCAGTTGCGCGCATACAGCGCCTTCGTTTCACCCTGAGCACGTGCGGAAATGCCGTGATAGTTCTGATCGACGGCGCCGAGGTCGCTTAAGTAGGTGCCGTCAGTAAAACGCAAATCGAGCGCAACGTACTGACTCGTGTATTCATAATCGTAGTTGTCTGCAGGTGACGCATCGGGAATATCCTCGAAATCGGGAAGGATATTATAACTGAAATAGGTGTTTTCAGTGACGGGAATCATCAGGTGATCAAAAATATACGCGTTGGAATATCCCCTGCCGGTGCCGGAGTGTTTGCCGGTAACACGCATACAGTGCTCGCCGTTCCACGGCTTACTTCCCGTGTCGACAAAAGTGTTTGCCGGACCGCCCTCGACGATTTCGGCAAGCAGCGCGCCTGTGTTGAGATTGTTCGCTCCGGCGTTCTCGCGAATGATGAAATCGGAAAACTGGACTATACCGGAGGTTTCACCGCCGGCTTTTTTCGTTATAACCATGCGATAGAACTTATAGTATTCCTCATTGTCAAACGAATACTTCTTCGTCTGCGAGCGCTTGGCAAACTCAACGCCTTTTATAGAATGAAGTTCTGTCCACTCTTCGCCGTCGGCGGAGGCCTCAAAGCTCCAGTCCATAGGCGCGTTGGTATTGTAATTGTTCGTCGAGGTAATCGAATAAACGACAGCTTTGACAGGTTCGCGCATTGTATATGTTATAACGACCGGAAAATCAGTGTTTGTTGAATAGCTCGTAGACGCGACGCCGTCTATCAGTTTTTCAGGACCGCGCGATTCAACGGTCGGCTGATTGGCTGCCGCCGTTTTGACCATCGACATAAGCCAGTCGTTAGTCGTTGAAGTATAAACGTTCATAGCGCGCGATTCGTCGTAGTATCCGCGCATCGGAATGCCGAAATAGTTTTCCCCGGCGACGGCTCCGTCGTCGAAAGAAGTATATAACGCGGTATATTCATCAATCTCCTCGGCATTGGAAAGCAGCGAAGGAATAACGGTAAACACTCCGCCCGCAAGGCAGAGTGTAAGCATAAACGCAATGGCCTTTCTGAATAATCTCATATGCCTACCTCACACCAATAAATGATCATATGTCACATATTAATTATATCTGCGCGACGCATCAAAGTCAAGAGCGCATATATACTAAAAATCCGGCCGAGGGGTTTCCCCTTCGGCCGGATTGTGATCAAATCCCGCGGTTCGGATTACGCGATAAGGGTGTTGTAATCCGCGAGTTTCGCCGCGACGCGGAGGATCTTCAGAGCGTCCGCAACGGTAATCTGCTGATCGAGATCGATATCGCCTATCTTCATATCGGAGTTTGTCCCCGCAACGAGCTTGGCGGCAATACGGAGGGCGCGGAGCGCGTCCGCAACGGTGATCTGCTGATCGTCGTCAAAGTCGCCCTTCATATAGTACCAGCCGAGGTAGAAATCATCGCTCTCAACGGCCGTGTCGCCGTACCACGCGACGACCTTCAGGTGAAGCGAACCGTCCCAGCCGTCGTTGTGAACGGTAATGCTGTCGTTATTGATATTGGGATCGACAAGCGCGGTAAGCTCATCGTCGACCATCCAGTCCTCGTTTTCTTCACGCATTATCTGGATAGAATCGGGATCATGCGAGAGTTCCCATCCGGTGCCGTTATCGTGTCCGATCTGCACCGCTTCGCCTACCGGCTGCTCCGTGAAGTAGTAGCCGCTCCAGTTGACGGCGAAATATTCGTATATCGGTTCATAGCCGTCGAAAGACACCCAGACGCGATATTCGCAGACCTGATTGTACTTACCGTCGAGAGTGAAGCTCTTCGGGAGGTCTTCGCGAACCGTTCTCCAATCCTCCGCATCCGTGTCGTATTCTTCGAGCCAGGCGGAAACGTGTTCGCGGTCGACGTCCCAGGTTACAGTATAACTCTGACCGCTCGGTACGGTCGCGCCCTGCGGATAAACGGTGAAGTACGGATAGTTGCTCCATTCCGTCCAGTAAGCCTGGCTGTAAACGACCTCGTCGCCCTCGAATACGCCCTTGACGCGGAAGTATCTGCCGCTGTCTTTATACTCGGACTTGTAATCAACGGTAAATTCCGCGTCGGGACCGATGGATTTCAGAGTAGTCCAGCTGCCCTCCTCGCCGGTCTCGCTGACTTCAAGCGAGAGAGATTCCGGAACAGCGTTGGATTCCCAGGTCCAGTTGATGTCGTCGCCGTTTTTCGCCCAGCTGTTGCCGGAGAGCGATATATACGGCTTGACGTGATCGCCCGCAATGGAGATAACGTTCGACCACGGGCTGCCTTCTTCATAATAATTGTTGCCGGAAATCTTGACTCGCAGTTCGAGCTTATCGCCGGGGTTATACGGCACTTCGTCCTTGTAGAACCACACCTCGCGAACGCCGGAGCTGTACCACGCGCCGTTGACAACGTCGACGTCAAACCAGTCGCCGTTGTTTATGCGCATTTGGGCATAAAAGCCGCCGAAATCGCCGTATCCGCTGATATAGGACGCAATCTCCGTCCGGGAAATGCTTGAAGGAAGCTCGTTGTTAAATTGGAAAATAACGTTGTATTCCTCCTCGGGGCCTTCGCGCAGATCGGAAATGACCGGCGCTTCGAGCTCGTCCGGGAGCTCGGGAACGACGTTGTTGCCGTTTTTGCCTACGGTCGTAACGCCGGACCACGGACTGAGTATCACCTGCGGTTCGGCTTCGTCTTTAGCTTCAAAGTAGTTTATGGCATAGCGCGTGCGGAAGGAGATGGAGTGATTATCGAAATCGAAGTACGCTCTTTCGATATATTCGTTATCATCATTGAGCGTTCCGCCGACTACCATACCGGGCTGCAGGAAATCATAAAGATCGAAATCGGTATTGGCGAACCAGAAGAGATTGCTTGAAGAATAGCCGATTCTCGTTTCGAGCGTCAATCTCGAATACGTCTCCGGGAGATCCCACGCGCCATCTTCACCGGCGGACATCCACTGACCGTTATCGACGCGCATATCGATCTGCACGAGCGAGTTCCACCAATACAGACCGTATTCGTCGGACAAATTACCGCCGTTGCTCTCAATAATAAGATCCTCCATAAGGAAATTATTGACGGATTCCGGCGTTACCTGATAGAGGTAGAAATCGCACATCCACCAGTCATCGAGATTGTCCATATCGTTATGCCACGTATAATACGCAATGGGACGCTCGGGCTTCGCTATGCCGTTCGGGAAAAAGGTCCCGACGAACGACGCCGCGCTCGCGGGCAGGACCGCAGCGAACGGAAGCATCAGGCAAAGCGCAAGAAAAACGGAAAGCAGTTTTTTCATAAACGTATCTCCTTTTATGTTGTTTGCTGATTCATTATATCTCGAGCAGAGCCGAAAACGACTTCTGAACGATATTACAGATTAATTTTACAATACTAATCAGAAAAAAGCAAGATATTTTAAAGAATTATGCGCGGTTTTACGCGCTTTTTTGACGCGTTCAAAAGAAAAGGCGCCCTCCGCACGGAGAGCGCCGCGAAAGCAGGTACTGCCCGCGTCGTTATTCTTCTCTTTTGCCGGTGTCCGTAAATATCGGCTCGGACTCTTCCGTCTCTTCGCCGGCATCTTTTTTTAGTTGGGCCTGCTCTTCTTCGTAGGGGCCGACGATGTACTTATAAATCACCGCAAAGGCGTTATAGTTGATAAGATAGCCGCGGAAACCGATGACGAGCAGCGGGGTAATAACTATCACGATACCGAAACCGACCGTATTCCCTATCGTCGCGATATACCAGAGGATAACTACGATGAAAGCGCGGATAAATATTACGAAAAAGTTTCTCAAAAACCCGAGGCAAGCGAGATAGAAAGAGTTTTTGAGTATCTGGAAATATCCGAATTCAAATGAAACGAGCTGCATATACGAATACATACGCATCATCGTGTAGAGCGCCGCAAAAGCGAACACGACTCCGAACCCGATGAGATAAAACATATTGACCTGCGCGAACTGTCCCTCTTCAAACGGGAAAAGTCCGCCCATGATTCCGTACCACCGCGCCGCTATATACGAAAGCGCATATACGACCAGATCTGCGATCCCGAGCGGCAGAGATTTCCAGAAATACTTCGTGAACGTGTCGACAAAGTCGCTCCAAAGGAACACGCCCTTTTTGCGCACCATGTTGCGTATGACGTAGACGAAACCGCAGGTCGCAGCGGGCATCGTCACGACGGGCAAACTGAAAAGCAGCCAAATAAGCGCAAGGAGAGTCAGCTTCCAGAAGTTCGTGGTGTAAACGTCGAAGAAGTTGAACAGTCCTTTATCGCGGCGGTCGCTTTTTGAAACGCCTTTGCCCTCGCGGGTCTGGTCATAGTATCTGCCGAGAAGTCCCATTTTAACGTCCTTTCACATCACCGGCAACAGCAGTTTCACCCCCGCGCAATGAACGAAGGTGCCGAGCGCCGCGGCCGCAGATGAGATTATTAGTTTAACAAAATACGCGCGCAGGCGCGTTCCGTTGACTCCGGAAACGTCGCCGGCGAATAAGAAGCGTGTGAGCGAGGCGGAAATCAGCACCGCGTCCATTGAGAGAACGCATATCGACACTACCGTTACCGCCGCGTAAGGAATAACCGCGACGAGACAGATCAGCGCGCCTTTCAGATCAAACGCGGAGTATATCTCAGTCATCATAACCCCGAAGCCGATTCCGCGAAACACGGGAACAGCGTATATAACCGGCGCCGCAGCGGCCGTAAAACCGAGCACGAACACTATCGCGACGGAGGTCATGCAGATCGCGAAGCACTCGAAAAGGTATCCGCCGAAATCAAACTCCTGTGTTTTTGAAAGTATCGCGGTAAGCCGTGTGCTCCCTCCGATGAACGCCGGCAGCTTTGCGAATATGCTGACGATGCAGCCGAGGATTATCCCCGCCAGAAACAGAAAGTATCCGTTAGTAAGATAGCGCGCGAAGGGCTTGTCTTTAGCGTTTTTGCGGCGCCCGACACGGGGCGTGAAGATTATTTGCGGTAATTTCCTTTTCATTGCATGTCCCACCTTCGATAATGGTTATGACGGGACAAGCAAAAGTATTACTGTTATTTCAAGTCGAGCTCGCAGGCGCGTTTCGTGCACGCCTCCATACCCTCGACGACTGCGTCTTCCACGCCGCGCACGTCGAAGACGTTTATCGCTTCGATCGTCGTGCCGCCTTTGGAACAGACGCGGTCGATAAGTTCTTCCGGCGTGAGCCCGGAATCGGTCAGCATCTTCGCGCCGCCTTCGAGCACCTTCGTAAACAGGCGAAGCGCGGTCTCGCGGTCTATTCCCTGCTTTTCCGCGCCGTCGACGACGGCTTTCGCGAGGTAATAGACGTAAGCGGGACTGCTGCCGTTGACGCTGATAACGGCGTTCATCATATCTTCCCCGACCTCTTCAACGATGCCGCCGGATGTGAAAAGTCCCTTCACGAACCCGAATTCTTCACCACTGACAGGCGCCGAATGCGAGATCGCCGTCGCGCCGAGTCCCATAAGCAGCGAGGTATTCGGCATCACGCGCACGACCTTTGCGTCGTACCCGAGGAAGCGCTTGACGCTCGCGGTGCTGACGCCGGCAGCTATGCTGACGTAGACGGCGTTTTCATTCGCACGACCGAGCTTTTCGAGCAACGTCTTCATCACTTGCGGTTTGACGGCGAGAACGACTACGTCGCTGTTTTTCGCGACGTCGATTTCGTCAGCGCGTACGAGCGCGCCCTTTTCCGCGAAAGCGGCGGCTTTTTCCGCATCGATGTCGAATACGTTTATAAGCGCCGGAGAATAGCCGGTTTTCAAGAGTCCGCCTATCATCGCGGACGCCATATTGCCGCAGCCGATAAATCCGATTTTTCTCATATCCGTTACCTCAAATCAAAACTCGACGTGAGCGCCCGACTCCGCCGCTTTCAGCACGAGAGCGCATTCAAGGCGCTTTTTCTGCATGAAGCACGCCTGAGTGTTGGGCGAGTCAATACCGCCGCCGTAGAAAATATTACCCGCGGCACAGCCGCCGCTGCAGTTGTATTTCGCGAAGCAATCCTTGCAGGCGGGCTTGGACATTATGCTCGACTGCGCGAAAACGCGGCGTATATCGTCGCGGATGATGCCTTCGTCGAGCGAGCCGATTCTGTATTCCTCCATGCCGACGAACTGGTGGCAGGGATAGATGCTTCCGTCGGGAGCAACGGCGACGTATTCGTTGCCCGCGCCGCAGCCCTTCAGGCGTTTGACGGCGCATGGGCCGCCGTCAAGGTCGACCATGAAATGGAAGAAGTTGACCTTTTTGCCTTCCGAGCGCAATTTGAGTATGATATTCGTCAGCTTTTCGTACTCCTCGGCGATACGCGGCAGATCTTCGTCGCGCAGCGCGTAAGGTTTGTCCGGCGTCGCCGTGACCGGCTCTATCGAGATCTCGTCGAATCCGAGTCCGTAGATGTGCTCAAAGTCGGAGGCAAAGTCAAGGTTCTCGCGCGTGAACGTGCCGCGCAGGTAGTAGCTTTTGTCGCTTCCGCGCTTTTCAAGCAGCTTTTTGAACTTAGGAACGATGATATCATACGAGCCGGATCCGTCAACACATTTGCGCATATTATCGTTGACAATCCGCCTTCCGTCAAGCGAGAGCACGACGTTGCTCATCTCGGCGTTTATGAAGTCGATGTTATCGTCGTTCAAAAGCAACCCGTTAGTCGTTATAGTAAAGCGGAAATTCTTTCCGCTGTCTTTTTCTATGCTTCTGGCGTATGCGACGGTTTCTTTTACGGTTCGCATCGCCATCGTCGGCTCACCGCCGAAGAAATCGATTTCGATGTTTTTGCGCCCTTTCGAAGCGGCGGCGATAAAATCGATTGCCTTCTTCCCTGTCTCCGGCGGCATTATCCCGCGCGCGCCGTGATAATCGCCCTGCGAAGCAAAGCAGTAACCGCAGCGCAGATTGCAGTCGTGCGCGACGTGCAGGCACATCGCCTTGACCGGCATAAGCGAAGAATAAACAGGCGTCGGAATTACTTCGGCGGAGGTGTACAGCATGTCGTCGTCCGCGAGTTCTTTTATCTCCGCGGCCGCCTCGCGTACCGCATTTTCGCCGTATTCGGCGCCGAGCGCGGCGACTGCTTCGTCTGCCGTCGGGAGCTTGTCCGGGAACGCCGCAAGCACGGCAAACGAAACGTCGTCCGGAAGATGAACGGCGCCGCTTTCCACGTCAAGCGCGATATTGATTCCGTTTTGTCTGAAGGTATGTACCAAAACTATCACCCATAGCTAAATACGGACGAAACGCCGGTCGGCGCACGCCGTATCGTTACTGATATTGCGAAAAACCGAAACGGGCACCGCCGGTCGACCGGCGATGCCCTCTCGCGTTCTTATTTCGCGTTTTCGCACTTCTGATTGCCGACCGTGCAGGAGGTCTTGCAGGCGGACTGGCAGGAAGTCTGGCACTCGCCGCAGCCGCGGTTATCGCGGTTTTTCTTGAGGGTGCCCTCGGAAATCGTCTTAATGCGCTTCATTTTGATCTTCTCCTTTATTTGATTTTCTTATTTTTTGTTTACTCCGACGGCGCCGCCCAAAGCGGCAAAGCCGACGGATATTCCCGCGGAAATCGCAATCGCTCCGACTGCCGGAACGCCGCGTCCCGCTATAAGTCCCGTCAGAAACGCGACCGCAAACATCAGCGCGCCTGTAACGGCACCGAACTTCAATCCCTTTTCACGCGCCAGAACGCCGCTGACGAAGCCGCCGGCGAACGCTCCCGCGGCAGTCGCCGCGTACGTCAAAACGGATTCCCACGCGAGCGGAAGCGAAAACCAAAGCATTACTCCCGCAAAAAGCAACAACAGCAGAGCGGTTACAATCAGCCCCGCCAAAACGCCTTTCAAAACCGTTTTCAGCCCGAAAGCAGAAAACAGCCCTTTCTTTTTTCCGTCCATTCGGTCCACCTCCGGAATATGTATATTCGGGAAGCGGACAAATAATGACGGCTTATCCTAAGCGTCAGTTGCTCTCGTGAACTATCTTCTCCTGGACCGCCCATCTCTTGACTCTGAACTTGGTGCGGTCGACACCGGACTCTATAACGAAGCCGTCGTCCTTGACCTGAACGATCCTGCCGACGACGCCGCTTATGGTAACGACCTCATCGCCGACCGTCAGCGACTTGAGCATTTCCTTGGCTTTCTTTTCCTTCTTTCTCTGCGGCCTGATGAGGAACAGCCACATAAGAACGATGAAGACCACGGGAATAAGCAGCGTCAGGTAGCTGGTCCACGAAACCGTCTGCGCCTGCGCCTGCGAACCCGTCGCAGCTTGCTGCTGCTGCGCCCCGTAGCCGAAGCAGCCGGTCAGACCGAGCAAAAGCATTGCGAACGTGAGTATGAGTATGATTACCTTTTTCATTTGAACCTCCAAATACGGTTTTCGGCATTAAATACCATATGTTATTATTATATCTTCCGCTTAAATAATTTGCAAGAGTAATTTGATATTTTAATAAAAAAATCAAAAATAGCACATTTTGGCGTTTTCTATTGACATTTCGGCGGCGCGGTAATATACTGTCATTGTAAATCTTTGGGGCGGGGTGAGATTCCCCACCGGCGGTAAAAGTCCGCTAACTCCGGCGCTTCCCGGAGCCGACACGGTGTGATTCCGTGACCGACGGTATTGACCTTTTCGGTCTTAGTCCGGACGAGAAAAGATTTGGTTTTCTCCGCTTAAGTAATGCCCCGGTTTGCGTGGGCATTTCTTTATGTGGAGGGACTCGAAATGAAAAAAACAAAGCTCGACCTGCAAACCGTAGTAATCCTGGCGATGTTCGCCGCGATTTCGATCGTTCTCGTATACCTGGTTCATATCCCGATATTTCCGTCCGCGCCGTATCTCGAATACGATCCTGCGGATATAATGATATTCATCTGCTCGCTTGCGATTTCACCGATCTGGTCCGTCGTTCTGACCGTTGTGGTTTCTCTCGTGCAGGGGCTTTTGGTCAGCGGCTTCAACCTCGGAATAATAATGCACATTGTCGCAACAGGCACTGCCGCGCTCGTTTGCGGACTGATTTACAAGCGCAGGAAGACGTTGCCGTTCGCGATAATCGGCCTCGGAGCCGCAGTTTTGATTGCGACCGCCGTCATGGTGCCGATGAACTATATCTTTACCCCCATTTACACCGGACTCGACCGCGCTATCGTCGTGACGCTGCTCCCCTTCCCGATAATCCCCTTCAATCTCGTAAAGTTCGGCATCAACGCCGCCGTTACCGGACTTCTTTTCAAACCCGTCATTATGATACTCCGAAAAGTCGGAACGTACGATTGACGGATAACCGCGAGGTGTAATCTTGATAGAAGCAATCAAAACCTTTTTTACACAAACGTTCCCGCCGCAGCTCGCAGTCTTTTTCTGCTCAATGATTCCCATCATAGAGCTGCGCGGGGCGATACCGCTCGGGTGCGTACTCGGGCTTCCGTTCTGGCAGTCATTTTTGATATCCATTGTCGGAAACCTGATACCCGCGCCGTTTATACTGCTCTTTATTCATAAAATCATCGAGTGGCTCAAGCGCTTCAAGCTTACTCGCAAAATGGCGCTTTGGGCGGAACGCCGCGCGGAAGTCAAGTCGGAAAAACGCGAGAATCTGTCATTTTTGGGACTTGCGCTTTTCGTTGCGATACCGCTTCCCGGAACCGGCGCATGGACCGGCTCGCTCGTCGCGAACTTCCTCGGTATACGCTTCCGGAAGGCGCTTCTCGCCGTTATCGTCGGCGTGCTCGTAGCGGGCGTCGTGGTAACTTGCATCACTTACGGAGTCGCAGGTATTTTTTAACTTGACATTGTACGCAATAAGTTGTATTATATTTAGTTGGATACCACAATATATCAATTTTACATACAGGAGGAACCATTATGAGCAAGTATCTATTCACAAGTGAATCCGTAACCGAGGGGCATCCCGATAAGGTCTGCGACCGTATATCGGATTCCGTTCTCGACGCGATAATCGCCAACGACCCCACCGCCAGAGTTGCCTGCGAAACCACGGTAACCACCGGCATCGTCAGCGTTATGGGCGAAATCACTACCAAATCCTATGCCGATATACCCGGTATCGTCAGAAAGGCACTTCGTGATATCGGATATACGAGCGCATGCGGCTTTGACGCCGACACCTGCGCTGTCGTTACTTCGATAGACGAGCAGTCTCCCGATATCGCCATGGGCGTAAACAAGTCCCTCGAGGATAAATCCGAAAGCGAAAACTTCGGCGGAGGCGCCGGCGACCAGGGCATTATGTTCGGTTTCGCCTGCGACGAAACACCTGAGCTTATGCCGCTCGCGATCTCCCTCGCGCACAAGCTCGCCAAGAAGCTCACCGCCGCGAGAAAGGAAGGCGTTCTGCCCTACCTCTTCCCCGACGGAAAAACCCAGGTCACCGTTGAATACGTCGACGGTAAGCCCTCACGTATCGACACCGTCGTCGTTTCTTCTCAGCACACCGCCGACGTCTCGCTCGATACGCTCCGCCGGGGCATAATCGAAAACGTAATTAAGCCCACGATTCCCGCGGGGCTGATTGACGATAAAACGCGCATACTCATCAATCCCACCGGACGTTTCGTCGTCGGCGGACCGGTCGGCGACTCCGGCCTGACCGGCAGAAAGATCATCGTCGACACCTACGGCGGCTACGCCAGACACGGCGGCGGCGCCTTCTCCGGTAAGGATCCGACCAAGGTCGACCGCAGCGCATCCTATGCCGCCCGCTACGCCGCAAAGAACGTCGTGAAAGCCGGCCTCGCCTCCAAGTGCGAGATCGAGCTCGCCTACGCGATAGGCGTCGCGAAGCCCGTGTCGGTGTTCGTTGACACCTTCGGCACCGGAAAGATACCGGACGACAAGATCTCGGAAATCATCTGCAAGGTGTTCGACTTCACGCCCGACGGAATAATTAAAATGCTCGACCTGCGCAAGCCGATCTACGCTCAGCTCGCCGCATACGGACACATGGGACGCGAAGACCTCGGCGTCCGCTGGGAAGCGACAGACAAGGTCGACGAACTCCTCGCGCTCGCCAAGTAAACGGCTCACTCAAACGACCGGTACCGAGTATAATATTACAGAGGTGATGTTATGCCGGCGCCGGTCTTGTTGTATGTTATAGTCTTTTTCGCCGCATTCGGCTTTTTCGAGTTTATTTCTATCATTCTCTGCATACTGCTTCTGAAGAGCAACGGCTGCACCGTTGCCAAAGCAAATAACACGGAGATAAATAATGGAAACGGAGATCATCAAAGGGACGGTCAACTCGGTAATATACGTAAACGAGCTGAACCGCCACACAATACTGAAACTGCTGACCGACGGCGGTGAAATCACCGTTGCCGGCACTTTCGCGGACGTAAACCCCGGCGAGATACTGACTCTCACCGGCAGTTTTGTCGTGCACTCGAAATACGGCAGACAGTTCAATTCCGTTTCTTACGAAAAAGAGCTTCCCGAACGCGCCGACGTCATTATGAAATACCTTTCCTCCGGCGCCATCAAAGGCATCGGACCGGTAACGGCAAAGGCAATCGTGGACAAATTCGGAAACGATTCGCTGAACGTGATTGAAAATCATCCGGACAAGCTTGCAAAAGTGCGAGGCATCACATACGCGAAAGCCGAGCAGTTTGCCGCGGCGCTCGCGAGAGAAAACTCCGCGAGAACGACGATAATTTCACTGATTGACCTCGGAATCGAAGCGAACCACGCGATAAAGATCTTCGACGCATACGGCGAAGCTGCCGTGGATACAGTCGAAAGAAACCCGTACGCGATATACGAAGCCGTACGCGGCTTCGATTTCCCCGCCTGCGACGCGCTCGCGGCGCGCCTCGGTTTCGACGGCGAGTTCCCGAGGCGTATCGAAGCTGGCTTGCGCTATATGCTGCGCTACAATTTGCAGAACGGACACACGTATCTCCCGCGTAAACAATTGACCGAATTGACGGCTACAATGCTTACTGTAACGCCATCTGTCGTTGACGAAGCGCTTATCAACTCCGTCGACAAAGCATACCTCACCGCTTTCGGCGACGCGGGAGCAGAAAAGATATTTCTGCCGGAGTATTTCACCGCGGAAAACAACTGCGCAGAGCGGCTTTACGCGCTCAATTCGTACAAGACCCGCGCGCTCAGATATAAGGACCTGCTTCCGAAAATCGAGAAAGAAAACAACATCAAATACTCCGAAAAACAGACGGAAGCGATAATCGCCGCCGCAGAAAACGGCATCTTCGTACTTACCGGCGGACCCGGGACCGGCAAAACCACGACGCTCCGGGGCATCATTTCCCTGTTTGAGCGCAACGGCATGAAGATACTGCTCGCAGCTCCGACCGGACGCGCCGCTATGCGCATGACCGCGCTGACAGGCAAGGAAGCGAAAACCATCCACCGCCTTCTCGAAGTAGTCCCCAATGACGACGATGACATACCGGTTTTCACTCGCGACGAGTCGAATCCGCTTGAATGCGACGCCGTTATTATAGACGAGCTTTCAATGGTCGACGTCATCGTTTTCGACGCGTTGCTGCGCGCGATAAAGCCGGGCTGCAGACTCGTGCTTGTCGGCGACTATAATCAGCTTCCTTCCGTAGGCGCCGGCAACATTCTCGAAGACATAATCAAGAGCGAGATAATACACTGCGTTGACCTCGACGTTATCTTCCGCCAGTCAGAAGACAGTCTTATCGTCACGAATGCACACAGCATCGTGAACGGCGAAATGCCCGTGCTTAACGACACGAAACGCGACTTCTTCTTCCTGCGCGGAAACGACGCGGCATCCATTGCGGACATAGTCGTTGACCTCTGCGTCAACCGTTTGCCCAAGGCCTACGGAGCCGACCCATTCCGCGACATACAGATCATATCCCCCACCCGTATCGGCGAAAGCGGCACCGCCGCGCTGAACGCCCGTCTGCAAGCCGTTCTTAACCCGGCCTCGCCGAGCAAAGGAGAGCGCGCCTACGGCAACACGGTTTTCCGCGTCGGCGACAAGGTCATGCAGACGAAAAACAACTACGACATTATTTACAAAACCGCGAACGGCTGCGTCGGCACCGGCATCTACAACGGCGACATCGGCATGATAACCTCGATAGGAAAAGAACCCTTCATAACTATCGATTTCGACGGCAGACAGGCGCAATACGCATTCGAATGGCTCGGGCAGCTCGAGCACGCATACGCGATAACCGCGCACAAAAGTCAGGGCAGCGAGTATTCTTACGTCATCTTCCCCACCGCCGCGCCGAAAAAGCTGCAATACCGCAACCTGTTCTACACCGCCGTTACGCGCGCGAAGGACATGTGCATCGTCGTCGGTTCGCGCGAGGACGTGGAATACATGACCAAAAATAACAAAGAACGCCGCAGGTACACAGCCCTCGCACAGTTCCTGCGACTCGAAGCGCTTTAACGGAGGGCAAAATGGAACGCAAGCTTACTCCGCTGAAGATACTCGGCTATCTTATTTATCCCAACAGGTGCGCCTTCTGCGACGAGTTGATACCAATGACCGAAACCGTTTGCCAACGTTGCCGCGAAAATCTTCCGCACGTCAAAGGCAACCTCTGCCGTAAGTGCGGCTGCGAGCGCAAGTACTGCAAATGCGGAAAAGGGCTTGAGTTCAACCGGGCCGCAGCCCCGTTTTATTACGCCGAGCCGTATATCCGGGGACTGCTGAAATTCAAAACGAACCGCGAGGACTGGCGCGCCGAAGTCTTCGCTTCGTACATGGCGGAAACGATACGGGAAAACTTCACCGGAGTAAGCATAGACTTCGCCGTTCGCGTTCCGGACCACAAATCCCGTATCGACGACAAAATTCGCGGGCCGCGGATCGGCTACGGAAAATCCCCAAACGGCACTCTCGCGAAAGCTGTGTGCGCCGAATTAGGCGTTGAACTCAAAAACGGCCTGCTCCGCTACCATGACGAAAACTCACAGAGCCAGCGCAACCGCAACTACAGCGAACGGCACGCGAACGTTTTCGGCGTGTTCGACGTAGATGACGAAGGCGGCGAGCTTTTCGGCGTAAACGTCCTGCTCATAGACGACGTTTTCACTACCGGCTCGACCTTGAGTGAATGCGCCAAGATGCTTAAACTTCACGGAGCAAATGAAGTTTACTGTATCACGCTTTTCACAACAAAGCAGGAGAAAAGGAAAAAATAGGCCTCACCTATTGCATTCGGAGCGTTTTCGCGTTATAATAATTTGTTGATATAAACATCCCGCTCATAAAAGCAGCCGTTTCAACGGCGAAAGGAGAAATATATGGCATTCGGCACAGACGTCGGCATAGACCTCGGTACCGCTACGGTGCTTATTTACGTCAAAGGCAAGGGCATCGTCCTCAACGAGCCCTCTGTCGTTGCCGTCGATAAGGTCAATAAAATAATAAAAAAAGTCGGCATTGAAGCGCAGCAGATGCTCGGCAGAGCTCCCGGCGCCATCGAGCCGGTGCGTCCGCTTAAGGACGGAGTTATCTCAGACTACGACCTGACGGAAAAGATGATAAAGTATTTTCTCCGCAAGGTCCTCGGCAACACGAGTTTTTGGCCTCGCATCATGGTATGCGTTCCCTCCTCGATCACGGAAGTTGAAATCCTCGCGGTCAGAAACGCCGTCAAGAAGGCCGGAGCGCGTCACGTCTACATAATCGAGGAACCCATCGCCGCCGCGATCGGCGCGGGCATCGACATCGCGCGTCCCTGCGGCAACATGGTCGTCGACATCGGCGGCGGCACGACCGACATCGCCGTTATTTCACTCGGCGGCGTCGCGAACAAGACTTCTATCAAAATCGCGGGCGACCGCTTCGACGAAGCGCTGATAAAGTATATCCGCCGCAAGTTCAACGTCCTTATCGGCGACCGCACGGCTCAGGATACGAAGGAAGCCATCGGCTGCGTCTATATGCCGCGCGAGGTCAGAGCCATCCCCGTAAAGGGGCGCTGCCTTATGACGGGACTCCCGAAAACGATAGAGGTCAACTCCGAAGATATGCTTTACGCCTTTGAAGAGCCGGCGAACGCGATTTCCGACGCCGTCTGCCGCGTCCTTGAAGGCACCGAGCCGGAGCTTGTCGCCGACATCTCCAAGAACAAGATCCACCTTACCGGCGGCGGCTCGCTGGTAGGCGGCCTCGCCGATATGCTCACCGAGCGCACCGGTATCCAGACCGTAGTTGCCGAAGACGCCGTTTCCTGCGTTGTCAGAGGCACCGGCATCGCGCTCGAGAACGAAAGACTCTTCTCCGCCATTTCCCACAACGCTCTTATGAGCGACTGATACGCCGAAAAAGAAAGACTCCCCATGAAAATAATAGATTTCCACTGCCACGCATTTCCCGATAATATTGTCACGAAAGCCGTCAACGCCATCGGCGATTATTACGGCATACCCATGCAGGAGGACGGCAAGCTGCCCACCATGCAGGCATTTCTCGACGGCGACCCCGAGCGCAAGGTCGTCCTGCTCGCCACCGCGACGGTGCCGCGCCAGGTCATCTCCATTAACACCTGGCTTTCCGGCATAATCAACGACCGCGTATTCGGTTTCGCTTCGATACACGCCGGATTCGAGGACTGCGCCGGAGAGATTGACCGCGTTATCTCGCTCGGCTGCAAGGGACTGAAGATACACCCCGAGTTTCAGGGCTTCGCCATAGACGACCCCGGCGCTTACAGGATATACGAAGCCGCCGAGGGCAGACTGCCGATACTTTTCCATATGGGCGACGACAGATCCGATTTGTCCTCCCCCGCCCGACTGAAAAAAGTCATCGGCGACTTCCCGAAACTGACGGTCATCGGAGCGCATTTCGGCGGTTACCGCGCGTGGAACGAATCGCTCTCACTGCTCTGCGGCACTGACGTGTATATGGACACTTCAAGCTCGCTTTCGTATATAACACCGGAGTTCGCGCGCGATTTCATTCGCGCTCACGGCGCGGACAAGTTCCTTTTCGGCACGGATTTCCCGATGTGGAGCTTCGAGCCGGAGTTTGAAAGATTCAACCGCATCGACCTTACCGATGACGAGCGCGAGATGATACTTCACAAGAATGCAGAAAAGCTCCTCGGCATCGATCAAAAATAATCGTCGATACGCGAAAAAATAGATTGACAAAACGCAAACCCGCAAGTATAATAATATGCGTTGCCCCTTTCGGGGCGCGTTACTCGGAGAAGTCGCCTAGCTTGGCCGAGGGCGCACGATTGGAAATCGTGTAGGTGTCAAAAGCATCTCGAGGGTTCGAATCCCTCCTTCTCCGCCAATAGAATGAGCCACCCAAATTGGGTGGCTCATTCTATTAGTCGGATTTGGAAAGGATTCGAAACGGAGCTCCAAATCCGCAAGCGCAGTGAAGCGGATTTGGGAGCAACAGTCCGGTGGACTGTTGCGTCAGCGAGAAGAGAATCCCTCCGATCCATTTACAGTTACCGCCATTCTGGCGGCTCTTTATTTTGGCGGAGAAGGAGGGATTCGAAACGGAGCTCCGAAGGCGCGCAGCGGCTTCGGCAGCAACGCTCCGGCGGAGCGTTGCGCAAGCGAGAATCGAAAGTTGTGATTTGCAGTAGCGCACGCATGGCCACTCAACGCCACCCAAACGGGTGGCTCATTCTATTAGTCGGATTCGGAAAGGATTCGAAACGGAGCTCCAAATCCGCAAGCGCAGCGAAGCGGAGAAATCAGCATTCGCGCTCTCGCCTTATTTATACATTTTTTGAAAATTCATAATGACTTTCTATTCTTGCGTAATTCTTTTGACTGAGCTGTTGATGCTCGCGATGACGCTTCACGTTCTGACCTATTCCGGTTTCACCAAGGTCCAGAAGGTGTGGTATCTGCTTACGTTCATCGCAGTCATGCTTTGCTCCGCGGCGGAGTTCTGCGTCCACGGCATCGAGTATAAACCGTCGTTTGCGATCCCGTTGACGATTATCACGGTCATCCAGTTTTCGCTTTCTCCCCTTTTGGGCATTCTGTTCTCCGGAGCGCTCGGTCTCCACAATCAGAGGAAAACCGCCATCGTATTCTTTTCCGTTAACCTGCTTGTGGAAGCCATTGCCGCGCCTTTCGGATGGATGTTTTACTTCGACGCGGACGGCTATCACCGCGGAAAGCTTTTCTTCATATACGGAGTTTTCTATTTCGCAAGTCTGGCCTACCTGCTCGTAAGCATGATTATCGTAGGCAAGAGATTCCGCCACAGAGACAGACTGACCATCGGCATGGTGCTCGTTGTGCTCATAGCCGGAATGCTTCCGATGACGATATTCAAGCTCAATATCACATATATCGCCGTTGCGATCAGCGCTTGCATCTGCTACATCTACTATAACGACCTCGTCCAACAGGATATTCAAGCGGAGCTCGTCTCGAACCAGAAAAAGATGTCCGCCATGCAGGAGCACATCATTTCCGGACTGGCAAACCTCATCGAAAACCGCGATATGGAGACCGGCGAGCACATCACGCGCACGAGCGCTTACGCGAAAGCGCTGGCTGAGTTCGCCCGCGAAGACGGAGTTTACAGCGATGAGATAACCGACGATTTCATCGCGCTTCTTTACACACTCGCGCCGATGCATGATATCGGAAAGGTCGTTGTTCCCGACCGCATACTCAAAAAGCCGGGCAAACTGACGGAAGAAGAGTTTACGATAATGAAGCGGCATGCCGCAGTCGGCGGCGACGTTGTGCGCGAGGTGCTCAACGGTATCGCGGACGAATCGTATCAGGATTTTGCCTCCGATATAGCGACCTACCACCATGAAAAATGGGACGGCAAAGGATACCCGGAAGGCCGCACGGAAGAAAAAACTCCCCTTTCCGCCAGAATCATGGCGATCGCCGACGTCTTCGACGCGCTCATATCCGAACGCTGCTACAAAGAAGCGATGTCAACGGAAGAGGCCTTCAGCATTATCGCCGATGAGGCGGGTTCACATTTCGATCCGAAGCTCGCGAAGGTTTTCCTCGACCACAGAAAAGAGTTCGAGGAGCTCTCCAAACAGTGATTCCCGCTGTTATTTTTCATCAAAAAAACACGGCGCGCTGCGCCGTGTTTTTTATTACGTTTCAGTACCATATCGGGTTTTGCGGCACTTGACAATATTGTGTTGATTTGGTAAAATATCAGCGAAAGAAAGGAGAATCGCCATGATAGAAATAACTCTCAAAATCGAAGGAATGATGTGCGGAATGTGCGAATCGCACGTCAACGCCGCCGTCCGCAACGCCTTTGACGTCAAAAAGGTATCGTCATCGCATTCAGACAAGGAAACCGTCATAATCTCCGATGACGATATACCCGACGAGAAGATAAAAGAAGTAATAGCCGAGACCGGTTACGAGCTCAAAGAAATAATCCGCAAGCCGTACGAGAAAAAGGGTTTGTTCGGTATTTTCAAAAAGTGAGCGCAACGGAGAAACCGCCAATGAAGTATAAACTCGCCGCCGCCGACCTCGACGGCACACTGCTCGACCGCAGCTCAAAAATCACCGACGCCTCAGTCGCCGCGGTAAAAGCCGCGGAAAAAGCGGGGCTGATTTTCACCATATGCACCGGAAGAGCTCAGAGCACGGTCGTTATGGGCTATATCGAGCGCCTCGGACTCTCCTGCCCCGTCATCACTTACAACGGCGCGATGCTGATTAAGCCGGACGGCGAAATAATATTCCGGCGCGATCTTGAAAACGAAGACGCCGTTAAAGCATACGAAGCCGGCGCCGAGCGCGGCACGGATATGATAGTTTGGTCGGATAACCGCCTCTATTTCAGCAAGTTGACGCCCGAAACCGCCTTTTACAGATCCTTTTATCCGCACGCGGAACTTACCGTGATAGACTCACCGAATGAAATATACGATATCGTCAGGCATGGGATAACGAAGATAATATACGTCAGTTCCCCGGAGCTCACAGACGACAATCAGCGCTTTGTCGACGAGCAATTCGCCGGCAGGGTCGTCGGATTCCGTTCCTCGCCGAACTACATAGAAATCGTGCACAAGGACGTTTCAAAGGGTGATGCGCTGCTCCAGCTTGCAGGATACTACGGTATCCCGCGCGAGCAGACCGTCGCTTTCGGCGACGAAAAGAACGATATTCCGATGATAAAGGCCGCCGGGCTCGGCGTCGCTATGGCAAACGCCGTTCCGGAGCTGCTCGCCGTCGCGGATTACGTCACGCTTTCAAACGCCGAAGACGGCGTGGCGGACGCGCTGTATAAGATGATCAACGGCGAAATATAACGCCGTAATACACACTTCCGCGCACGGAAAGCCGTGCGCGGATTTTTTTATCAAAAAACTCTTGCAAAATCAGGAAAACGTACTATAATAAACACTTGTGCGCATTCGGCGCGTAAGAAAAGAGGATATTATGGAAGTTTCATTGCTTTTGAATATAGGGATTGCCGTTCTCGCAGGACTGCTGATGTCGCGTCTCGCTAAGATTCTGCAGCTCCCCGCCGTCACAGCGTATCTCGTCGCAGGCGTGCTGCTCGGGCCGTTCTGCATCGGAGCGCTCGGCATCCCCGGCGTCGGTTTTTCCGGCGACGCACAGATGGAATCGCTCGGCATCATCTCCGACGTCGCGCTCGGGTTTATCGCTTTCGCGATAGGAAATGAGTTCCGCCTTTCATCGCTGAAGCAGACGGGCAAGCAGGCGACGGTAATCGGTATAGTCCAGGCGCTTGTCGCGACGATTTTCGTCGACGTTGCGCTCATCGTTTTGCATTTGATAATGCCGGATAAAATATCTCTTTCGGCGGCGCTGACGCTCGGCGCTATCGCTTCAGCGACGGCGCCCGCCGCGACGCTGATGGTCGTCCGTCAGTATAAGGCGAAGGGACCGCTGACTTCCCTGCTGCTTCCCATCGTCGCGCTCGACGACGCAGTCGGACTTGTGATTTTCTCCGTTTCATTCGGAATCGCGCGTGCGCTGCAAACAGGCACGCCGGACGTGATGTCGATTGCGGTCGAACCCTTTATCGAGATTGTCTGCTCGCTCCTGCTCGGCACGCTGATGAGTTTGCTGCTGACATTTCTCGAACGCTTCTTCCACTCGCGCTCGAAGCGTCTTTCGCTCGCGATAACCTTCGTTTTCATAACAGTCGGCATTTCAATGCTTAAGTTTGAGATAGGCGGAGTGCATTTCGGCTTCTCATCGCTTCTGACCTGCATGATGCTCGGCACGGTGTTCTGCAACCTCTGCGACTTTTCCGAGGAGCTTATGGAGCGCTGCGACCGCTGGACCGCGCCGCTTTTCATCATATTCTTCGTCGTTTCCGGCGCAGAGCTGAAGCTATCCGTCTTTGCGGACGTCGCCGTCATACTGATCGGACTGCTTTTCATCATTTTCCGCTCGGCAGGCAAATATATCGGCACGTATTTCAGCGCAAGCGCGATGCATTGCGACGAAAACACGAAGAAGCATCTCGGCATCACGCTGCTGCCGCAGGCCGGCGTCGCGCTCGGAATGTCCGTTACCGCGATGCAGCTCGGCGACGAGGACGGATTGCTGATACGCAATATCGTGCTTTTCGCGGTGCTGATATACGAACTCGTCGGCCCGCTGCTGACAAAGAACGCGCTTATGAAAGCCGGCGAGATCGAAACCGAAGGCAAGACCTCTTCGAGAGGCGCAAAGGTATGATAAATACGCATACGAAAACGCCGTTCGCAAAAAAGCGAACGGCGTTTCTTTTGCCATCCTTTGCGGTGCGCTACTCTCCGTTTTCTATTTTTTCAAATACAATTATCTCTCCGCTATTAAAGAGGGTGCTTTCTTCAACTGTAACAGTAAATGCTTTATCCTCATAAGAAGCGGTTCCGCTCATCAATAGCTGTGAATCTGATGATATGAAATTCGGGATTCCATCATCATCATCATCATCTGTCAGCGAATCTTCCTCCGGATTATATTCGTATATATAAAAATCATAAATCATATGTCCGAAATCGACTTGAATATCGATTTCCGTATTTTCTGTTTTTAATTTACCGATTGCAGCCGATCCGCCCATACAATAAACATAGTCCCCATTAGCGGTTTTTATTTTAAATGGCTGATTCTCGTAAATCGTGAAAGTAATTGAGCCGTCTTTTGAAATCCACGAAGTACCAATCTGTCCATCGGGCCTCTTAAGAAGTGCAATTTCATCCGAATGATCGGGATGAGCGTCCATATATAAGTATACCACTATACCCGCAATTATCAGGAATCCAAATACCAAAAACACAATAAACCATTTCGTCGATTTAGGCATTTTTACCCTCCTATTTTGTATCCACATAAGATCACTTCAAATAATCCTTCACGAGCTTTGCGATGCCGTTGAATCCGGAGCTTGTGCCCATGTTGCGCGGAGCGACAGTCTCACCGAACATAAGCAGCGGGATTGCTTCGCGGGTGTGATCGGTGCCGGGATAGCCGGGATCGCAGCCGTGGTCGGCGGTTATCATAAGCACGTCGTCCTTGCGCATCTTTGGCAGGAAATCGTCGAGCCAGTTATCGAATTCCGTCAGCGCGGCGGCGTAGCCGTCGACGTCGTTGCGGTGGCCGTAAAGCATATCGAAGTCTACGAGGTTGACGAAGCACAGCCCGTCGAAATCGCGGTCGGCTATCGCGAGCGTTTTTGCCATTCCGTCGGTGTTCCCCTTGGTCGGGATCGCTTCGGTGACGCCGCTGCCGGCGAAGATGTCGTTGATCTTGCCGACGGCGATGACGTCTTTGCCCGCCGCTTTGATATCGTCGAGCATCGTCGGTTCCGGCGGCAGAAGCGCGAAGTCGTGGCGGTTAGGCGTGCGCGTGTAATTTCCCTCAGTGCCGACAAAGGGGCGCGCGATTACTCTGCCGACGGCGTGTTCGCCCGTCAGCATCTTCCTCGCGATGCGGCAGTATTCGTAAAGCTGCTCGAGCGGTACGACATCCTCATGCGCGGCAATCTGGAAGACGCTGTCCGCGGAAGTGTAAACGATAAGCGCGCCGGTATCGACGTGCTCTTTTCCGTATTCGGCGATTACCTGCGTGCCGGAATACGGCTTGTTGACGATCGCCTTCCTGCCGGTCAGGCGCTCGAACTCGGAGATGACCTCAGGCGGAAAGCCGTCCGGATAGGTCGGCATCGGCTTTTCGGAAACGATGCCGGCGATCTCCCAGTGACCGCTGACGGTATCCTTGCCCTTTGAAAGCTCGAAGTAACGCCCGTATGCCGCGGTCGGATTCTTTTCCTTTTCGCCGCACTCAACGCCGTCGATATTGAAAAGCCCGAAACGGCGCATATTCGGCGTCGCAAACTTCGGCGAAGCCGAAACCGTCTTGATCGTATTCGCGCCATTGTCGCCGAAATCGGCGGCGTCCGGGGCGTTCCCTATGCCGAAGCTGTCAAGGACGATCAGAAATACACGTTTCATTTATTTCTCCTCCACGCAGATCTTCACGAGCGAGCTCGTGCCGAGGCGCGACGCGCCTGCTTCTATCATCTTCTCGGCGTCCTCGAAGGAGCGGATACCGCCGGACGCCTTGATTTTGACGTGATTGGCGCAGTATTTGCGCATGAGCACTACGTCTTCGACGGTCGCTCCGCCGCCGCCGAA
This sequence comes from Clostridia bacterium, assembly GCA_017616855.1. Lineage (GTDB taxonomy): Bacteria > Bacillota > Clostridia > Oscillospirales > RGIG8002 > RGIG8002. The sequence goes on along the minus strand of JAFZXI010000077.1, from coordinate 34,096 downwards.
GCCGGTGGAGGTCTTGATGAAGTCGGCGCCGGATTCGGATACGACGCGGCACATCTCGATCTTTTCCTCATCGGTCAGCAGGCAGGTCTCGATAATGACCTTCAGTATCTTATCCTCGCACACTCTGCGGAGAATTTTTAGTTCGGAAAGGAGTTCATCATAGGCGCCGTTTTTCACCATGCAGATATTTATCACCGTGTCAATCTCCGACGCGCCCGACGAGATCGCCTCTATCGCCTCGCACGCTTTCGCGGCGACTACTGAATATCCGTTGGGAAATCCTATGACGGTACAAATCGGGATACGTCCGTCGGCGTATTCAGCCGCGGCCTTCACGTAATACGGAGGAATACAAACGGACGCGGTGCCGTATTCGATGCCTTCGTCTATCAGCTTTTTGATATCTTCAAGGCGCGCGCCTTGCTTTAACAGGGTGTGGTCCACCATCGAAAGAATCTCTTTTCTGTCCATATGATTGCCGTCCCTTCATTGATTTGATTCTATTATAGCACCTCAGCATGAAAAAGTAAAGATAAACAAAAAAGGCGGCAATGCCGCCTTATATCAAACGCAGTCGCAGAGCAATAACACCGTAAACGCCGCGAGCGTCGGGAACGCTTCGCTTCCGAACCGCTCAAAATGATACTCCTGCGGCTCGGCAATCCTGCCGGAAAACGTCGTTATCTGCCTTTGAAGGCATATCATGCCTCCGTCCCTGCGCAAGCTCGAAAAGGTCACGGTATCTTTCGCGCTCATGCCGCAGGAAATCAGCGGAAATCGCTTTAACCCCGCCGGCACTTCCCTCTCGCCGTCCGTAACGACGTACGCTCTGCCGTCGAACTCCGCCGGCTCCGAAACGCCGCCGCAAAGCACGATGACCGCTTCGTCGAAGCCGCGCAAAAAAGGGATACGGTCGGCGGATGCGAGCAAAACGGGCATTTCGCCTCCGTACGCATCTCCGGCATCGTCAATTGCGGACCCGACGCCGCGGCGTCCGCGCAGGAAGCACTCGCACCCGTTATGTGATACCCGACAAAACGAAACCTCCGCTCTGCGAAGTCCTGCGGCTACTCCGCTTATCACGCTTTCGCGGCCGCCTCCGGACGCAGATATCACCCTCACGCTTCCACCGACCTTTCCGAAGGTATTATTGTCAGCTTTCTGAGACGCTATTCACGTATTGCTCCGGTTTTTGCCTGCCGGTGTGATCGATCATGTAGTTCTCGCGAAGAATCAACTGCGAAACCGGCACGATCTCATAGCCCTTGCTTTGCAGTCCTTCGATTACGGCGGGAAGCGCCTCCGCGGTATGCTCTCCGCCGTTGTGGAACAGCACGATCGAGCCGTCTTTGACGCCTCCGAGCACGCGCTCGGTTATGCGTTCGGCGGAAATGCCCTTCCAGTCGAGACTGTCCACGTCCCATTGGATCGGATAAACGCCGAGCCGGCGGATCGTTTTGATTACCGTGTCGTTATAATCGCCGTATGGCGGGCGAAGCAGATCCGGCCGCTTGCCTATCACGCTTTCGATCTTCGCTGCGCAGAGGTTGATCTCTTTTTCGATACCGGCAACGTCAAGCCGCGTAAGGTGCGGGTGCGTGTTGGAGTGGTTCATCACCTCGTGACCCGCGGCGTCGAGCGCCTTGACGGACTCCGGATACTTATCCACCCATGAGCCGACGACAAAGAAGGTCGTTTTTACGCCGTACCTGCCGAGAATGTCGATAAGCGCGGCGGTCTGCTCATTCCCCCACGCGGCATCGAAGCTGATGGCGACCTTATTGTCGCCGCGTTCGACGCTGTAGATAGGCAGCTCCTTTTTCGCCGCCGCGGTCCTGACGGCCGCAACGCTTCCGGCGCAGATGCAGCAAACCAGAACCAAACTCAAAACCGCTATTATCACCGCCGCCGACTTTATTTTTACCGTTTTTACGAACATACGCTCACCCCGAATAAAAAAGAATCCTCCGCGACAATCTATGCCGCGGAGGAGCGTATTATTCGGTATATGCGTCAATTGCCGTTATAAACGTAGACTATGTTCTGCGATTCGAGCCACTGCACGAGCAGCATGCCGCTGTCGCGTATCGTCTTTGCGTTTTCCACGCCGACGTAGCGGTAATGCCACGGCTCGTAGATAATGCCGGTATCCTTTATCTTATCCTTCGGATAGCTCAGGATGAAACCGTATTCCCACGCGTGCTCCTGCAGCCATTTGTATTCATCCGTTTCTTCGAAATGCTCGTTGAGCTCGCCGTATTTGTTATAAAGCGAATCGATATAAACGTCTATTGCAAGACCGAGCTGATGTTCGCTCGTTCCGGGAATGGCGACGATCGTTGCGGCGGTGTTGTAAGCGTCGGTCTTACTGTAGCCCTTATTCATAAGCTTATTGACCTTGCGCTGGAAGTTGCCTTCCTGATAGGAATAGGAACGGTATGTCGAAAACGCTCTTATCTTGCTGTTCAGCTCGGAGCGCATCGCTGCGAGCATATCACGGCAATGAGGCGCGGCGCGGTAGTCCATCTTATAGTCGCCGTCGACGGTCTCAAGCTTAGCCGCCTTGAAGTTTCTGGTGATATAATAGGTGGAGTTGATCGGGAAAAGCAGGTCGATCTCACCGTTGGCGTCGAACGCGTTGCGGACGGTCTTGCCGGTCGTGTCGTAGTTATACGGAGTCTCAGGCATAGCGGCATAATTGCCCGTCGGCGTCGTTGTGCCTCCGGAAGATGACGAACTCTCCGGCTTGCTGCTCGAGCTTTCGGACGAGCTCGGAGCGCTCGAACTGCTTTCTTCGCTGCTCTCCTCGGAACTGCTTATTTCCTCGCTGCTGACCTCGCTGCCGTAGACGCTGCTACCGTCCGCAACAGAGGAAGCGTCAGGAACAGTCGGCGCGGGTTCGGGCGTCTTTTTACCTAAACTCGACACTATAAGCACCACCAAAACAATGATAAGAACCACTATGATGCCCGCGAGGATAATATTCCTGTAATTCAGCTTTTTGGCATGTGCATGCTGCGCCATAATACCGCTCCCTTCGCTGAAAAGAATTATAACACAAATAAACCGAAAGCGCAAGCATAATATATAACGATTGCGCGCGAAAAAATGTTGCCTTATCGGCAAAAAACGGTAAAAAAAGAATTGCAAACACACCTCGTTTGTGTTAGAATATATAGTCGAAATAATTTTGAAAGAGGCACGCCATGAAATACATAGCCGTTCTCGGACACGGCACGGTCGGCTCAGGAGTCACCGAGCTGTTCATTAAAAACAGAACAAGTATCGAGCGCAAGGCGGGTATGGAACTTGACATCAAGTACATTCTCGACATACGCGACTTCCCCGACCATCCTCTCGCCGACCGCTTCACTAAGGATTTCGAAAAGATCGTCAACGATCCCGAAGTCGCCGTCGTTGTCGAGGTCATAGGCGGACTGAATCCTTCTTACTCCTACGTCAAGCGCTGCCTTGAAAACGGCAAAAGCGTCGTCACCTCAAACAAAGAGCTCGTCGCGACGCACGGTGCGGAGCTGCTTAAGCTCGCCAAAGACAACAACCTCAACTTCCTGTTTGAAGCGAGCGTCGGCGGCGGCATTCCGATAATCCGCCCGCTGAGCCAGTGTCTCTCCGCTAACGAGCTTTTCGAGATCGCCGGCATACTCAACGGCACGACGAACTACATACTGACGAAGATGATCACCGACGGCATCTCATTCGAGACCGCCCTCGCCAACGCGCAGGAGCTCGGCTACGCCGAGCGCAACCCCTCCGCCGACGTTGACGGCGCGGACAGCTGCCGTAAGATATGCATTCTCGCTTCCCTCGCCTTCGGCCACCACATCTACCCCGACAAGGTCTACACCGAGGGCATCAGGAATATATCTCTGAAAGACGTTGAAGCCGCGAAAAGCTTCGGCGGCGTGATAAAACTCATCGCCGCGGCGTCCCGCCTCGAAAACGGCAAGGTGCAGATATTCGTCGCCCCCTGCATACTCAATAAGGTCTCGCAGCTCTCGCACGTTGACGACGTCTTCAACGCGATACTCGTCAAGGGCGACGCGATCGGCGACGTTATATTCTACGGCAGGGGCGCAGGAAAAATGCCGACGGCGAGCGCCGTCGTCGCAGACGTCATCGACGCGGTCAAGCACATTTCCGCGCGCAAGATGCTCTACTGGTCCGACGCCATCGAGGGCAGCGTAGAAGACTTTGACAAGTTCCAGACCTCCTATTACGTCCGCTGCCTGCGCAACGAAAAGACCGCGAAGCTTGTCGCTTCCGTCTTCGGCAGCGTAAACTATATCGAGGGTTACGGCGACGCCGAACTTTCCTTCATCACTCCCCTCTCGACCGAGGGCGAACTGAAGGCAAAATGCGAACAACTGAAAGCCGAAGGCATCGACGTATACTCGACCATACGAGTTATAGACCTTTAAACCGTTAAGGAGAAATATTTATGGCAATAATAGTTCAGAAATTCGGCGGCTCTTCGGTCAAGGACGCCGACCACCTGCGGAACGTAGCCGGCATCATCACAGAGGCATACGATAAAGGCAACTCGATAGTCGTCGTCGTTTCCGCGCAGGGCGACACGACAGACGACCTCATCGAAAAGGCCGCGGAGCTCAACGAAAGGCCCTCCAAGCGCGAGATGGACGTCCTGCTTTCCGCCGGAGAGCAGATATCGATGGCGCTGCTGGCGATGACGATCGAAAAGATGGGTTACCCCGTCATTTCCCTCACCGGCTGGCAAGCGGGCGTGAAAACCACTTCGAAGCACGGCTCCGCGGGCATAAAGAACATCGACACCGAGCGCATCCTCGAGGAGCTGGATAAGCACAAAATCGTTATCGTCGCCGGCTTCCAGGGCATCAGCAAATACGATAACATAACCACGCTCGGCAGAGGCGGAAGCGACACCTCCGCCGTCGCGATCGCCGCGGCGCTGAAAGCGGAGCTCTGCCAGATCTACACCGACGTCGACGGCGTTTACACCGCCGATCCGCGTATCGTCAAAAACGCGCACAAGCTCGACGAGATCAGCTTTGACGAAATGCTCGAGCTCGCGACGCTCGGAGCGCAGGTACTTCAGAACCGTTCCGTTGAGATAGCCAAGAAATACAACGTCAACCTCGAGGTCGTATCGAGCTTGACGAAAGCCAAGGGCACCAAAGTTGTGGAGGTAACAAAAATGGAAAAAATGCTGATTAAAGGCGTAACAAAAGACACGAGCATAGCGCGTATCTCCGTCGTCGGAGTCGCGGACGTTCCGGGCATCGCGTTCCGTATATTTGACCTGCTGGGCAGAAAGGACATCAACGTCGATATCATCCTGCAGTCCATAGGCCGCGAAGGCACGAAGGACATGACCTTCACCGTCAGCGCCGCCGACGCGGACTACGCCGCCGAGGCGCTCCACGAGAGCGAACTGCTGAAGGATAAGAAAATCCTCGTCGACAAGGACGTCGCGAAGGTCTCCATCGTCGGCGCCGGAATGGAAACGCACGCGGGCGTCGCCTCCAGGATGTTCGAGGCACTCTACGACGCGGGCATCAACATCCAGATGATCTCCACCAGCGAGATAAAGATCTCGGTGCTGATCGCGAAAAACGACGCCGACCGCGCCGTCATCGCAATCCACGACAAGTTCGAGCTGTAAGCTGAATAAAGCGCATACGAAAGCCGCCTTCCGGACCGGAAGGCGGCTTTTTTCATATCATGACCAAGAAAGAACTATCACGCAAGCTTCGCGGCTATGCGGAGGATCTTCATCGCAGCGAGCGAGTTACACTCCGTCCCATTCGCCCTTCTCGAACAACTCCTTAACACGGTCGGCGGTCAGTTCCATTATATCCTCAATGTCGAAACTTGCATTCAGCAGTGTGTGTAGCTTGTTTACCGTTAGGCCGAGCTCGTTGAACTTCGCTACCTGTTCTTCGGTATATTCGCGCTCGAATCGATAAGTCTTTCCGCGCAGGAATTCCTCGGCATCGCCGTTGGTCCATTCACCGAAATCATCCTGTGTGAGTTGGCATCGCCAAAGGTAGCCGACATATTTTTCATCCATCGGCTTATCTGCCCCGTCGAACTCCGCCTCCGGGTGCAACTCTAGCACGTTATAATACATCTGCCCTTCCCCGCTATCCGTGAGGAAATAAAGCTTTGGCCCGCCGAGTTCGCTCGAGGACGCGGTCGGCTCATCAGTCTTGACGCAGGCAAAAAGCGTCAGCGTCATCGCCGTGGCGAGCAGTAATGCGAAAAGCTTTTTCACAACTGTCACCCCCAGAATAACCTTCTATCGTTTACGCAAGCTTCGCGGCTTTGCGGAGGAGCTGGAGCGCATCGGAAACGGTAATCTCCTTGTCTCCGTCGCAGTCATACTGCCATATCGCGTCCGCGAGCCTGTAATCGTAAACGCCGTTTTTAACCTCTGTGAGATCTGCGGCTATCCTCAAAGCGTTAAGCGCAGTCGCAACAGTTACATCGGAACGCTCCGAAGGTTTATAACTGCCCTCATCCAGTTTTTTAGGTGCAAACCCCGGCAAAAGCTTACCGGGATAAGCCCAGTTCAGACTTGCGACATTTGTGTTTTCTTTAATTGCGGCTATAGCTTCAACCGTTTCTTTTACGGTCGTCGCATTGATGAATAACTGATATTGGAAGCCTTCATACAAATCACGCGCCCGCGTGATTTCAATTTCAGGAAGAAGCGCTTGCAGTTCTTCCGCATCATACGCACCCTTCATTTGAATGATGAAACTACCGATGGGATGGAAACCAGAATACTTATTCTTTTCGCAAAGGTAAACCTCTGAAACGAACGGACTGCTTGAGAGAATCTCGTACACTTTATCTACCGCTTCCAAAGTTTCCGCGGGGAACTCGATTCGATATCCATACCCACCCAATTCCGCATTTGTAATCTCAATTTCGGGGAAGATTTTCCCAAGGTTGACTTCGGACTGATAATCAGCAAAAAATCCTTCAACGAATTCTATTTCAAACGACGCTTGCGACGGGTCATAATCGGGATAGCTGACTTTGCAGTACTCCGCCTTCTTGACGATAGGGTTGGCGTTCAGCATATCCGCCGCAGCGACTGCGTCTTCGTCAGAATCAGCGTCGAAGTAGATCTCGAACAGCGTTCCGCCGCCCAAGTGATGGCACGACGACATTTCGATTTCCGGGAGAAGCTCTTCAAGTTCTGCGACGGTATGCTGCGCTTTCGTTTCCAAAAGTATTATCGCGCAGAATTCTGCTGATGCCGTCACCGGCAGCAGCGCCGCGACCATGAGCATCGTCATCATAATCGCGATGAGTCTTTTTGTAAGGTTTTTCATTGTGGTTTCCTCCATTTATAGATGAAATACACCTATTCTTCGCCTATCACGCAAGCCCTGCAGCTTTGCGGAGAACAATCAACGCGTCGGAAACGGTTATCTCTCCGTCGCGGTCGGCGTCGCCTAGGATCGCGCTTCTCGTGCTCTTCGGAGTCACGGCAACGTCGAGCTTTGCGGCGATGCGCAGCGTGCGCAGCGCGTCTGAAACGGTTACCTCACCGTCGCAGTCCATATCGCCGATCGTATTCACGTCGTTGCTTGCAGCGAGAGCGTAAACGTAGTATACGAACGAGAACGTATCGCTATAACCGGTCTCGATACCGGTCGCACACGGAGAAACGCCGTCAAGCTTGAAATCGGAGAACGTTTCACCATTGAGCTGCCAGCCGCCGCGTCCGAACACGGTGACGGTCACCTGATACCGCACGCCCGCTTCTATAGGTCCGTCATACGCCTTGCCGTCAGGCGTATTGACGCTCACTCTGCGTATGACCGCGGCTTCATTATCGCAGATCACACCGACGTTCTTCACGTCGTTGCCGAGCTCATAGCCCGTTAATGCGAGCTCCAGGGAACTCAGCTTATCGTACTGGCCGTTTCCGGGATCATCCGGATCGTCTATCAGCTCCCCAAATACCGGTAGCTTGAATCTGAAAGTCAATATCCTCTCATCAAGCGTCGTTATACCGACGCCGGCAAACTCGCCCGTATTGATCGTGTAATTTGCAACCGTGTCTTTCGAGACGTTCCATCCGCCGGGAGCAAAAACGGTGATTGCGACCTGATACTGTATCCCCTCTCGGATGCTTCCGGTGCACTCCGTTCCGGCGGCGTCGATAATATCCACGTTGTTGATCTCTATTTCCTCATCGTCGACGGTAACGCGTATATCACCTATGTCGGCGTCGAGCGCATAGCCGATGATGCTGAAGTTCGCTCCGGTCTTCTGCTCTAAATTGGGATTCAGAAGGCGTTGAACAGTAACCGTAAATATATAACCGTCACCCGAAGGATAGTAGCTCATATACCGCCCTCTCGATTTACCGATATCCATCAAAACCCAGCCGCCGGGCAGGTCGTCATAGAGAATATACCCTTCTGCAACCTCCGCGTAAACCTCGACTTGGTATTCAATATAGGAGTCGAAATACCCGTGGAATTCCTCGTAGTTCACCTCCGACAGCCGACCGACTGGCTTCTTTACGCTGACCGAAGATATGGTAATCCCCGTGGTTTCGGTAGTAACGGTCAGGTCGTCCGCTTTTTTGCCGTATTCATACCCGGAAGCGACAAACTTAATATCCATAATGTTGGTTCCGGGCGTTTTGATCCTCACGAGCTGATAAGACGCCGAATAGTATTCGTCGGTCCTCAGTGTATTCCTGCTGCCGTAAGAACTGCCGTCAGGGAGATTCAGGCGGATCTTAAAACCGTACGGCACGGTATAGTCGTCGGGGATCTCAAACAACACTGATACGCTGTAATTGATATTTCCCTTGATTTTTCCGGTCTCGCGGACGGTCGGCGAGCCCGAATTCTTGCTCATATAGAAATTGGCGCGGCAATTCTTCACAAGCTCGTTATCCGTATAAACGACTATGTCGTCAACGTGCATACCGATCTCATAGCCCTCCATATAGAAATCGATAGCCTCGATCACCTCGGCAAGGACGGGAAGATCGAATACGATCACAAACCACTCGCCGTCATAGTAAAAATCAGACGCGTGAATATCATAGTACGAGCTCTCCTGATGCAGCGATAATCTTTCTTTTACTATTCCGTCCGTGGTCACGCCTTCCGCAAGCATCAATTCACAGACGAGCCTGTAATTGACGCGCGCCCTGATATTGCCTTCCTCGACGACTCCGTCGGCATCCTCAAGATGATAGCGCATATCAACGGCTATGTCGCTTATAACGAATAATTCATTATCTATCCAGAGTTTAAACTCCGCAGCAGAAGCATTATACTTGTATCCGCTCATCTCAAAAGGAATTGCGTACGGCTCTGTGTTATACGCGGATGCCGATATGCCGGCGAACACGCCAAACGATAGAACGAGCGTCAGGATAAGCGACAATGCTTTTTTCATGATCATTTCCTCCTATGATATTACAGATAATGCCGTTCAAGGGCGCAACAGCGTCCGCGGAAGCGCTAAACGGCGCAATAATACTGATACACACTGTATTCGTCCGAGTCTTTATCCGGGTAATGGAGCACGTCGAAAACCGCGTAGACCGAACTTCCCCATTCTTCAAAGTACATGCGATCCAGAATGTACTTTTCGTTCGGATCATTATTCAACTCTGCAAGCTTCGCGTTCATCTTGGCTTTCGCCGCGGAAACTTTTTCTGAAGACAGATGCTGCATAGCGTCTTTTTTGACCGACATGAACTGCAGCTCCCCGTTTTTATCGAGATGGACCTCAACGCTCCCTTCCGCAGTTTTGAACGTGATCAGATAGCTGTTTAACGAGTACCGAACCGTCGCGTTAAAACTGTCCGGATTGCCGATCGGAAGATCGGTATTCATGACCGCGCTTCTCGCTATTTCGATCGCGTCTTCTGCAGATATACGTTCATCCGGTGCGGTATCTATGAGAATAGCGGCTTTCTCATACATAATAAGGTCTTCTGACGCCTCGTTCTTCGAAACGGTAGCGCCATCGTCGGCGATGTAATGATCGACGACGTAATTGTCGGAACTGCCGTCTATATCTTCTCCTGCAGTTTTTTTAACACGCGTGGAACTCTGATAGACGAACGTCTTTTCTTCTCCATTAATTCTGTATGTGACCGCGGGCATATCATATTTTTTGAATTCGCCCTCGTTCAGCTCCGGAGGATCCTCGTTTTGGGGCGGTTCGGGATCATTCGGCTCGTCGGGAATTGTCTGCCCGCCGTTCGGAGCGGAGCCGCCGCCTTCTCCGCTCTGCGCGGATCCGCCGTGTGGCGCGGAAGCGTTATGCGGCCGGCTTTCGCCCTCGCTCGATCCGCTTTCCGGGTCCTGAGCGGAGCTGCCATCCGGCTCGGTGACGTCGGCGGGCGGTACGACGCCCGAGCTGTCTTCTTCGCTTCCGGTGCCGCCGCTATCGGAACTGTATTCCGCGTAATGCTTCTCCTGGAACGCGCCCATCGAATAGATCGCGAGCGGCGTCCCGACGGCTATAACGATGACGATCACCGCCGCTGCTGCCCACTGCAACCACGGCTTGAAAGCCCTGGCTTTCGCTTTTTCCGGCAGAGCATCCGCCGCTTCGATAAGGTCGAAATCAATGAGACCTATCGTTTCATTTATCAATTCATAATCCATAGTTGTCTTCCTTTTTCAAATACTCGGCCAGGCCGTCCCTCGTGCGCTTCAGCATCATTTTGACCTTGCTGCTGCCGAAGCCGAACCGTTTGCATATCTCATCGATCGAATCGTAATACCAGTATCGCCGGATGAATACATTCCGTTCGGTTTCGCCGAGCGAACGCAGGTATTCGGAAACCTCTCGCGATAGTTCGCGCGCGCCGACGTCCTGCTCGACGTTGCGGAACGCGGCGATCTCGCCAAGCTCTTCGAGCGATTCTATGGATTTTGGGAGACGTTTCTTTGCATTATTGCGGATGCGTCTGTTTACAGAGGCGTTGCGAACGAGCATGCCGAGATACGCCTTCAAGTTTTCCGGGCGTTTTGGCGGTATGCTGTTCCAAGCGGAAAGCATGGCGTCGTTGACGCATTCCTCCGCGTCGCGTGCGTCGCCCAGCACGTTTTCGGCAATGCAGCGACAATAGCTGCCGTATTGCTTTTGCGCTTCGGCGACCGCGCTTTCGTCTCTGTTCCAGAACAGAGCGACTATGTTCTCATCGTTCACGCCGCACTCCATTCCCCTTTGCTGAAAGACCTTTCACTCTTATACACAAGAAAACTGCGTGTTTGGTCACATTTATCCATATTATATCATGAAAATTATTGAAATGAAAAGTTTGTCCGGCCGTTTGGACGATTTTTGGCAAAAAAACTCCCTCGATCGAGGGAGCTGTTATGCGTTGTTTAACTTGGGGGATCCTTCGGCGCGTAGGACCGATTATTCCTCGTCAAACGATACGAGGTCGGCGTAGGTCTCGCGGCGGACGGCGATACGGTCTTCCCCGTCATCGATGACGACCATCGCGGGACGCGGGTTGCGGTTGTAGTTCGACGCCATCGAGTAGTTATACGCGCCGGTGGTGAATACGGCGAGGATATCGCCGCGCTCCGGGCGCTGGATCGTTATTTCCTTACCGATGAGGTCGCCGCTTTCGCAGCATTTGCCGGCTATCGCGGCGCGGTAGTCCGCGGGCTGCGACGCTTTGTTCGCGACGCAGGCGGTGTAGCGCGCTCCGTAAAGCGCGTAGCGCGGGTTATCGAACATTCCGCCGTCGATGCTGACGTAGTTGCGGACGTCTGCTATTTCTTTTACGCAGCCGACGGTATAAAGTGTTATGCCGTTATTCGCGACGATCGCCCTGCCCGGTTCGAACATGAGGAACGGCTCGGGAAAGTCGTTTTCCGCGCAAAAGCGCTTTACGCGCGCGGCGACGGCGCCGATGATCCTGTCCGCGGAAAGCGGGTCGTCCGACGGGACGTAGCGCACGCCGAAGCCGCCGCCGACGTTCAGTTCGCCGAGCGTAACGCCGGTAAGCTCGCGGATCGAGAATAGGAAGTTCATAAGCATTTCGGCTTCGTCGACAAACGGGAGCACTTCGAATATCTGGCTGCCGATGTGGCAGTCGATGCCCGCGAGCTCGATGTTATCGCTCGCGAGGGCTTTCAGCACGCCCGCGAGGGCGTCGCCCTTGTCTATCGAGAGTCCGAACTTGGAATCGACCTGGCCGGTCATTATGTATTCGTGCGTGCTCGCTTCGACGCCGGGGTTGGCGCGGACGAGCACCTTCGCTTTTTTGCCGAGTTCGCCGGCGATGCGCTCGATGTCGTCGAGCTCGGCGAGCGAGTCGGCGAATATGCGTCCGACGTCGTTTTCTATGGCGAGGCGCAGTTCCGTTTCAGTCTTATTGTTGCCGTGGAAGCAGATGCGCGCGGGGTCGACTCCCGCCTGCAGCGCGGTGTAAAGCTCGCCGCCGGATACGACGTCGAGCCCGAAGCCGCAGGACGACACGGTCTTGCAGATCGCTTTGTTGCAATTCGCCTTGCTCGCGTAAAGGATCATTCCGTTGCCGCCGTAGTGCTTGTCGAGCGCGGCGGTGAATTCCGCGCAGGACGCTTTCACGCCGTCGAGGGACGTGACGTAAAGCGGCGTGCCGTACTTTTGCGCGAGCGCGACGGTATCAACGCCGGAAAACTCGAGGTTGCCGGCGGCGTTTACTTTTGCGTGGTCTGATACGAACATGCTATTTCACCCTTTCGGTTATCAGTTCGAGGAGCGCGGTCTTGCCCGCGTCCTCCCGGGTGGAGAACTCTATGACGGTTTTGCCTTCAAGCTGCTTGAGCGCGCGGAGCTTTTCGGCGTTTTCGGCGCGTTGGCTCTTGCTGAGCTTATCCGCCTTCGTCGCGGCGACGACGTATTCGTAGCCGTAGTGGTTGAGAAAGTCGAGCATCATTATGTCGTCGGCGCTCGGTCCGTTGCGCAGGTCGATGAGCTGTATCACGAGCCGCGTATCGCGCTCGCTGCTCCAGAAAGCGTCCATCAGGCGCATCCATTTATCCTTGATTTCTTTAGAAACCTTGGCGTAGCCGTAGCCCGGAAGGTCGACGAAACGAAGTTGACTATCTATATTAAAGAAGTTGACAGTCCGCGTTTTGCCCGGCTCCGCGCCGGTCTTCGCCAACGCCTTGCGGTTGAGGAGCTTATTGATGAGCGAGGACTTGCCGACGTTCGATTTGCCTGAGAACGCTATCTCCGGCAGATCGGACGCGAAGAGCTGCGAGGGCGCTCCGCAGGAGGTCTCAAAGCTTGCGTTTTGCCAGTTTATCATACGCTTACCCCGTCTTTTTCGAGCGCGAGCGCGAGCACCTCGTCCATATGCGAAACGGGAATGAACTCGGTCGCTTCCCTGACCGTTTTAGATACATCCTCAAGGTCGGGCAGGTTATCCTTCGGGATTATTACGCGCTTTATGCCGTGGCGGTAAGCCGCCATCGACTTTTCCTTCAGCCCGCCGATCTGGAGGACCTTGCCGCGCAGGGTTATCTCCCCCGTCATCGCGATACCGGCGGCGACCTTGCGGCCGGAAAGCGCGCTCGCGAGCGCAAGCGCCATCGTTATGCCAGCGGAAGGGCCGTCCTTCGGCACCGCGCCTTCGGGAGCGTGGATGTGTATATCCTTCGTCTTGTAGAAGTCCTTGTCTATGCCGAGCGCGTCGCAGCGCGAACGGATGAAGCTGACGGCTGTCTTCGCCGATTCCTTCATCACGTCGCCGAGCTGGCCGGTAAGCTCGAGCTTGCCGCTTCCGTCGAGCACGCTGACTTCGACGGGAAGCAGCACGCCGCCGACGGAGGTCCAGGCAAGGCCGTTGACGGTTCCGACCGCGCCTTCGGAGGCGAAGTCGCTCTCGCGGAACTTGCGAACGCCGAGGTATTTCGCAACGGTTTTTTCATCCACTCTAACCTTTTTACCGTCGGAAAGGTAGGATTTTGCCGCCTTACGGCAGACCGCGGCGAGCTCGCGCTCAACCTCGCGGACGCCGGCTTCGCGGGTGTAATAATCAATTATCTCGAGTATCGCGCCGTCGGTTACGGAGAAGGTCGAGGGTTTCAAGCCGTGGCGCTTCATCTGCTTCGGCAGCAGGTGGCGGCGCGCGATATTCAGTTTTTCCTCGCGGGTGTAACTGTCGAGCTCGATGAGCTCCATTCTGTCAAGCAGCGGCGCGGGGATGCTGTCGGTCGTGTTCGCGGTCGTGATGAATATGATGTTGCTCAGGTCGAACGGCAGCTCTATGTAGTGGTCGCGGTACGCGAAGTTCTGCTCAGCGTCGAGCACCTCGAGCAGCGCAGCGGCGGGATCGCCTCGGAAGTCGCTGCAGAGCTTGTCGATCTCGTCGAGAAGTATCAGCGCGTTGCTGCTTCCGGCAAGCTTGACGGCGTTCATTATGCGGCCGGGCATCGCGCCTATGTAGGTCTTGCGGTGGCCGCGGATATCCGCGTCGTCGCGCACTCCGCCGAGCGAAATGCGGGCGTATTTGCGGTTCATCGTCTTCGCGATGGACTTCGCCAGCGAGGTCTTGCCTACGCCGGGAGGCCCGACGAGGCATATCGTCTGACCTTTTATGTCCGGCGCGAGCTGCTTGACTGCGAGGAACTCAAGAATACGCTCTTTTATTTTATCGAGCCCCCAATGGTCCTTGTCAAGTTGCTTTTTCGCGGCGGCGAGGTCGTGTTTCTCTTTAGTGAACTTGTTCCACGGAAGCTCAAGCACCGTGTCGAGATATGTGCGAACGACGGTGCCTTCGTGCGAACCGACGGGCATTTTACGCAAGCGGTCGACTTCTTTGAGCAGGTGTTCTTCGTTCTCCTGCGAAAGTTTCAGCGCCTTGATTTTCGCGTCGTAAGCGTCGCACTCGTCGAGATCTTCCTCGTCGTCGAGCTCGGAGTTGAGCACGCGTATCTGCTCGCGAATGTAGTATTCGCGGTTGTTTTTGTCTATCTGCTCTTTGACGCGGAAATGAATGTCGTTCTCGAGCTCGAGAATATCGATTTCCTTCTCGAATATGGAAATGACGCGCTTTATGCGCTTGACCGGATCGAACTCGGAAAGAATATTCTGTCTGTCTTCGTATTTGAAGTAGAGGTATTCGCCGAAGAAATCGGCCAGTTCGCCGAGTCCTTCGGTCGCGAGCGCGTTGAGGTACATATCCGGCGCCATGCGCGGCACAAGCTCGGAATACTCCTCAAACAGCTCCATCGCACTGCGGCGCAGCGCTTCAAGACGCACCGCGGCGCCGTGTACCGGTTTTACGTCGCAAAGAGCCGCGTCTGCGCGCAGGAAGGGCTTGTGTGTAGTGATACCGAGAAGCGCGGCGCGCGAAATACCCGCCGCGACGGCTCTCACGCCGCCCTCGGGGTTCTTAAGTATCTGCTTAATCCTCGCGGTACAGCCGATCGGATAAAGCTGCTTCTCATCGGGCGCGTCGACGGTTATATCGCGCTGGGCGACGAGAAACACTTCGCAGTCATGCTCCATAGCATAGTTCAGCGCGGCGAGCGACACTTCGCGCGCGACGTCGAAATGCATCACGGTTTTCGGAAACATCACCATGCCGCGAAGCGCGATCATAGGCATATCGCTGACAATATTCAGTTGATGCTGATTATCCTTCATATCTTCTCCGTAAAAATTGCGCGGGGCAAGTTCGCTTGCCCCGCATTCGTTTTGTTCATCAGGACGCTTCGGTGTTCAGCTCAGGCGTCACGGACGTCTGGCGAAGCGGATGCTGACGGTGCTCGATAATCGGCGATTCCGTACCGTTCACACATCCGGCATTGAAGACGATGCGCGAGATGGATTTATCCGACGGCGTCGTGAACATATACTCCTGAAGCACGCCTTCCATAATAGCGCGTACGCCCCTGGCGCCGATGTTGCGCTTAATTGCGAGGTCGGCGACAGCTTCAAAAGCGGAATCGTCGAATACGAGCTCGACCTTGTCCATGCGGAAAAGCTCGACGTATTGTTTATATGCGGAGTTTTTGGGTTCCTTGATTACTCTGACGAGATCGTCGCGCGAAAGCTGGTCGAGCGAGGTAACGACCGGAAGTCTGCCGACGAGCTCGGGGATAAGACCGTATTTGATAAGGTCGTGCGATTCAACGTCGCGCAGGATCACCGAGCGCTCGATCGAGTTTTTGCTCTTGATGTCCGAGCCGAAGCCGAGGATCGACTTGCACTTGCGCTTTTCGATAATATCCTCGATGCCGTCGAACGCACCGCCGCAGATGAAGAGGATATTCTTCGTGTCGAGCTTGATGAACTCCTGCTGCGGATGTTTCCTGCCGCCCTGCGGGGGAACGTTGGAAACAGTGCCTTCGATTATCTTCAGCAGCGCCTGTTGGACGCCCTCGCCGCTGACGTCGCGCGTCAGTGACGGGTTTTCGCTCTTGCGGGCGATCTTATCGATCTCATCGATATAGATGATACCGCGTTCGGCGGCCTCGATATCGTAATCCGCCGCCTGAACGAGCTTGAGCAGGATGTTTTCGACGTCCTCGCCGACGTAGCCGGCTTCGGTCAGCGTCGTCGCGTCCGCGATAGCGAACGGGACCTTGAGGATACTCGCGAGCGTCTGAGCGAGCAGCGTCTTCCCTACGCCGGTCGGACCGAGCATAAGGATATTGCTCTTCTGAAGATCGACTTTTCCGGCCTCGTTGAAAAAGATACGCTTGTAGTGGTTATAAACCGCGACCGCAAGCGCTTTTTTCGCCGCGTCCTGCCCTATTACGTATTCGTCGAGTTTGCGCTTCATCGCGACGGGCGTCGGGAGCTTATCCGGACGCGCGAACTTGCCGCGGGAGTTTCCTCCGCGTTTGGACGACACTTCAACGTCAATATCGGCGGAAATGATGTCAAGGCAGGCAAGTATGCACTCGTCACAGATATACGCGCCGTTCCCCATTATCATCCTGTCGACCTTGCCGGTTTCCTTGCCGCAGAACGAACAGCAAATGGGCTTGTTTCCGCCCTGCTTATTCTCAGCCATTTCTTCTCCGTTCCGTCGTAAAACGACTTATCTCTTATCCATGACCTTATCGATAAGGCCGTATTCCTTCGCCTGCTCGGCAGTCATAAAGTTGTCGCGCTCGGTGTCCGCAGTGATGACGTCAAGGGGCTTGCCGGTCATTTCGGAAAGCATTTTGTTCATCTTCTCGCGAATGCGGATGATGTGGTCGGCGTGGATCTTTATATCCGTCGCCTGCCCCTGCGTTCCGCCGAGGGGCTGGTGAATCATAATCTCGGAATTCGGGAGCGCATAGCGTTTCCCCTTCGCTCCCGCGGCAAGCAGGAACGCGCCCATGCTCGCGGCCATACCGACGCAGATAGTGGCGACGTCGGGCTTGATATACTGCATGGTGTCGTAAATGGCCATTCCGGAGCTTATGGAACCGCCGGGGCTGTTGATATAAAGGGAGATGTCCTTGTCGGGATCCTGACCCTCAAGGTAAAGCAGCTGCGCCACGACAAGACTCGCGGTGACGTCGTTGACTTCGTCGGAAAGTATGATTATTCTGTCGTTGAGCAGGCGGGAAAAAATATCATAAGACCTTTCTCCGCGATTGGTCTGCTCTACTACCATCGGTACTAAACTCATTCTCATTCTTCCTTTCTGTACGTTATGTATTCGCGGAAATGATTATTTATCTTTCTTTGCGGCGGGCTTTTTCGCTGCCGGTTTCTTTGCCGCGGGCTTGTCATCGGCCTTCTTCGCCGCGGGTTTCTTTGCGGGCGCCTTGGCGGGCTTCTCCTCCGCTTTTTCTTCACCGGCGACGGCGGCCGCCTTAACGACGTCTATCGCTTTTCTGACGACGATGTCCTTTTCGAGTCCGTCGGTCGGGATTATCGCCTTGATCCTGTCAACAGGCATCTTGTAGGAATCCGCGATCTTCTTGTATTCCTCTTCGATCTCGTCCTCGTCGGCCTTCAGACATTCCTCTTTCGCTACCGTTTCGAGCGCGAGTCGGATGCGGACCTGCTGCTTCGCCTGCGGAGCGAAGTTTTCGCGCAGCGTTTCGAGCGTCGTGGCGGTGTATTTAATGTAGCTGTCGAGATCGATGCCCTGCGTCTTAAGGCGGTCCTCGAAGTTTTCAACCATGTAGTCGACTTCGTTCTCGTACATTATTTCCGGAATGTCGCCGATTATGTTATCGGCGAGCTTGTTCATAAGCTCTTCCTCGAAATCCGCTTCCGCGTGCTCGTTTTTATGCTCCTTGATATGCTCTTTGATATCGGCTTTCAGCTCGTCGAGAGTGTCGAACTCGCTGATGTCCTTGGCGAGCTCGTCGTCGAGCGCGGGCAGTTCAGTGCGCTTTATATCAAGCACCTTGCACTTGAAGACGGATTCTTTGCCCGCGAGAGATTCCTCGTGGTAATCCTTCGGGAAAGTCACGACGACGTCCTTCTCTCCGCCCTTCTCGACGCCGATGAGCTGTTCCTCGAAACCGGGGATGAAGCTGCCGCTGCCGATGACGAGCGGATACTCCTCGCCCTTGCCGCCGGGGAACGCGACTCCGTCGATAAAGCCCTCGAAGTTGATGACGGCGGTGTCCTTGTTTTGGACCGGACCGTCGACGGTAATCTGCCTGCCGACCTTTTCGCGGCGGGCTTCAAGCTCTTCTTCGACTTCCTTGGCGGTAACGGTGACCTTATGCTTTGTCGCCTTCAGTCCCTTATACGCCTTCAGAGAGATCTCCGGCTTGACCGTGACCTTCGCCTTGAAGGTGAAGCCGTCGTCGGTAACGTCGCCGACGATCTCGACGTCGGGCTGCGAAACGGGGGTAATGCCCGCTTCCTTGACAGCAGCGTCGTAGGAATACGGGAATATGAAATTGACGGCCTCTTCGTAGAATATTTCTTTGCCGTACTTCTTCTCAATCATGCCCTTGGGCGCTTTGCCCTGGCGGAAGCCGTCGACCTTGACTTCCTTGACGATCTTTCTGTAAGCCACTTCGGTGGCGTCCTTGAACTCGTCTGCGGTAACGACGATCTCGAGCTCAACTACGTTCTTTTCGATTTCTTTTTTGTTTTTGAGTCCCATGTTTTTCCTCCAAAAGTATGAAAAATAGTTTCGCCGCTCAAAAGCCGAGCGACAAAACGCATACTCGCTCAGTATAAAAGCTTTTCTATTATATCTAAAGAAGAAAAATATGTCAATAACAAATGTGATTTTTTCCTATTACTTTTTGCGGTCCGCTATCAATTTGCTATTGCAAAATGCCGCAATGTTGGTATAATATTCTTGTATATGCTCGACTACCGGAGGTAATTATGGAAGACAGCATCAAACGGCCTCACTTCCCGAAGCGCGCCGTAATAACCGCGGGCATGCCCTACGGAAACAAAAGCTTACACTTCGGACACATCGGCGGCGTTTTCGTCCCCGCCGACGCTTACGCGCGCTTCCTGCGCGACCGCATAGGCAAGGATAACGTCATCTTCGTTTCCGGCACCGACTGCTACGGCTCCCCCATCGCAGAAGGATACCGCAAGCTCTGCGAAGACGGCAGGTTCAGCGGCACGATAGAAGACTTCGTGCGCGGTAACCACGAGAGCCAGAAGCAGACATTGAAGGATTATGAAATATCGCTCAACCTTTTCGCCGCGTCCGGACTCGGAGAAAGCCGCGATATACACCGCGAGGTGTCCGACCGCTTCATTCGCAATCTCTATAAAAACGGCTGGCTGAAAAAACTCGTTACGTCGCAGTTCTACGACGCAAAGCTCGGCGTCTTCCTCAACGGCAGGCAGGTCGTCGGGCGCTGCCCGGTTCAGGGCTGCGCTTCCGAAAAGGGTTACGCCGACGAATGCGACCTCGGGCATCAGTACATGCCTGAGAACCTCATCGCGCCGAAGAGCACGCTGACCGGCGAAACGCCCGAGATGCGCGACGTTACCAACTGGTACTTCTCGCTGACCGATTTCCGCGAGCTGATGCAGAAATACACCGACGGGCTCAAAAACAAGGGCAACGTCCGCCGCATCGTTTCCGATACGATAAACGAATTCCTTATCCCACCGGTCATATACGTCAAAAACGAAAACCTCCCCGACTACGAAGCGCTGAAATCCTCACTACCGGAGCACACGATGCGTACGGAAGAAGGCAAAACCTCCTTCGTGCTCGAGTTCGACGAGCTGACCGTGCGCGACCGCGCGTGCGAGATACTGACCGAGAACGGCATACGCTTCCGCACGGGTAAAACGCTCGTCCCCTTCCGCCTCACCGGCAACATTGAATGGGGCGTCCCCGCTCCTTCGCTCGAAGGCGAAAGCGGACTGACCGTATGGGTATGGCCGGAATCCCTCTGGGCGCCGATCTCGTTCACTAAGACTTATCTTAAGTCCAAGGGCGCGCCTGACGACGAATGGAAGAAATGGTGGCTTTCCAAAGACTGCGAGGTCTTCCAATTCATCGGGCAGGACAACATCTACTTCTACGGCATCGCGGAAATGGCGATGTTCATGGGACAGCAAGGCAAAGAAAACCTCACCACCGATCCCGAAGAAGGTCAGCTCACGCTGCCGACGCTCGTGGCGAACTACCACATTCTTTTCCTTGACAAAAAAGCCAGCAGCAGCGGCAAGGTAAAGCCGCCGATGGCCGCCGAGCTCCTCGATCACTACACCGCCGAGCAGCTCCGCGCGCACTTCCTCGCGCTCGGACTCGGGCTCCGCAGCGTCAGCTTCCAGCCGAAGCCGTACAACCCCAAGGCGAACCCGACCGACAGCGATCCCGCGCTCAAGGAAGGCAACCTGCTGACCAACGTCCTCAACCGTCTCTGCCGCTCCTGCTTCTACACCACGCAGAAACACTACGACGGCGTGATTCCCTGCGGCGAACCGAGCGCAGACGTCGTCGATGAGGCGAACGGAATCATTCTCGAATACGAAGAAGCGATGTATAAATGCGAGCTGCACTCTGTTATGGGCATACTCGACAAGTACATCCGCGACTGCAACAAATACTGGGCGAAAAACATGGGCGACGCCGACAGAAACGATGACGCCGCGCTCCGCCGACAGACGCTTATCGACGCCTTCCATATGCTGCGCGTCTGCGCGGTGCTGACGCATCCAGTCGCCCCCGCCGGCACCGAGTTGCTCGTTGAAAAACTCGGCTTCGGCGAAGAGTTCTTCAGCTGGGAGCATATATTCGAGAAGGTCTATTTCTTCTGCTCCGACAAGGAAAACCACAAACTGACCGAGCTCGAGCCGCGCTTCGATTTCTTCGCGAAGCACCCGAGCCAGTTCGATACGAAATAAAAGGGAGAATCAAAATGAGCAATAATCCCCTCACTCAAGCGCAGTGTGAAGCGCTTGCCGAAAAGCTTTTCCCCAAAATAACAAAGACTCCCGAATACTACGCGGAGCTTTACCCCGAGCGCAATCTGCCCGAAGGCGCGCAGGTAACGCGTATCGCGCCGAGCCCGACCGGTTTCATACACCTCGGCAACCTTTTCTCCGCGCTCGCAGACGAGCGCATCGCCCGCCAGAGCAAAGGCGTCTTCTATCTGCGCATCGAGGACACCGACCTCAAACGCAAGGTCGACGGCGCGGTCGAAGCGGTCATTTCCACGCTCGGATACTTCGGCATAACCTTCGATGAAGGAGCCGAAACGGACGGCGATCAGACCTACGGCCCCTTCTATCAACGTCAACGCGAGCTGGTATACAAAGCTTATGTTAAAAGACTTCTCGCGCAGGGGCTTGCCTATCCGTGCTTCTGCACGGCCGAGGATCTTGACGAGATACGCGAAAAACAGCGCGAGCTGAAGCTTACCCCCGGATACTACGGCGAATGGGCACGCTGCCGCGGGCTTTCTTACGATGAGATCGTTAAAAAGCTTGACGCGGGAACGCCCTACGTCATCAGAATGCGCTCCGCGGGTGACGGCGTGCAGAAATACGTCTTCCGCGACAGCATCAAGGGAGAGATTTCCGTTACCGCCAACAACCGCGACGAAGTTATCCTCAAATCCGACGGCATACCGACCTACCATTTCGCGCACGCGATTGACGACCACCTGATGCACACGACGCTCGTACTGCGCGGCGAAGAGTGGCTGTCTTCCCTGCCGATTCACCTCGAGCTCTTCCGCATGCTCGGCTTCAAGGCGCCTAAGTACGGCCATCACGCCCAGCTGATGAAGATCGATAACGGCACGAAGCGCAAGCTTTCCAAGCGCAAGGACCCCGAGCTCGCGCTCGAATACTACCGCAAGCTCGGCTATCATCCGCTCGCGGTCAAAACATATCTGATGACGCTGCTCAACTCCAACTTCGAGGAATGGTGGCTGAAAAACCCCGACGGAAAGCTCGAGGATTTCAAGTTCTCCATCGGCAAAATGGGTCAGTCCGGCGCGCTGTTCGATATTCCGAAGCTCGATGACGTCAGCAAAACCGTCATCTCCAAGCTGACGAGCGAGGAGTTCTACGACTTCCTGCTCGAATGGGCAAACAACTACGAACCCGACTTCGAGAAGCTGCTCGCCGACAAGGAATACGTGATAAAGGTGCTCGATCTCTGCATGGGCGCGGGCAAGAAGCGCCGCAAGGACTTCGTTTGCGCGAGCCAGGCGGTCGAACTGCTCTCCTACTACTTCGACGAGACCTTCAAGCCGGAGCGCGATTTCCCGCTGACTCCCGATATCCGCGCGAAGATACTTACCGACTTCCTCAAAACCTACGACTACGCTGACGACGGACAGACCTGGTTCGCGAAGGTAAAGGATATCGCCGCTTCCTACGGATTCGCGACAGATATGCGCGCGTATAAGGAAAACCCCGACGCCTTCCCCGGCTCCGTCAGCGACGTCGCGGAGGTGCTCCGCGTCGCCGTTACCGGACACCGCAACACGCCCGACCTCTGGAGCATCATGCAGCTGCTCGGCAAGGAACGCTCCGTCGCGCGCATCAAAGAATGCATCTGACGCAAATGATATAACCTCAAAGAGGACCTCCGGAGGTCCTCTTTTTTTATCAAAAAAACGATTTCCCTTATTAAATCGTGAACATTTCCGCCGCCGCTCCGTATAATGTAGTATCGAACGGAGGTCGACGGCTATGGGCCCTAAAAATGTCATCGGGTATATTGCGCTCGGAATGGGGCTTTGCGTGATTTTTCTGACACTGCTGCCCTCCGCGGTCACGGTCATCGTGTTGGCGTGCCTATTGTTCCTTTGCGGACTTTTTTCGCTTTGGTGCTGACGGAGCCGTGTCAATTTGCCGCACGCGGCGGAACGGAGTTACGGATTTATGAAGGTTGTCGTGTTCAAGAGCCCGCGGCTGCTCGCGGGGCTGCTCAGAAAGCTGTTCGGCATCAAAAAAGAGGCCTGAAACGCGCCCGTTGACAAGCGCGCAAGGGCAAGCAAAAAAGCGGTCCGCCGGACCGCTTTTTTGATAACTTCTATTAAGCCGTATCTATTCTTCCGCGTCAAGCCGCTTATAACTCTGCGGCAACGGAGTTACGACGGTAAACGGCGAATTCATGATCTCGTCCCGATCGGCGCCGAACAACTCGCAGTACTCGGACACGTATTGTTTTATTTCTTCCGTATCTTCCGGCGTAGCGGCCTTTGCGATCACATGCTCCGGAAAAACGACGTCCCGGCAGTCGGAGCGCAGTATTATTTTGCCGCCGTGCATGCCGGTGCACGGAAAATGACCTACTATGCGCTCGTCGTCTTCAGCAGTCAACCCGAGGACGACTATAACGCCGCCCGCCTGGTATTCGCCGAGGAAACTGCCGGCACGCCCGCCGATAACCAAAAGCGGGACTTTATCTCGATACGCCTTCATATGTATCCCGGCGCGGTAGTCCGCGTCGCGCTCGACAAAGATCTTGCCGCCGCGCATAGCGTAACCGGCTGAGTCGCCGACGTTTCCGAAAACGATTATCTCGCCGTCGTTCATAGTATCGCCGACAGCATCCGACGCATTGTCCATGACAGTTATCTTCGCGCCGTTCAGATATGCGCCGAGCCCGTTGCCGGGTCTCCCTTGTATCACAACTTCTATTCCGGACATTCCGGCGGCTATTAAACACTGCCCCATGCAGCCGGTCAAAAAGTATTCGCTCTCGCCCTGACGGAGCAATTCGTTTATCTCTTTATAAGAATAATCTCGAATCTTTACCCTCATTACGTGCGCTCCCGAAACTACAATTCAATGAGAAACAATAACTACCGCGTATCAATTACTAAGTATATCATAATATCACGTTATTTACAACCGCTATATTGTTCACAGCAATCGGCGCAATCCTCCGCAGTGTTTTTTTGTGAACAAGAGCTTTTGTTCTTATCCTTTTTTATGTTGATATATGGCGCCGGATATGGTATAATTATCATGTAAAATTATGAAGTGCGAAAAGAGGGGTTTCATGAACGCTTCCGAAGCCAAAAAAAGAATAGACGACCTGACCGCGACGCTGAACGATTACAGCTACCGCTACTACGTGCTGGACGATCCCGCGGTCGAGGATTACGAATACGATATGCTGCTGCGCGAGCTCGCCGGGCTCGAGGAGCAGTTCCCGGAGCTGCGCCATTTCGACTCCCCCACCGTCCGCGTCGGCGGCAAGGCGCTCGACGAGTTCGCGAAGGTCACCCACGCTTCCCCGCTGCAAAGCTTGCAGGATGCGTTCTCCTTTGACGAGCTGCGCGAGTTCGACCGCCGCGTCCGCGAGGCGTGCGGCGAAGCCGAATACGACGTAGAGCCGAAGATAGACGGACTCTCCGTCGCAGTCGAATACGAAAACGGCGTGCTCGTGCGCGGCGCGACGCGCGGCGACGGCGTCGTCGGCGAGGACGTCACGCAGAACGTCAAGACCGTGCGTTCACTGCCGCTGAAACTCGAAAACGCACCAGAATACCTCCGCATCCGCGGCGAAATATATATGAGCGTTTCCACTTTCAACAAGCTGAACGCGGAGCGCGAGGAGCTCGGCGAGCCGCTTTTCAAGAATCCGCGCAACGCCGCGGCGGGCTCCCTGCGCCAGCTCGATCCGAAGATTGCGGCGAAGCGCGCCCTCGACATCATCGTCTTCAACGTCGAGGAAGTCCGCGGCTATACACCCGAAAGCCACTCCGCTTCGCTCGACTGGCTCGCTTCTCTCGGCATCCCCGCGATTCCGCACCGCAAGCTCTGCAAAAACATTGACGAAGCGCTCGAACACATCGCCGCGATCGGAGAGATGCGCGATACGCTCCAGTTCGGCATCGACGGCGCGGTCATCAAAGTCAACGACTTCGCGAAGCGCCGCATGCTCGGCAGCACCGCGAAAGCGCCGCGCTGGGCTATTGCCTATAAGTATCCGCCGGAGGAAAAGCCGACGGTGCTGCGCGATATAGAGATACAGGTCGGTCGCACGGGCGTGCTGACTCCGACGGCGGTGCTCGACCCCGTGCGCCTCGCCGGAACGACCGTCAGCCGCGCGACGATGCACAACCGCGACTACATCCGCGAAAAGGATATCCGCATCGGCGACACCGTCATCGTCCGCAAGGCCGGCGACATTATCCCCGAGATCGTCAGCGTCGACCTCTCGAAGCGTCCTCCGCTTACGCCGGAGTACGAATATCCCGATAAGTGCCCCGCCTGCGGCGAGACCGTTTTCAACGACGGCAGCGAGGTCGCGGTGCGCTGCGTCAATCCCGAATGTCCGGCGCAGAGCTTGCGCAACATCATACACTTCGCCTCCCGCGACGCGATGGATATCGACGGACTCGGCCCCGCGCTCGCGGAGCTGCTCGTCAAGGAAGGCCTCATCTCAAACGCCGCCGATATATATTATCTCGAAAAGGACAAGGTCGCGGCGCTAGAGCGTATGGGCGACACCTCCGCCGCCAACCTCATCGCAGCCGCGGAACGCTCCAAGCAGGCAGGACTCGCGCGCTTGCTCTTCGCGCTCGGCATCCGCAACGTCGGGCTGCAGACCGCGCGGACGATAACGAAGAAATACGCATCGATAGAAGCGCTCGAAGCCGCCTCCGCCGAGGAGCTGACCGAGCTTGAGGACGTCGGCGCGGTCATAGCGGACAGCATCGTTTCCTTCTTCGCGAAGGAAGGCACGCGCCACCTGCTCGGGCGGCTGCGCGAGGCGGGCGTCAAGATGACCGAAGACGTCAAGGAAAACGCCGACACGCGCTTCGCGGGCATGACCTTCGTCCTGACCGGCACCCTGCCCTCGATGGACCGCAGCGCCGCTTCCGCACTGATAATCGAGCGCGGCGGCAAGGTCTCCGGCAGCGTTTCCAAAAAGACGACCTACGTCCTCGCCGGCGAAAACCCCGGCAGCAAGCTGACTAACGCGCAGGCGCTCGGCGTCCCCGTCATCAGCGAGGACGATTTCAAAAAGATGATGGAATAAAATATTCGAACTTTTTCCAACAAAAACCGTTTCCCTCTCGTTATATGGGTGTCAGACGAATCGATCCGTTGATCGGAGGTGAGAAAGACATGACCGAATACGCCTCAAGGCAGTTTTCCGCGATCTACGAGCGTTACCGCGTCGTCGTTTATTACACGGCGCTGCGCGTGACGCGCTCGAAGGAAGCCGCCGAAGACGTTATGCAGTCCGTCTTTCTCGAGCTGATGGACAACTGCGAGCGGACAGGCCGCATTCCCGACGAGGTCGGCGGCTGGCTCGTGAAGCTCGCGAAGTACCGTTCGCTCGACCACGTCCGCAGCGAGAGCCGCACCGTTCCCACGGAGGCGCCGGAGGTGCACGCCGGCGACGCCGGAGCCGCGGCGGAAAACAACGTCGTTATCCGCAGCGCGCTCGAGACCCTCTCTGACGAGGAGCGCGAGATTTTCGACCTGAAGGTGCTCGGCGGCTTCAAGCACAGAGAGATCGCGAAGATCCTTTCGTCCAACCCGTCCACCGTCCGCTGGCAGTACGCGCAGATAGTCAAAAAACTCAAGCCGCTGCTCGCAGACCTGAATTAACGACCGAGGAGGTTGCTATTATGAACTTCAACAGATTCAAGAAACAGTATAAAGCTATGGCAAGCGCCGAAACGCCGGACGTTCCGGTCGCTCCGCAGGTAGCGGAAACGGCGAAGCCGCGCTTCTCGCAGCGCCCCGCGTTCCGCTTCGCTATGGCGGCGCTTTCGCTGCTGCTCGTCGTCGGCATTTCGCTGACCGCGGTCTATATGGTCCCGAAGGCGCGGAACGTCGTCGCCTCCGGCGACCTGCCCGCCGTGACGCGCTGCACGTCTTATGACGAGATCGACGCGCGCTTCTCCGACGCGAAGGACAAATTAGGTTCCCGCGGTTTCTTCCGCTTTTACACAAAAACGTCAGGACGGTACGTTCAATACGGCGCCGACTTCGAGCTTGGCGGCGTCGACGACTATGAACTCACAGTTGCTGACTCCGCCCTGCAAGAAGCCGACGCAGAGCCAATCGAAAAACCCGAATCAAGCAACGGATCCGGCTACAGCAAAACCAATACGCAGGTCGACGGCGTCGACGAAGCCGACGTCGTCAAGACAGACGGCAGATTCGTCTACTACTGCAACAACATCTATGAGGACGGTCACGTGCTCGTATTCGACACCTACGACGCAGACCTCAAGCTCGCTGCCGATATCGACGTATCATCCCTCGTCGGCAGCTACACGAACGCGTATATATACGAGATGTTCCTTGAAGACGGCCGGCTTTCCGTCATCTTCAACGCGTACGTTCAGCCGGAGCCGAACATCGATTACGCTTACGACGGATACTATCTGCCCAACGATTACGGCGT
Source organism: Clostridia bacterium (assembly GCA_017616855.1). Taxonomy (GTDB): domain Bacteria; phylum Bacillota; class Clostridia; order Oscillospirales; family RGIG8002; genus RGIG8002. The sequence continues at coordinate 6,303 of JAFZXI010000077.1, read as the reverse complement.
AGCGATATTTGACGTTTCCGATCCTTACACACCCGAGCTGCTGCGCGTTTACACGCAGGAGGGCTCCTACGTCAGCTCCCGCCGCATCGGCGACATCGTCTATTTCATCACGCAGAAGAACGGCTCGTATTTCATAGAGAAATATGACGGCAAGCCCGAAAACGTCGTTCCCTGCATCTACGACAGCTGTTCCGGAAACGAGCGCGGGCCGATCGCCCCCGACGGTATCTACGTTACCGACACCGAATCGCTCGACTTCATCATCCTCGGCGCGGTCAACGTAAAGGACGTCGACGATGAGGCGTCCGCGGTAACGATCCTCGGTGCCGGCAACACCGTTTACGCTTCCGAAAACGCGGTCTACGTCTTCGGCTACAACTTCAAATATTACGCCTACGATACTGTCGACGCTATCACCGCCGACGATGCGGATGAAGGATCGGAAGCCGAGAACGAGAACTACACCAACGTCTTCAAGTTCACCATCGACGGCACTGAGCTCGCCTTCGCCGCTTCCGGCAGAGTCGACGGCAGTATGCTCAACCAGTTCGCCGCCGACGAATACGAGGGCAACCTTCGCATAGCGACCACCGTAGAGAGCTACGCTAACGAAGCCGGCACCGGCTACGTCAACAAGTCCTCCACCTCCGTGACGATACTCGACGGCGAGCTGAAGCAGCTCGGCAAGCTCGAAGGACTTGCCGTCGGCGAACACATCAAGTCCGTCCGCTTCAACGGCGCAACCGGCTACGTCGTCACCTTCCGCACCGTCGATCCGCTGTTCGCCTTCGACCTGAGCGATCCGGCGAATCCGAAGATCATCGGCGAGCTCAAGATGCCCGGTTACAGCGAATACCTCCACGTTTATGACGAGAACACCCTGCTCGGCATCGGTCAGGACGCGACCGCCGAGAGCGAGGACGCCGATATCGCCTACTACCAGGGACTGAAGATCGCGCTCTTCGACGTCGGCAACGGTGAAGAAATGAGCGAGATCGACACCTTCTTCCTCGGCGACAGAGGCACCACCACCACCGCCGAATGGGATCACAAGGCGCTCGCATACTACGCGGAACGCGACGTTTTCGGCATTCCCGTCGAGCTTTACCTCTTTGACGGCGAGCAAGAAAACATTTACGATTACGGCGAGTACGTCGGCAACGCCTTCTATGTCTTCTCGATGGGCGGCGGCGAAAAGATCTCGCTCGTCAGCAAGATCGAGCAGACCGGCTACGAAGGTAAAACGCTGAATATAAGCCGCGGACTCTTCATCGGCGACAACGTGATAACGATCTCCGATGGAGCGATCCAGATCAACGACTTCGCCACCGGCGAACAGCTCGGCCGCTTTGATTTCGTCGAAAAATAAACTTAATACTTCATTTGTTTTCTCTCTGAAAAGGACCGGCGCTTCGGCGCCGGTTTCTTTTTGTGCTCGTTTTCGGACAAGGAGTTCTACACGGACATGCTCGGGCATAAGATTTACAAAAAGCGAGGTGAGAACGTGGACACCGAACGATTGACCTCCGCCCTGCCCGCCCGCCTTCGCGAAAGCGCAGCGGCGCGGCTCACGGAAATATACGAGCTGCGGATATACCGCGGCGGCGCGGCTTCTGCGGTCGCGAAAAACGGGATACTGCGCCTCGGCTCCGTCAGCGTAGCGGAGTTTTCGCAGCTCTTTTCGCGGCTTTGCGGCGGCGCGCCTTACGCCTACGAGGAGGAGCTGAAACGCGGCTTTTTCACCGTCGGCAGCTGCCGTATAGGCGTATGCGGCACCGCCGTCGTCGAAGGCGGCGGCATCGTCGGCGTCAAGGACGTGCGCTCGCTGAATATACGCTTTGCGCGGGAGATAAAAGGCGCCGCGGCGCCGCTTTTCGCGCGGCTCGGCGGAAACGTGCGCGGCGGGCTGCTGCTCGCGGGTCCGCCCGCATGCGGCAAGACGACTCTGCTGCGCGACCTCGCGCGGCTGATTTCCGAAAGCGGACGCAAGGTATGCGTCATAGACGAGCGCGGCGAGATTGCCGCCGTTTCCGGCGGTCTCCCCGCCGTAGACGTAGGTCCGCTGACCGACGTGCTCGACGGGTATCCGAAAACGAAAGCCGCCGAGATCGCCCTGCGCTGTCTCTCCCCCGACGTCATCGTCTGCGACGAGGTCGGCGAAGGCGAAGCGGACGCGCTGCTTTCCTGCGCCGACTGCGGAGTCGACGTCGTAGCCGCGGTACACGGGAACGAGCGTTCGAGGCGGTTCAAAGCGCTTGCGGAAAGCGGCTGCTTCCGCAGAGCGGCGTTGTTCAGGTCCGGTGCCGTCGGAGTTATAGAAAGAGTGATCGATATTGCTGACGATTAAGCTTGCGGCGGCTGCCGCGGCGGGCGCGGGCGTCTTCTGGCTCGGCTGGCGTAAGAGCCTCCTGCTCGCCGCGCGGGTCGAGACCGCGGAAGCGCTGATTTCCGCCACGGGGCGCATACGCGCGCTTTTGAAGCGGAAATGCGCATCGAAATCCGAGCTGCTCGCGGAGCTGCCCTTTGAGAACGCCGAAAACCTCGATTTTTCCGCCGAAACCGCCGTCGCCGACTTCCTCACCGAAAGCGGCTTCCCCTACGGAGAAAAGGAAACAGACGAGGTCTGCCGCTTCGTGCTCGCGCTCGGCGGCGGAACGCTCGAGGAGCAACTGCGGCTGACGGACGCGTTCGCGGACTTCTGGGCGGAAACGGCGGAAAACGCGCGCCGCGAAAAAGCGGAAAAAGGGCGGCTTTCCCTCTCGCTCGGCGGGCTCGGCGGGATAGCCGCGATAATAATACTGGCGTAAAGAAGGCGAAAAGTTTGGACGTTGACCTCATTTTCAAGATCGCGGCGGTGGGCATCATCACCGCAGTACTCAATCAGCTCCTCGTCCGCTCCGGCAGAGAGGAACAGGCGATGCTGACAACGATAGCGGGGCTCGTCGTCGTGCTCGTCGTAATCTCCGGCGAGATAAGCCGCCTTTTCGCCATGATAAAATCGATGTTCGGGTTCTGATGAATATTTATTCCGTCGCCGCGATAGGCATTACCGGCGCGCTGATATGCGTTCTGCTGAAGCAGTACCGTCCCGAGCTGGCGCTGCTCGCCGGAATCGGTGTTTCGGTGTTCATACTTTCCGGCATAATCGACGTTGCGCTCGACGCGATAAGCTTCTTCCGCGAGCTCGCGGACGCTTCGGCGATGTCGGCGCTGAGTGTGCGCACGCTGCTCAAATGCGCCGGCGTGTGCTTCGTGACGGAGTTCGCCTCCGACACCTGCCGCGATGCCGGAGAAACCGCGCTCGCGGCGCGTGTGGAAACGTTCGGCAGAATCGCGGCGTTCGCGGTCTCGATACCGATTATGCGCGAATTCGCGGAGCTTGTGCTTGCATTGACCAAAGCGTGAAATGAAAAGACGTTTGTTACTGACGATGTTGATAATAATGCTGCTTGCGGCGCTCGCGCCGCGCGCTTCGGCGCTTACGGAGGACGAGCTTGTCGAGCAGCAGGAGGATGCCGCGGGAACCGCCTCCGTCGCAGACAGCGTACCGTCCGACGCGCTCGACGCGCTGGACGAGCTCGGAATTGACCCGGAACGCCCGACGGATTCGATGAAGAAGTTCACCATCAGCGATCTGTTCGGCCTGCTGAAAAATGAGCTCACAGGCGTCATCTCCGCACCGTTGCACTCGCTCGCAGCGATACTCGCGGCGGTACTGCTCGTTTCGCTCACATCAAGCGAAAAGCACCGCGTTCTGCGCGCCGCGGCCGTTGCGGGAGCGGGCGTAGCGGTCATAGCTCCTATCGCCTCGCTTGCCGCCACCGCGGCGGAAGCGCTTTCAGACTGCTCGGTTTTCATGACCGCGTCGATACCGGTGTTTTCGACGCTGACAGTTTCAAGCGGCATGCCGGTTTCGTCCGCATTCATGAACGGCAGCATGCTCGTGCTGTCGAACGTCATCTCCAAAGTCGCCGCTAACGTGCTGCTGCCGGTCGCATGCATCGCGCTCGCGTTTTCCGCCGTCGGCGCGTTCGTGCCGGAGCTGAAGACCGAAAGGATCGCCTCAGGCGTACGCACTTTCGCCGTATGGAGCATAGGGGCGGCGCTCGCGCTGTATCTGACTTTCATAGGTATACAATCCGGCATTTCATCGTCTCTTGACGGGTTGACACAGAAAACGCTGAAGGTGACGGTCTCCGGCTCGATCCCGATAATCGGAGGCATCATCTCCGACGCTTCCGACACCGTTTTCGGAGCGGCGCAGCTTATTCGTTCCGGACTCGGCGGCTTCTCCCTCGTCGTTATCGTGCTCGTCTTCGCGAAGCCGATACTCACCGCGGCCGCGTGGTCGCTCGCGCTCCGCATAGGCGAGTTCGCCGCGGCTTCCTTCGGCGGCGACGACGTCGCGGCGCTGACGGGCGCGGCGCGAAAAACAGTCACAGTTATAATATCGCTGCTTGCCGCCGCCGCGGTCGCGGTCACGGTCTCGGTAGCTATAATCGTAAGGTTGAGGGCTTGATATGGAAGAGCTTCGCATTTACGCCGCGGGCGTAATATTTTCCGTTCTCGCGGCAGGGGCGGTATTCCTGCTCCTGCCGGCAAAGCGAGTGTCAAAGCCGGCGCGCATAGCCGCGGCGGTCGCAGTACTGCTCGTACTCGTCACTCCTCTGCTGAAGCTTTCGTCCGACTACCGCGATATAATCGCTTCCGCCGATACCGACCTGCCCGAACACTACTCCGACCTCGCGGAAACGCAGCGCAAGCAGCGTACGGAGCTCGCGCGGGAGCGTTTTTCCGAGTCTGTCCGCGACATTTTGGAAAGAAACGGCATTATTCCCGCCGACGTGAATATATATGTTACCGAGGAGGACGGCGACCTTAAGCTTTACGACATCGCCGTCAAGCTCCGCAGCGACGCCACCGCCGCCGAACGCAGCAAAACGATGCGCGTCGTGACCGAGGTTTTCGGCATCGAGCCGTCAATCGATATAGAAAGGTAAAGCCATGGCTGAGAAAAAGAAGCGCGTCGTCGGAGTCATATCCGGCAAGAAACTGAAACAGACGCTCAAATCAAAAAAGGGACTCGCGCTTATTGCGGTCGCCGCCGTCGCCTGCCTGCTGTTTTTCTCCGCTTCCGGCTCAGGAAGCGCGAAATCGGACGCTTCGCCTGCGGAAGTTTTCGACAGCGAAGCGTATGTTTCCGCGCTCGAAGAACGGCTGGAAAAGGTGATCTCCTCCATCAGCGGCGCCGGAAAAACCGAAGTCATGCTCACGCTCGGCGCCGGAGAGGAGTATTACTACCAGAGCGACGTCAAGGAGTCCGCCGAGGACTCCGGCGCTGCTTATTCGACGGAATTCAACACGGTCGTCGTCAAGGGCTCTGACGGCGGCGAAAAGCCCGTGCTGAAGTCAACGCTCTCCCCTGTCGTCACCGGAGCCGTCGTCGTTTGCCAGGGGGCCGGCAGCGGCGAGGTCAGAGAGCAGATTTACAACGCGCTGAAAGCCCTGCTCGGCATTCCGGCAAACCGCATCTGCGTTTTGAAAATGAGTTAATATCGCCGTCCGGCGTCTGAAAAGGAGAATCATTATGTCAAAGAAGAAAAAACTGGTCGTGCTTTCTGCGATGGTGCTCGCGCTCGGAACAGCGCTGTTTTTGAACTGGCAGCTTTCCGATGCCGGCATCGCGGCTAAGGAAAACGACGCTTCCGAGGTAAAGGTAATCGGCGAAGCCGAGCTTGTCAACGGTACGGCGAACGGCAACTTCGACGAGTTCTTCTCCGCCGCGAGAATGCAGCGCGAGTCCTCGCGCGCAAGCTCGCTCGAGATACTCGACGCCATCGCCGCGAGCGCCGACGTCGATGCCGACGCGAAAACCACCGCCGCCGAAGAAGCCGCGACTATCGCCAGACGCATCGAAAGCGAGGCGAATATCGAAAGCTTGATAAAAGCGAAGGGCTTCGCAGAGTGCGTCGTTATGATTGGCGACGACGGAGTCAAGGTCATGGTGCAGTCCGCGGGGCTGCTCCCCGCTGAAGCCGCGCAAATCGCCGAGATCGTCACGAGCGAAACCGGCGAGGATCTTTCGCGCGTCCGCATCGTCGAGGTGAAATAGTTTTTCGCTTTCAGCGATGATAAACGGTACACACAAAGGATTAAACCGTAGAATAAATATCCCCCCGTAAAACGGGGGGTATTTCATTTTCGGGCATAGCCCTATCCGATAATGGCAGCGCACAAGTGCGCTTTTTATTGGCCTGCCAGCCACGCAACTGTTACTTACCACCCATAAATGGGTCCCGTGGG
>JAFZXI010000006.1 GCA_017616855.1 Clostridia bacterium | reverse complement strand
GTTATCGCCGTCCATGTCGCCGCGCTTATACTCCGGAGGCGGAGGAGTCTGATCCTTGACCGTGAAGCTGACGGTCGCGCTCTTGTCGCCGTTGGTGACGACCAGCACGTACTCGCCGGGCGCGGTGATCTCCGTGCCGGCGGCGTAAGCTTCGCCGTTCAGGGTAGCGGTCGCTTCGGCGGGAGTCCAGGTCGGTACGACGGGGGCGTCGTATTCGCCGCCGTTTTCAACGCCGGAGATGACGGGCTGTTCATACTCGACAGCGGCGCCCTTGATCGTGAAGCGTACGGAGGTCGACTTCGTGCCGTTGACCACCTCGAGGAGGTAATCGCCGGGCGCTTCGACAGCGGCGCCCTTTTCGATGGGTTCGCCGTTCAGCGTGCCTTCGCCGACGTCCCAGGTAATCGTTACGGGGCCGTCATATTCGCCGCCTTCGGCAACGCCCGCGATAACGGGTACGGAGTCGGCAGCGATACCGCCGGTGACGGTGAAGTTGACGGAGGTCTGCTTATCGCCGTTCGTTACGACGAGGATATAATCGTCGTTCTTGTCTATCGGAGTGCCGGAAACGTAACGCTTGCCGTTCAGCGTCGCCGTACCGACGTCCCACTTCGGAACGAAGGAAGCGCCGGCGACGTCGATGCTCTGCCCCTCGGTAACGTTCTTGATAACGGGCGTCGCGTTGGTCGAAGGAGCAGGATCGGTGTAAGCGGAAACGCAGGTCGCGTAAACTTCCAGTCCCTGCGGGACCTCGCCGTCGACGCGGATTATGATGAAGCGGATCTCGGCGAGATTGATATCCACGCCGTGGGTCCAGTCGTCATAGTAATCGAAGCATTCCCACGGAATGTAGAGCCAGCCGCTGCCGGAGGTCGGGAACGGGATGTTGACGGCGTGCTTCTCGAAGAGCGGGCCTTCCTGGCAGTTGGAAACGCCGAAGCGGAAGAACGCGTCCTTCGCAAGCGTCACGTCGTTGACGCCGACCCAGATGCGGATACCGGCGGAACCCGAAAGGTCGCCTATCGAACCGCCTATGGTGTTGCCGTCCGCGGCGGTGACGTCGGGATGGATCGGGTCGCAGGTGTAGTTCGCGAGTTTGAACTGCATCGCGCCGTGCTGATCGGTATGCTTGGAGGAACGGTCCGCCTGAGCGGTCATTTTCAGCGCTTTGGCGGGCAGGTCAACGGAGGTCGAGCTCGTAACGAGGTCGTAACCGACGTTTTCGACGCGGTGTCCGTTCGCCTTGTTGAACTCTCTGTTGCTGCTGAAATCTTCCAGACTGAACAGCTTGACGGTGACGGCGTTGCCCTTCGAGTCGGTGGCCTCGGTGGGCGCGACGGTGCCGCCGTTGGTTATCGGCACGAGAGCCGCGACGGCCTCGTTGATAATCCTCGTGAAATCGAGGCAGGCGTTGGTGTTAAGCTCGTCGTCAATATACTCGCCGACGTAATCAAGCGTCGCCTTAAGGTCGGCGAAGCTTTTGCCGGTGTAGTTTCCGCGCCAGTAGGTAAGCGCGTTGTAATACGCCGCTTCAAGCGCGTCTATTTCTTCCTGAGTCGGAGTCTGTCCTCTGGGGGTAAGCCAGTTGAGGCAGCGGGTGATATGCTCGATCGCCTTATCGACCTCCTGCTGCGTAACGGCGTAGGTGTCGTGGAGGGCGCGGGCCGCGTCTATGGACTGCTCGGCGCGCTGCCAGGAACGGACGGACCAGTCGTCTTTATTGAGAGTGGCAAGATAGTTCTGCGCGTCGATTATCTTCTGATCCATCTCGGTGAAGGCGGCGGCGTTGATGCTCCACTCGAACGCGTGCAGGTCGGAAAGGTAGAACTCCTTCTGGCTGCACTCTTCAATCTTGATCGTGAAATAATCGAGCGAGCCGAGATAATCGTATATCTCCTCGTCGCCCTCAATATCGTAGAACGCGTACCAGGCGACGCCGACGTAGCCCTCGGACGCGGGCAAGCTGACCGCTTCGGGATCGCACTCGAAGTAAACTCCATCGGCGCTGCTGCCGACGCCGACAATGGCGGAAGTCGGCGGAGTTCCGTAGGTTTCGCCGTACTTTATCCAGAAGCGGAGGCCGGCGGATTCTTCGAGGTTCTCGGACCCGAACACGTTGCCGACCGCGACGACTTCATCGTCATCGTTCAGCGCGGAGGTGGAGAACTGGCTCCAGCCGTAAGAAGGATCGCCGTCGAACGCGCCGCCGATGATTGCTATGCTCTGCTTGACCTCAGGATCCGGGATAACGTCTTCGTCAAGCATCGCGGCGTCGATGGAAACCCCGCCGTCGTTGATCGCGTCGATATCGTCTTCGGTAAGACTGTCAAAGCCGTTTATCAGGACGCTCTCGCTCTTTCTCATGAACATCGGCTGAAGCGCCTTGAGCGCCGCTTTCAGAGCTTTAACGATGTTGTTGATCTGCTTCTGGGAGTAGTGTTCGCCGACCTCGGGATCGTACATGGCGTCGTAAGCTTCGAGGTAAACCTCGGTGGCCGCCTCGTAGCTTTCTTCGGTGTACGCTTCGGGATTCAGCACGTCATACTGGCCCATATACTCCTCGAGTTCGTCAAGGTGAAGGCGGGAATCGTGATACATCCTGATATCGCCGACGGAGATCTTGTCTCCGACGGAGGTTCCGTCAAATCCGAACGAGAAAGCGCTGATCTGCGCTATCTTGGATTCCGGGACCGGATGGTAGTTGGGCTGTCCGCCGCTGTAAATATCGCCCTGCTGGTGATTGCCTTCGTCGTCGACGCTCCACCAGTCGGCCTGATAAAAGTCGGTTTTGAAATCGAAATGAATGTATCCGTTTTCGTCCGCCTGCTTCGAGCGCGAGCAGTACTGGAAACCGGTGCCGAAGTCGGCGAGTTCTTCCGGCGTATGATCGCCTATCTCGGTATCGACTTCGTTAATGTAGAACGGGCCGCAGCAGGGAACCTGCCAGAGACGTATACTCACCTTGCCGGTGAACGGCTGGCCGTTGATGCCGACCCATATAACGACACCGTCCTGATCGGCGAAAGTCTTGTAATCATCCGAACCCACGACGCCGAGAACGGTCTTGCCGTTGATGGTATCCTTCGCCGCCCAGGTGGCATCGGGCATGTCGCCGGTAATGTCGGTATTCTTGTGGTTGCCCTTCTTCATATTTCGCCCGTAAGCGCCGTACAGTTCGCTGCCGCCCCAGGTATTTGAGCCGGTGCGCGTCCAGGTAACAACGTCTCCGATGCCTTCGATCGTTTCGTTGACGCCGGGAGAGAAGTAGGCGTTCTGCATAAGCGCGAGCTCTTCGTCGGTGAAGATCGAAAAGCCGGGTATGCTGTCGTATACGAGGTAATCGTAGAATGCGCCGGCGCTTAAGAATCCCTCAAATATCGCCGTCACGCCGAACCCCGTCAGTACGAAAAGCACCGCGAGCATCATTGACAATAATCTCTTCATTTTTCATCCGCCTCTCGTTAGTTCATTTGGGAATACTCCGATATTATAATAACATAGATTGACTTGAAAATCAACAAAAATATTATGAGAATCGCCCTCTTCCCGCGGATCAGCGGAAACAATCATAACGAAAACGGCTCCCGAAAGCGGGAGGTACTCTTAAGGACAGAGAGAAAAATACCGACTGAATGAAGAGTTCAGTCGGTATTTTTGTCATTTACTATTGCAAGCAGGACGTTTGTGTGCCAAACGTCGAAGAAGTCAGTGATGTTTGCCGCTTTGCGGCAAGTGATGTTACGGCTGTCGCCGTAATGATGTTGCTCGCTTTACTCGCAGTG
>JAFZXI010000076.1 GCA_017616855.1 Clostridia bacterium | reverse complement strand
TCGCGCGTGATGTGTGCCTTCGGCACATTGGCGGAACACATCACATCACTGCGAGTAAAGCGAGCAACATCATTACGGCGACAGCCGTAACATCACTTGCCGCAAAGCGGCAAACATCACTGACTTCTTCGACGTTTGGCAAACAAACGTCCTGCTTGCAATAGTAAATGACAAAAATACCGACTGATCTCTTCATTCAGTCGGTATTTTTCTCTCTGTCCTTAAGAGCACCTCCCTTTCGGGAGGTGCTTTTTTATGCTTACTGCCGTTATGTAATACGCTTTTTGCGGCCGGTGAACGCTTCGCCCGCAAGCAGCATTTTGCGGTAGCGCTCCGGCGACTCGCCGGTTTTCTTCTTGAAGTTGTTATAGAACGTGCCGACGTTCGAGAAGCCGCTTTTTCCGACGATTTCCGGTATCGAGGCGTGGCCGTCGCGAAGCAGGACGCAGGCGTAGTTTATGCGCTTTGACACGATAAAGTCCGAGACGTTAAGCCCGGTTACCGACTTGAAAACGCGGGACAGGTGCTCCCTCGTCTTGCCGGAAAGCGCGACAATCTGCTCGAAAGGCAGCGTGAATATCTCCGGCTTGCTTATCATCTCGTAGTAGTCGTTGAACCACCTCGGCGCGTCGGCAAAACGCGCGACCGGCTTGTTTCCCTTCACGATGAAGGAATAGAAAAACCTCGCGACGAGCAGCCGCGTGGAGTTTAACTGCTCGGCGGCGGCGACGTCCTCCGACTGATTGAAGTCCTTGAGCTCCCTTATCATCTTGTCGCACTGAATATCGTCCAGCGCGAAGGCGGGCGGTTCCGCGGCGCTTTCGTAGGCGCCGAACGCATCCGGCTCGTTCAGCAGGCGCTTGACGGAAGCGTAGTTGCGCTCGCCGACGAAGACCGCGTAGCACTCGATATGCCGCGACTTTGCGCCGTTCTCGCGCCACTCCGCCGGGAACTCGCAGTTATCCGCCTCTCTGACGAAGAGTATCGTCTTTTCACCGGCGGAAAACTCCTCGCCGTTCACCGTCATTTCCGCGCCGCCCTTCGCGAAGAAGAGAATGCGGTGACAGCCGCGGCTGTACTGCTTCCAGCATTTTACGACGTCCGCGGGCGCGGCGCAGAAAAACAGTATCAGATTGTCCGAAGTCGCTTTTTCAGCCATTATATTTCCTTTCGTTCACCTTACACCTTGCAGATGACCGGTATCACCATCGGGGTGCGCTTGCTCTGCTGGAATATCGCTTTTGAAAGGTCGTCGCGGACGACGGTCTTTATCGCGTTATAGTCGTGGATCGCTATGGCGGCGTTGCGGTTAATGCAGTCGGTAACAAGCGTTTTAAGCTGCTCGAGCAGGTCTTCCGACTGGCGCATATACACGAAGCCGCGGCAGATGAGCTCCGGTTCGCCGACGAGCGCGCCGGTATCCTTGTCTATGGAGGCGGTGACGACGATGAGTCCGTCCTGCGCAAGCTGTCTGCGCTCGCGCATGACTATCGCGCCGACGTCGCCGACGCTCGTTCCGTCGACGAAGACGCTGCCGGTCGGGACTTCGCCGTTGAAGCGGGCGCTGTCCGGCGTCAGCTCTATCACCTTTCCGTTATCGGAAATGAGTATGTTTTCGGTCGGAATGCCCATACTTTCGCCGAGCATCTGGGCTTTTTTCAGGTGCTTGTATTCGCCGTGGACGGGGATGTAAAACTTCGGCTTGACAAGCCCGAGGATGAGCTTCAGCTCCTCCTGGCAGGCGTGGCCGGAAGTGTGGACCTCCGCGAGCGATTCGTAGACGACCGAGCAGCCGAGCTTCATCAGCTCGTTGACGATGTTCGTGACGAACTTTTCGTTGCCGGGTATCGGGTTGGACGAAAGCACGATGAGGTCGTCTTCGGAAACGACGACCTTGCGGTGATCGGAATACGCCATGCGGTAGAGCGCCGACATCGTTTCGCCCTGAGAGCCGGTGGTGATTATCACCGTTTCGTCCTTCGGGAACCTGTCGATGGCGTTGATGTCGAAAAGCACGCCCTCCGGCAGCTTGATGTAACCGAGCTGCTCGGCGATGTTGGTCACGTTGACCATGCTTCTGCCGGAAAGCGCGACCTTCCTGCCGAGCCCCGCGGCGATGTCGATTATCTGCTGAACGCGGTAGACGTTCGAGGAGAAGGTCGCGATTATGATGCGCTTGCCCTCGGCGTTTTTGAAGATGTTTTCGAGCGATTGGCTGACGCGGCGCTCGCTCATCGTGTAACCGGGGCGCTCGGCGTTGGTGGAGTCCATCAGCAGCGCGAGGACGCCTTCGTTGCCGAGGTCGCCGAAGCGGGCGAGGTCAATCATCTCGCCCTGCGTCGGAGTCGTGTCTATCTTGAAGTCGCCGGTGTGGACGACCGTCCCGACCGGAGTCTTTATCGCGAGCGCGACGGCGTCCGGTATCGAGTGGTTGACGGTGATGAACTCGACCTCAAAGCAGCCGAGCTTTATGACGTCGCCCGCCTTGACGGTGTTCATATTCACCTTGCCCTTAAGCCCGTGCTCCGCGAACTTCGCCTCGATGAGTCCCTGCGTCATTTTCGTGGAGTAGACGGTCGCCGAAAGCTCCTTCATCAGATACGGCAGGCCGCCGATGTGGTCCTCGTGACCGTGGGTGATGACAACGCCGCGCACTTTGTCGCGATTGTTCAGAAGGTAGGTAAAATCGGGAATGACGACGTCGATGCCGAGCATATCCTGATCGGGAAACTCGAGGCCCACGTCGACGACGATCATATCGTTTTCGTATTCGAAAACGTAAAGGTTTTTGCCTATCTCGTGAAGGCCGCCGAGCGCCATGATCTTCAGCGGGCTCGCGGACGCTTTCTGCTTCGCGGGCTTTTTCGGCCTCGCGGCAGGCGCCTCGGACACGGGCGCGGAAAGCTTCTCCGCCTTCTGCTTCTTCGACTTTTTCTTCTCCGGCTTCGGCTGCTCGGCGGGAAGCGCCTGCTCGGCGCGCGCCTTGCGGGAGCGCGTTTTGATCGGCGTGTAAGGAAGCGGCACGTTCACGCCCTCCCTCTTTTTCAGCGGGATAGGTTCGTAGTCCGTGCCGGGAAGGCCGGACTGCGGCTTCTTATCCTTGTTCAGCTTTTCCATAAAAGCGGCCTTGTCCGCGGCGTCGCGGGCGGCCTGCTTTTCGGCGGCGGTCCTGCGTTTTTTCGCGCCGTCGATACGCTGTTCGGTTTTTTTCTTGGATTTGGTGTTGCTCAAAAATTATACCTCCGTATAAAAATCAATAGAGTTTTTTATACCAAAACAGACCTTTCCGTGAGGAAAAGCACCGAAATGGTATTCGATTGTTTATGTTACCCGCCTTTCGCTGACGGGAAAAAGGTCACGACGCGCCATCCGGCTCCGCTTAGATTATAGCGTCAAGCGTCCTTGTTGTCAAGTTCTTTTTTGATTGCGCGCAGCCGCCCGAGCACCTCGGCGCCGAACTCCCGCGCCGCTTCGGCGCTGCCCGCTTCCGCGATAAGGCGTATCGCCCTGCCCCTTCGCGACGGCTTGACGGTGCAGACCGAGCCGCCGCGGCGGAAGTCGACGCCCTCCGCGGAGGCGCTGCAGTTCGCCTCCTTCTCGC
>JAFZXI010000075.1 GCA_017616855.1 Clostridia bacterium | reverse complement strand
TGCTGAATACGGGTTTTTCGTCATCGACTGCGACAAGGTCGCCGCCGAAGTTCTGAAAAGCGACGGCGTGCGCCGCGCGCTCGCGGACGCGTTCGGCTCCGACGTGCTGACGAAGCGCGGCGTGAACAGACGCCTGCTTGCCGCGCGCGCGTTTGCCGACCGCGAAAAGCTCGACCTGCTCAACTCGATCACGCATCCGCCGATCGTCGCGCGGCTGCGCGAGCTTTGCGAGGGCAGGGAAAAGGCGCTGCTTGACGCGCCGACGCTCTTTGAAAGCGGCGCGGATAAGCTTTGCGACGGGATAATCGCCGTCACCGCGTCGGACGAAATATGCGAAAAACGCCTGCTTGAACGCGGCGGAGCGACGCTCGCGGCGATACGCCGCCGCCTCAAATTGCAAAAAAGCGACGAATACCTGCGCTCCCGCGCGGACTTCGTCATCGAAAACCTCGGCGATGAATCGGAACTCAGAAAGCAGATCGAAAATGTCGCAAAAACGCTATAAGATAAGAAAATCAGCCGTTGCGATCGCGCTGACGCTGCTTATAATCATCGCCGGTTTCGTCGTCTACTTCTCGGGGAAAGCGATAGAAAAGGCGACCTACCCGATGCGCTACCGCGAATACGTCGAACGGTACGCGGAGCAGAACGGACTCGATCCCGCGCTCGTTTTCGCGGTGATAAAGACCGAGAGCAGCTTCCGCGCCGACGTCGTTTCATCGGCGGGCGCTGTCGGGCTGATGCAGATAATGCCGTCCACCGCCGAAAAACTCGCAAAGCGCCTCGGCGAAGAAACGCCTTCCGCCGAAGAATTGAAGGATCCTGAAACCAACATCAAATACGGCTGCGCTATGCTCGCGTGGATGCGCGGGGAGTTCGGCAGTATGGACACAGTCCTCGCCGCCTACAACGCGGGCTGGGGCAACGTCAAAAAGTGGCTCGCGGACGAAGCGTATTCGTCCGACGGCGTAACTCTCCACACGATACCATTCAAAGAAACGGAAAACTTTGTCGGCAGGGTGAACCTCGCCGCTGAAAAATACAGAGAAATCTATTACGGAGGATGATAAAAATGGCAAACGAAAAAACCAAGGGCGAGCAGCTCAAAGAAAAGCTCCTTTCCGCTCCGAAGAGCGCGTTCGAGGCGGTCAGCGCCGCCGAACTGAAGAAGGCGAAGGCGTTCGCCGTCGATTACATCGGCTTCCTTAACGCCGCAAAGACGGAGCGCGAAGCCGTCGCCGAATCGGTACGCATTGCGGAAGCGGCGGGCTTCAAGCCCTACGCCGAAGGCAAAAAGTACAAGGCGGGCGATAAGTTCTACAAGGTCAACCGCGACAAGGCGGTCATGTTTGCCGTCAAGGGCAAAAAGCCGGTCGCCGAGGGCGTTTACTTCACCATCGCGCATATCGACTCGCCGCGCCTCGATCTCAAGCAGGTCCCGCTTTATGAGGACAGCGAGCTCGCGTTCTTCAAAACGCACTACTACGGCGGTCTTAAGAAGTATCAGTGGATGACTATTCCGCTCGCGATCCACGGCGTCGTTGTCAAAAAGGACGGCAAAAAGGTCAATATCCGTATCGGCGAAGAGCCCGGCGAGCCGGTATTCTGCATCACCGACATACTGCCGCATCTCGGCAGGGAGCAGATGAGCAAGAAGGTTACCGAAGCGTTCCCCGCGGAAAACCTCAACCTCCTTATCGGCAGCGCTCCGTTCGCGGACGAGAAGGTCGGCGACAAGGTGAAGCTCAACGTTATGCGCCTGCTTAACGAAAAATACGGCATCATCGAGGACGATTTCCTCTCCGCCGAAATCGAGATAGTGCCGGTCGCGAAAGCGTCCTTCGTCGGCTTCGACGAGAGCATGATCGGCTCCTACGGCCAGGACGACCGCGTCTGCGCTTACACCGCGCTGCGCGCCGTGCTCGAGGCGAAGGCGCCGGAGCACACGCTCCTCTGCGTCCTTACCGACAAGGAAGAGACCGGCAGCGACGGCAACACCGGCATGCAGGGCGACTACGTCGTCAACTTCGTCAACGAGCTTGCCGACGCCGAGGGAACGCCTGTCTACAAGGCGCTCGCCAACTCCAAGTGCCTCTCCGCCGACGTCAACGCCGCCTTCGATCCTAACTATCCCGAGACGATGGACAGACGCAACTCCGCCAAGCTGAACTACGGCGTCATAATCACGAAATACACCGGCAGCGGCGGCAAATACGGCACCTCCGACGCTTCCGCCGAGTTCCTCGGCTTCGTCCGCACCATGCTCGATAAGGGCAAGGTCGTCTGGCAGACCGGCAACCTCGGCAAGGTCGACTTCGGCGGCGGCGGAACCATCGCCAAGTATATCGCCGAGCGCGACGTGGACACCGTCGACGTCGGCGTGCCGATTCTCTCGATGCACGCGCCGTTCGAGCTTTCCTCCGTCACGGACGTGTATATGACCTATCGCGCATTCGCGGAGTTCGATAAGAAATAATCATTAAGGCAAAGCGCTCTTCGGAGCGCTTTCCGCACGGAAGGAGACCTGTCAATGTGCGGAATAGTCGGCTTCACCGGGACCGAACGCGCGGCTCCGGTGCTGCTTGAAGGACTGAAACGGCTCGAATACAGGGGCTACGACTCCGCGGGCCTCGCGGTCATAAACGATAACGGAATAGAAACCGCCCGCGCATCCGGACGGCTTGAGAACCTCTGCGCCCTTACGGACAACGGCGAAAAGATAAGCGGCGTCTGCGGCATCGGGCATACGCGCTGGGCGACCCACGGCGCACCGACGGAGCTCAACGCGCACCCGCACGTTTCCAACGACGGACGCTTCGCCGTCGTCCACAACGGCATCATCGAGAACTACGCCGCGCTCCGCGAGGAACTGACGAAGAAGGGCTATTCCTTCAGCAGCGACACCGATACCGAGGTCGTGGCGCATCTGCTCGAAATGTACTTCAACGGCGATCTGAAAAAGACCGTGATGAAGACCGTCGCGCGCCTCGAGGGCTCTTACGCGCTCGGGATAGTCTGCTCCGAGTTCCCGGATACGCTCGTCGCGGTGCGCTGCGCGAGCCCGCTGATAATCGGCGTCGGCGCCGGCGCGGAATACTTCGCCTCCGACGTCACGGCGCTGATATGCCACACCCGCAGCGTGATCTACCTTGAAGACGGCGAGTTCGCGCTGATGAAACCGGATTCGCTGACGGTTTACGACCCTGCCGGACGCGAGATACAGAAGAAAGCGTCTCATATCGACTGGTCGGTCGAGGCGGCGGAAAAGGGCGGCTACGAGCACTTCATGCTCAAGGAGATAATGGAGCAGCCGAACGCGCTCCGCGCGGCGATAGAGCCGCGCCTGAAGGGCGACGGCGTCGTTTTCGACGGGCTCGATCTTTCTGACGAATGGCTGCGCGAAATGACCGGCGTCGTGATAACCGCCTGCGGCTCCGCGTATCACGCGGGCTGCGTCGGGCGCGACCTGATCGAATCGCTCTGCCGCGTTCCCGTGCGCGTGGAGGTCGCGAGCGAGCTGCGCTACCGCGATCCGATAATCGACGCGCATACGCTCGTCATAATCATATCCCAGTCGGGCGAGACCGCGGACACCATCGCTGCGCTGAACGAATGCAAGCGTCGCGGCGCGAAGACGGTCGGCATCGTCAACGTCGTCGACAGCACGATCGCAAAATCCGCCGACTCAGTGCTCTACACTTGGGCGGGTCCGGAGATCGCCGTCGCGACGACGAAGGGCTACACGACGCAGGTCGCGGTGCTCACCATGCTCGCGGTATATATGGCGGATAAGCTCGGCAGGATAGACGAAAACCGCTGCGCCGAGCTCGTGCGCGGGATTGCTTCGCTTCCGGAGCGCTGCCAGCGCGCCATCGACATGAACGGCAGGATCGAGCGCCTTGCGCGCAAGTATAAAGACAACGCCTCGCTCTTCTTCATCGGCAGGAACCTCGACTACGCGGTCTGCCTCGAAGCGTCGCTGAAGCTGAAGGAAATCAGCTATATCCACTCCGAAGCGTACGCCGCGGGCGAGCTGAAGCACGGCACCATCGCGCTCATCGAGGAGGGGCGGCTCGTCATCGCCCTCGCGTGCCGAAAGGAACTCTACGAAAAGACCGCGGGCAATATCCGTGAGGTGAAGGCGAGGGGAGCGCGCGTCCTCGGAGTCGCCGTCGAAGGCGACAGGCGCATGCTGACCGAGGCGGACGACGTCATCTTCGTCCCGCGCGCCGATCCGCTGCTGATGCCGATACCGGAAACGGTCCCGCTTCAGCTTTTCGCCTACTACGTCGCGAAAGCGAACGGCTGCGACGTCGACAAGCCGAAGAACCTCGCGAAATCCGTGACGGTCGAGTGAGTATTCTCTTTCGCTGTTGACTTTCGCTGTTTACCGTGCTATAATTATAAAAACAAGCGACGGGATGTGAGAAGATGTACGATCGTTTCTGCTGAAATCGGTAGAGTAATACGGACCGCGCGGTGTCATGCCGCTTGTTCGTTCTGCCGGTCAGCGGGAAGCGCGTACTTCTCCGACCGTATCGCGATATGACGCCCCACGGGGCTGCTTTTGGCGTATCACCGGCTGCGGAGAGTATTCCGCGGCCGGTTTGTCAAAAGGAGAGATATTATGTCAATGATAAACGTCTCGGGGCTGACCTTCGCTTACGAAGGCAGCTTCGACAACATATTCGAAGACGTCAGCTTCCGGCTCGATACCGACTGGAAGCTTGGCTTCACGGGCAGGAACGGCAGGGGAAAGACGACCTTCCTGAAGCTGCTCATGGGCGAATACGAATACGCCGGCAGCATCACCGCGTCCGTCGGCTTCGAGTATTTCCCGTATCCCGTCGCGGACCCCGCGCAGCCGACGCTCGGCGTCGTCCGCGGCATACTGCCGGAGGTCGAGGACTGGGCGCTCCTGCGCGAGCTGAACCTGCTCGCCGTGGACGAATCCGTCCTCGCGCGCCGCTTCGACACGCTCTCGAAGGGCGAGCAGACGAAGGTGCTGCTCGCGGTGCTGTTCTTGAAAGAAAACCGCTTCCTGCTTATCGACGAGCCGACCAATCATCTCGACCTGCGCGGCAGGGAACAGGTCAGCCGCTATCTCAACTCAAAAAGCGGTTTCATCCTCGTCTCGCACGACCGCGCCTTCCTTGACGGCTGCGTCGACCACATCCTCTCGATCAACCGCACGAATATCGAGGTGCAGAAGGGTAATTTCTCCTCGTGGTACGCGAATAAGGAACTGCGCGACAACTACGAGCTCGAGCGCAACGCCCGCCTGCGCAAGGATATAAAGCGGCTCGAAGCCGCGGCGCGCCAGTCGCGTCAGTGGGCGGACAGGGTCGAGAGCGAAAAGATCGGCAGCATCGCCCACCGCGATAAATATAACGAATGCGGCGGAAGGGCTTATATCGCCGAGCAGTCGCGCAGAATGCAGCAGCGCAGGAAAAACCTCGAGCGCAGGCAAAGCCGCGCAATAGACGAAAAATCAACGCTCCTGAAGGATATCGAGACCTCGGACGATCTGAAGATACGCCAGCTCGAATACCGTTCCCGCCGCCTCGTGACTTTCGACGGCGTCTCCGTCGATTACGGCGGAGGCGCGGTCTGCTCCGGCGTCAGCTTCACGGTCGAGGCGGGGGACCGCGTCGCGCTCCGCGGCGGCAACGGCTCCGGCAAGTCGAGTTTGATAAAGCTGCTGCTCGGCGCGGATATCCCGCATACCGGCGAAGTCAAGGTCGGCGGCGGGCTGAAGATCTCATACGTTCCTCAGGACGCGTCCGGGCTCTCCGGCGACCTGTCGGAATACGCCTCCGCCTGCGGCATCGACGAGAGCTTATTCAAGGCGATACTGCGCAAGCTCGATTTCTCGCGCGTCCAGTTCGAGAAGGATATGCGCGATTTTAGTGAAGGGCAGAAAAAGAAGGTGCTGATCGCCCGCAGCTTATGCGAAGAAGCGCACCTTCATATCTGGGACGAGCCGCTGAACTACGTCGACGTCATCTCGCGCATACAGATCGAGGAGCTGCTGACGAAGTTCGAGCCGACGCTGCTCTTCGTCGAGCACGACAAGGCCTTCTGCGACAACGTCGCAACGAAAACGGTAGAGCTGTGATAACAAAAACGCCTCCCTCGCGGGAGGCGTTGCTTTGTAATTGAAGGCTTATTCCATTATGCTCTTGCTGTTTTCGAGTTGGCTGAGCAGCTTTTCATAAAACCCGATATAGTAGTCGAGGCGGGAGGTCCACAATTCCTTCGCGGCAGAGGTGCCGACGGGCATATCCTTCAGCTCGCGCAGCTTCGCGATGCGTTTGGTCACGTAACCGAGCTTTTCGTCAAAACTCTTTTCGGTGAAGCCGTCGCGGCAGAGTATTTCGTGTATGCGGTAGGCGTCGAAGCGGTCGATGTTGTCCGCGTCGCCGACGGTGAGAGCGAAGGGCGTTCTTTCGCCGGGGAAGTCGGCTTCGTCGTCGACGTGTATCGCGATACCGTAGCATATATCGTTTACGCGGTCCTCGGCGAGCCCGAGCTCCGTCAGGAACGGGCGTGCGATCTGCGCGGCGCGCCTGCCGTGATCGAGCCAGCCGGCCTCGTCGAACTCCTCGCAGTAGGAAATATCGTGCAGCAGGCAGGCGATGACCGTTTCGGTCTCGTCGAAGCCCTCTTTCGCGGCGATCTGCCGCCCGATATTCGCCACGCGGTAGGTGTGCTCGAGGCGGTAGGCCTTTTCGTCTTCGTGCGCGGCGAGATACGCGCTTTCATCAAAGCAGCGGCGAAGGAAGTTTTCGGTTTGTTGTATGAGGGGGAGGTTGAGCATGGGGTTTACACCTCACTTTATATTATATCTTATCACAAGTATGCGCGAAGTGCAATATTATTTGGGGCGATAGTAGGCAATACTGTAGTGTGAAGCAAACGTCGTTTGCCGAAGGGATTCTCTTCTTGCTTGCGCAACAGCCCACCGGGCTGTTGCTGCCAAATCCGCTTCACTTCGCTCGCGGATTTGGAGCGCCGTTTCGAATCCCCTCGGAATGTAAACTAAACATATGAGGCAGGCGAAACGCCTGCCTCATATGTTTGGCCCGCCTGAGAGCACATTTTTCAAACCCTCCGCGGCGGCCTCTTCAATTTCGTTTATAGGAACTTCTTCGGCGTTGTCGCCGCTGTAATTATAGGTGATAATCAGCTTATCGTCGTATAAGATTATCTTGTTGACAAAAACCTCAATAAGCCGTCGGCAATAGTCGGGATTGTCAACGTCGCCCGCCTTAAACATCTTCATCCAGGCGACAACTGTCTCCCTGGGAATAATCGGCTGCACCGCCTGCGCTGCTGCCAGCTCGTCCTGGTAGGTGGCTTTTTCTTCGGAAAGCTGCCGCAAGCGAAGATCTATTTCGTCGGTCAGGAGCCCGTTTTCAATAGCTCTCACGAGGTTATCGATACTCTTCTGAACCTCGGCGAGCTTCCCTTCGAAGTAGACGACCTTCGAATTGTCCTCGCGTTCGCGGTATTGCAGCTCCATGACCTTGTCGGCAATAAGCTCGATAACCTCGTCCCGCAGAACGTGCTCGACGGTGAGCCGCACGACCTCTTTTTCGAGCCATTCCTTTCGGACCGACTCTTTTTTGCACCCCTTCCGCTGCCGCCTTCGAAGGCAAGCGTAGTAATAATGCACGTCGCCGTGGCGGCCGGTGCCGGAGGTCCCGACCATCGTGGAGCCGCAGTGCCCGCAAAAGACTTTGCCCGTAAGCATATACGTCGCTCCGCTTCTGTGGTTGCGTTTCTGCGCCGCGAGCTTCAGCTGCACGCGCTCGAAGGTCTGATCGTCGATGATTGCCGGCATGCCCCCGGGGATGACTATATCCATCCACTTATACTCGCCTATGTAATTCCTGTTGCGGAGGATCTTCGATACCGAACCGACGGTAAAAACCCTCCCGCGCTTCGTCGGAATATTCTTCAGTCCGCTGGCGATCTCGCTCATCGTCCGGCCTTCGAGGTATTCCCGGAAGATTTTCCGGACAATTTCGGCGCCCTCCGGATCGATAACACGCCTGCCGTCGGCGCCGGTGACGTAACCCGTCGCGATGCCGCTGCCGTTGCTCTTCGCCTTTAGTGCGTTCTCGCGCATCCCTCGCAGCGTATTCTGCGCGAGATTTGCGGAGTAGTATTCCGCCATCCCCTCCAGAACGGCCTCGAGAATGATGCCTTCGGGCCCGTCAGGAATATGCTCGCAAGCGAACTCGATACTGACGCCGGCAAGCCGGAGGAAAGCTTTATTTCTCGCGATCTCCTCGCGGTTTCGACCGAAGCGGTCTATTTTCCAGACGATCAGCACGTCGAACTTTCCGCGCTTCGCATCGCGCAGCATCCGCTGGAACTCGGCGCGGTTATCGTTGCGGCCAGTCTGCTTCCGATCGGCGTAGACGTCCGTGATATTGAGGCCGTGCTGCGCGGCATACTGTCGGCACTCGCGGACCTGGCCTTCTATCGACTGCTCCGTCTGCTGCGGCCCGGGTGAATACCGGGCGTAGATAACGGCGTTCTTCATTTATCTTTTTCCTTCTCTTTATTTTCGATGCTGATATTGTACCGTCGGTCCATTATAGCCCATATCCAGCCGGCTATAATAATTCCATCAAGTAGCCCGGATAAGAATATCACAATATGAGATTCTATCTCTCCGAAAACCACGCTAAGCGTCAGCGCGTAGGCTCCAATGGAGAAAAAAGTTAATATATAATAATCCATCTCGAGATAGAAGAACCACATCGCAACAAATCCAATAAATCCGGCTCCGAACAACACGTATTCAAGCCATCTCATACAAACTTCCTCTTGCTTTCTATAACCTTGCCGACAACGCGGACGCGCTCAGCGTCGGCGCCGGCGAAAACACGGGCGGGGAAGTATGGATTGAATGATACGAGCGTAATACTGTCTTCGCCGTAGACAACCTTTTTGACGACTCCGTCTTCGTTGTCGATGATGACAATACCCAGCGTCCCGCTCTCGACTTCTTCCTGGCGGTGGACAAGAACGAAGTCTCCGTCTTTGATTTCCGGATCCATGGAGTCGCCGCTGACGAGCAGATAGTAATACTCATCGCTGGCGTATTTCTCGTCCACCGTCTCCCAGCCGATAATATTCTCTTCAGCGTATGCGCCGTTGCCGGCGGCGACGGTGCCGGTGACGGCGAGGCAGGAACCTCTCACGACTTTATTGCCCTCATTTCCGAAAAGTAAGTATGAAGGGGTAGTGCCGAGCGCGATAGCGAACTTTACTATCATAGACTGATTTATATTGCGTTCGCCGTTCTCGACTTTGGATATAGCGGACTTACCGGCGTATCCCACACGCCGCGCAAGCTCGACCTGCGACATATTTCGCGCGAGCCGCAGTTCACGTATTCTGTCGTAAATAGTTGCCATATTTGACTTCCTCCTAATGATGGTATTATAGCACCCTCGAGGGACGCCGTCAACCCTAAAAAGAAACTTTTTTGCATTTTTTGAAAAAAATAGTTGACAAACGCGAAACCCTGTGATAATATGGTCATAGTCCCCTGAATGTAAACCATTTCGAAGGAGCAAAACCAATGACCAATTGTAGTAAACTGAAGGGAAAAATCGCGGAGAAGGGCTACAAACTGACAGAGTTTGCCGACATAATAGGTATGTCCAGACCTACTTTCCGCAGCAGAATGAGGGGAAAGTCACAATTCAAAGTAGACGAAATCGAGGTAATATGCTCAACACTCGGAATAACTCCCGGGGATGTTTGGGCATATTTTTTTACCCCAAAAGTCCCCTAAAAAGAAACCTGCAAAGGAGGCCGCACAATGATTAACACAAAAGAAATCCCGGAATACGCTCTCCGCGCGGCCGCGCGTCACACCCTCGACGCGATCCGTGAATGGATGGAGAAGAAGGAGGGAGGTGCAAAGAGTGCAGATGTGCAGGTGCTGCGGCGCACCGGCGAAGCTTGACGAGCACGGCTTCACCGATTGCTGCGGTGATACGGCGGAAGAGTCCGTCCGCTGCGCGATATGCGGCGCGGAAATCTCTCCGACGTATTCGCTTTGGGGCATGTGTGACGACTGCGAAGAGCTCACGAGAGACGAGTTCGCGGCTTACTGGAACGCTCTGCCGGAGTCGAAGCGCGAGTGTTTGAAGTTCCTTATTAAAAGAGACTATTTTGAAGGAGGCATAGTATGAACCAACACGGTATTATCATCATCAAACCGAATGATGTAGTGGAGATCGTCCACACGCCCGTCGATATGACGCTCGAGTTTATGCAGAGCATAGTCGGCGGTCTGATCGAGCCCGTCCGCATCGCGCGGGGGCTGACGCTCATCATCGACGACGAGGGCAAGCTGAAGAACTACCCCGTCAACCGCATCGCGACGGACCTCGCGCGCCTGCCTTACGACGTGATCGTCGGCACGGCGTTCATCTGCCGGGACTCCGGCGAGGAGCTGCTGCCGCTTACTCCGGAGCAGCTGGCGGCGATAGCCGAAACCCTGAAGGCGTATCGGCCGGTCGAGGTCGTTTATCCGAAGAAACGCCGTTCGTTCGCCACGCCGAAGTGGGACTTTAACGTCCGCCGCTGGCGCGTCCAGACGAACAAGTTCGGCAGGCACGTTTCCGCTACCGGCCGCACGGCCCAGGAAGCGCGGGACAAGCTCGAGCGGAAGCTGGAGCTCCTGGAGGCGACGATATGAAAAATGCGTGGAAAGTATTGCTTATCGTCCTCGCCGCGCTGCTGTCCTTCGCTTTTTTCTGGCCCAGAGGCGCAGCTGCGGAGCAGGTCGAACCTGTAAGCGTGACTGATGAGTCCGCGGAGCCGGCGGAAGTGCTCGTCGCTCCGGAGCCCGAGGTCGTCGCGGAGGTCCCGCCGAGGAAGTTTATCGGCACCTGCCGGCTCACCGTCTACACGCCGGATGAAAGCACGTGGGGCTATCAGACGGCGACGGGCGTCAGATCTCAGCATCTTATGACCTGCGCCGTCGATCCGAAAGTTATACCCTACGGCAGCAACGTGATTATCAAATGCGCGGACGGCTCCGAATGGCGCCTGAAGGCCGTTGACTGCGGCAATTTCCGCGGACGCTGGGTGGACATCTTCTTTGACGGAAGCGAGCTCGGCGGCATTTACTGGCTGGACGAAGTCTTCGGAGGGGATCACGCCGACGTCTACGTGGAGGCGGCGGGATGAGCATTTACGATAACCAGATCGCGAAACTCGAGCAGACCGCGGAGAACCTCGAACGCATGTGCTGCGAGGACCTCCAGATAGCGATAGGCGCGATAAGGAAAAGGACGCCGCTCCTGCCGGTCGTCAAAGGCAACGTGCATGTGTATTGCCCGTCGTGCGGCCGGCAGATCAGGAGCGGGAACGGAAAAAGCTCAGTTGCGAAGAAGAGCCGCGATGCGTATTGCTGCTGGTGCGGCCAGGCAATACGCAGTGACGACAGAAACGATGCAAAACAAGAAAAGGAGTAATAAAAATGGCAGATAAAATCACATTGAAAAAGGGCGATATAATCGCCGTCGACCTCACCGGGAACGGCGAAGAAAAGTTCAGAGTCCTCGCAATAGAGGGCACGACCGCGAAGCTGCTCGCGATGGAAGACGCGGCGACGATCTCTTTCGGCAACGATAACACCTACGCCGGCAGTCGCCTCGACAAGTTCCTCAATGAAGAATGGTTCGGCAGACTGACTGACGCCGCGAAGGCGGCGATCGTGCCGCAGGAGATAGCGCAGAGCCGCTGCACCTGGCACGATGAGCCGGACGCGATAGAAGAGGAGAACCCGACGTATACATATCAGCATCAGTATGACTGGAACGACGACGATTATGATAACTGGAACGTCGAAGAGGTCGTCCCGGTCGGCGAAAGAAACGTTTTCGCGCTCGATATCAAGGATATCTACGACTACGTCGGCAAGCGCTGGATAACCTCCGCCGAGCTGAATACGTTGTTTTTCGGCACCGATAAAGGGATATGGTCGTGGGTCTGGCTGCGCTCCGCGGGCGCCGGCACTTCTTCCTACGCGATGTACGTCCGCGGCGACAGTGGCCGCGTGAACGCCAACTTTGCCACGACCAGCCGCGCGGCGCGTCCCGCTTTGAATATCGATATATCGAAGGTAGAATGGCGCACGGTCGCGTAAGCGCCCATCAGGCGCCGCGACCGGTGCGAAAAATATCAAGGAGGATAAAGATGCCATACCACGACCCGCTCAAAAACGAACCTTACTACGACCCCCTCAAAGATGAACCTTTGCTTTCGCCAGAACCTATCGTTCCGCCGGAGCACGACCCCGTGAACCATCCGTCACATTACTGCGACGGCGGCATCGAAACGATCGATTTTATCGAGGCCAAAAAGCTGCCGTATCACCTCGGAAACGCCGTAAAGTATATCAGCAGGGCGGGAAAGAAGAACGACGCCCTGGAAGATCTGAAGAAGGCCCGGTGGTATCTTGACAGATACATTGCGCTGCAGGAAAAGGAGGTGCATTTATGGTCCACATCACAATAACCGACCATAGGGGCAAGGTAACGGAGATCGATACCAACATGGCGCTGGTTGCGACCGCCGAGAACGAGGTTTGCGTCGGCCGCTGCGACACCATTGAATTACTATCAGTCGTGACGAGAGCGGAGCAGATAATACGTAATATCCGCAACGCGAACCCCCTCATAGACGAAGCGTTCAAAAACGGCATCGTAGAGGATGCGCTGAATAATTCAAAGGCCGCGGAGCAGAGCAGGAAAGCGTATAAGCAGCGCAACATCCGCGTGAAGCCGGCGAAGACGCCGAAGAGCTGAATTATCCGGAAATACCGGACTGTTCGGAAAATCCGAACCGTTGAAAGGAGCATAAATGCGTAAAGACAGCGAAGTGATAGTGAGACACTGGCCCGAGCCGCCGGAGACGATCGACGTCTACCCGGTGGGCGACGTCCACCTCGGCGCCGCCGAGTGTATGGAGAAGGAGTGGAAGGACTTCCTGGCGAAGATCTACGAAATGCCGAACGCTTATCTGATCATCTCGGGCGATATGATCAACAACGCCACCCGCTCCGGCGTGAGCGACATTTTCCGCGAGCGCCTTTCGCCGAGTCAGCAGAAGCAGCTTATGGCGGAAATGCTCGCGCCGGTCAAGGACAGGATCCTCTGCGCCGTCCCGGGCAATCACGAAGCCAGGAGCCGCAAGGACGCGGACGACGATCCGATGTATGACATCTGCGCGAAGCTCGGCATCGAGGACCTCTATCGCGAGAACCTTGCCGTCGTTAAGCTGCAGATGGGGGATATAGAGCACGGTAACAGTGACCTGCACCCGACCTACACGCTCGCTGTCACGCACGGCGCAGGCGGCGGGATCTACACGGGCGCCGCGATCAACCGCGACGAGCGCTTCGGAAACGTGATCGAGGGCGCGAACGTGCTCATTGTCGGGCATTCCCACAAGGCGCATATCACAAAGCCGTCCAAACTCGTGATAAACAAGCAATACAACGTCGTCAAGGAACGCCCGTATTACGTCGTCGGCCTGTCTTCCTGGATGGAATACGGCGGCTACGCTGCCCGCAAAATGCTCCTGCCCTCCTCGCGTATGGCGCAGGTGATCCATCTGGGGGGGCGCAGAAACAGAATATCCGTCACAGTAGAATGATGTTCGTTATCCTCGGAGAAGTGATCGTCTGCCTGGTGATCGCGTTCATAATCGTTATTCGCCCCGCACGGTGAATATAAGGGCGCCGGCATACGCCCTCATGATTGACTTCCTTTATTTTTGATTTTACCTCCCATATAGACCGGTCCCGCCGGTGCGGCGGCGGGCTCAGTCGACTATGGGTCAACTAAACTATCAAAGGAGTGAAAGAAAAAATGTTCGGTGAAAAAACAGAAGAATGGAGCAAAAAACAGAACAAAAAACTGCCGGTCTATAAAACGGCAAAATACGCCGCCGC
>JAFZXI010000074.1 GCA_017616855.1 Clostridia bacterium | reverse complement strand
GCTTCGCCTTTTTCAACTTCTACTTCGTAGGTTTTTCCGTTGAGAGTGATTTTATATTTCATATCGGTCGTTCCTTTCGTCACTTTACTTCCCTGATGGAGATGAAGCGCAGGGTGTTCAGCGGCTCGCCGAGCTTGTCGGCGGTTATCGCCATCAGCATCGCCGCGGTCTTATCCGGCACGTCGAAAAGCGCTACCTCGCCGCAGGAGCCGGGGGCTTCCTTCGCGGGAGCCGCCGGAGTCGCCGGAGCGGCGGGACCTTCGGGCGCGGCGGGCTTCTTCTTTTCCTTGAAGATAACGCCCATCAGCTTGATGACGCCCATCAGCAGCACGAGCACCGCGAAAACAACGAGCAGTCCGAGCGCCGCGATGGTAAGCACTCCGCCGCCGGTCTTTGCGAACTCCGCGTTCTCGGCGGCAGTCGAAATCAGTCTCATCATATCAGCATCCGTCCTTTCAGATGGCCTCGATGGTGTATTTCACCTTGTTCTCGCGGGCGGCGCGGCGGTCGGTCAGGAACTTCTCCGCCTGCTGCGGGAACGCGATGTAGGAAAGCACGTCCTCGTCGGTCTCCGCGAGGTCGCCGATCTCGGCTCTCGCCTTCTCGATCTGCGGCTCGAGCGTGTCGGCGAAACGGCAGGTTATCGGCTCCTCGCCCTCGAGTCCCTTCTTCAGCAGGTCGGGATCGATCTCGCCGGGCGCGCGGCCGTATTCGCCGCGGAGGTACGCCTTAATCTCTTTGCTTATCGTCTTGTAGCGCTCGCCCTGGAGCACGTTGGTCGCCGCCTGGACGCCGACCATCTGGCTCATCGGGGTGACGAGCGGCGGATAGCCCATGTCCTTGCGGACGCGGGGGGTCTCCTCGAGCACTTCGGGCAGGCGGTCGAGCGCGTTCTGCGCCTTCAGCTGCGCGATGAGGTTGGAGAGCATGCCGCCGGGGATCTTGTAGTTCAGCGCGTCGGTATCGGTCGCGAGGACGCGGGGGTTGAGCTTGCCGGCCTCGAGGAACTCGTCGCGGACGGGTTTGAAGAAATCGTTGACCTGCTTGGTGACCGCGGAGTCAAGGTCGACTTCGTAGCCGAGGCGCTGCAGCGCGAACGCGAGCGTTTCGGTCGCGGGCTGCGAGGTGCCGCCGGAGAAGCAGGAGGTCGCCGTGTCGATGACGTCGGCGCCGGCTTCGACGGATTTAAGGTAGGTCATGAACGCGAGCCCGGTCGTGCAGTGAGTGTGGACGACGACGGGCAGGTCGACGGCGTTCTTTATCGCGGAGACGAGGTCGTACGCTTCGTCCGGAGTCATGACGCCCGCCATGTCCTTGATGCAGATGGAGTTTACGCCCATCTCCTGCATTTCCTTGCAGAGCTTGACGTAGTTCTCGAGCGTATGCACCGGGCTGGTCGTGTAGGAGATCGCGCCGGAGGCGTGGGCGCCGCACTTCAGCGTTTCCTCCACCGCGACCTTGATGTTGCGGATGTCGTTGAGCGCGTCGAAAATGCGGATGATGTCGATGCCGTTTTTGACGGAAAGCTGCACGAAACGGCGGACGACGTCGTCCGGATAATGCTTATAGCCGAGCAGGTTCTGCCCGCGGAGCAGCATCTGGAGCTTCGTATCGGGCATCTTCTCCTTGATTTTGCGCAGGCGCTCCCACGGGTCTTCGTTCAGGTAGCGCAGGCAGGAATCGAAGGTCGCGCCGCCCCAGCACTCGACGGAATAGTAGCCCGCCTTGTTCATCGTTTCGAGAATGCCCTCGAACTTGTCGAAGGGCAGACGCGTCGCGATAAGCGACTGGTTCGCGTCCCTCAGAACCGTTTCGGTGAAACCGACTTTTTTCATATGGATCATCCTTTCGGCGCCGACGCTCTGCGTCGGCTAAATGAATACTGAAAACTGAATACTGAAAACTTAATAATGATTGTTCAAATCGCCTCTGGCGATTTGTTCATTTAATTATTAATTATTAAATCTTCAGTATTCATTATTCATTGTTGTTGCATAGCAACAACACCCCTCTCCCGCCATTATACAGTATAGCACACGCGAAACAGGATTGCAAGCGGAATTTGGAAGGATTTGCGCGGCGATGACGCGTAATCGCTACATAGGGAAGACTGTCGTTATCTCTCCCTCCGTCATCCTCGACTACGCCTCGGATGCCACCTCCCTCCTCAGAGGGAGGCAAGACAGGCGCCCGCCCGCATATAACAAAAACGCCGCCCTCGCGGGCGGCGTTTTTTCTGACCTTCCGATAAAACTCAATAGTTTTCGGCGGCGATTTCAAAATAAGACTGCGGATGAGCGCAGATCGGGCAAATCTGCGGAGCGCTCTTGCCGACGTGGATGTGGCCGCAGTTGCGGCACTTCCAGATATAAGTCCCGTCCTTCTCGAAGACGGCGCCGTTTTCAAGCGCCTCGAGCAGCTTGAGGTATCTCTCCTCGTGCGCCTTCTCGATTCTGCCTACGCCCTCGAACTGATACGCGATCTGCTCGAAGCCCTCTTCTCTGGCTTCCTGAGCCATACGCTTGTACATATCGGTCCATTCGCCGTTCTCGCCGGCGGCGGCCGCGCGGAGGTTCTCCGCCGTCGTGCCTATTCCGCCGAGATGCTTGAACCACATCTTCGCGTGCTCTTTTTCGTTGAGCGCGGTTTCCTCAAATATCGCCGCGATCTGCTCGTAGCCCTCCTTCTTCGCCTTGGAAGCGAAGTAGGTATACTTGTTTCTCGCCTGGGATTCCCCCGCGAATGCCTCCATTAAGTTCTTTTCGGTTTTACTGCCTTTTAATTCCATAAATAATCAGACCCCCTTTCAACGAATAGGATACCATATTTCGCCCGATTTGTAAATAGCGTTTTTGCGATTTTGCCGGAAATGCCGGCGTACGCAAACTGCGCGGCGGTCTCCCGTCGCGCAGTAAGAGTAAATGTTCGGTTTTTTCCGGTGGAAACGTTTACTTGTTCCCGCCTCCCCCGTGGCTGAACGGAAGAAGCGGAGAGTTGCCCGCCGCGCGGGCGTGATTTGCTCGCTTGCGCTTGCATGATTTGCCGCTTTCAGCGGCATAGGTTATTTCAAATTGCCTTCGGCAATTTGTTCCTCCACGCAGCGAAGCTGCAATTCATGCGCCGCAGGCGCAAATCATGAATGCGAAGCATTCAAATCATGATCGCAAAGCGATCAATTCATTTCAAATCGGCTTGCCGATTTGATCAGACCAGCTCGATAATCGCCATCTCGGCGGCGTCGCCGCGGCGCGGACCGGTCTTGATGATGCGGGTGTAGCCGCCGTTACGGGATTCGTAACGGGGAGCTATCTCGTTGAACAGCTTGCTGACGACGTCTTCCTTCGTGATGAAGGCGAGCGCCTGACGGCGGCTGTGAAGCGTATTCTTCTTGCCGAGGGTGACCATCTTATCGGCGACGGAGCGCAGCTCCTTCGCTCTGTAAAGCGTAGTCTCGATTCTGCCGTTCTCCAGCAGCGCCGTGACCATGCCTCTCATCATCGCGATGCGGTGATCGGTAGGTCTCCCGAGTTTTCTTGTTCCGGGCATATCTGATTCCTCCCTGTCTTATTCTTCTTCCCTGCGCAGGGACAAGCCCAGCGAGGCAATCTTGGAAATGACTTCTTCAAGCGACTTCTTGCCGAGGTTTCTGACTTTGATCATCTCGTCCTCGGTCTTGCCGATGAGGTCTTCCACGGTGTTTATTCCCGCGCGCTTCAGGCAGTTGAAGGAACGGACGGAGAAGTCCAGCTCCTCGATGGTCATCTCGAGGACCTTTTCCTTGCTCGCTTCTTCCTTCTCGATGATTATGGAAGCGTCCTTCGCCTCCTGCGTCAGTTCGACGAAGAGGTTGAGGTGCTCGGTCAGCACCTTCGCGGCGAGGGCGACGACCGCCTTCGCGGAGACGGTGCCGTTCGTCCAGACCTCGAGGATCAGCTTGTCATAGTCGGTCAGAGAGCCGACGCGGGTGTTTTCGACCTTGTAATTGACCTTCAGCACCGGAGTGTAAACGGAATCGACGGGAATGACGCCGATGGCGTCGCTGTCGGTCTTGTTGCGCTCGGAGCTGACGTAGCCGCGGCCGCCGTTGATAACCAGCTGCATGCGCAGCTCGGCGTCCTTGTCAAGAGTCGCGATGTGAAGCTCGGGGTTGAGGATCTCCACCTCGGCGTCCGGCTGGATGCTGCCGGCGGTGACTTCGCACTCGCCCTGCGCTTCGATGTATACGGTTTTCGGTCCCTCGCAGTTCAGCTTGGCGATGATGGACTTGACGTTGAGAATGATCTCGGTGACGTCTTCCTTTACGCCGGGGATCGTCGTGAATTCGTGCTGCACGCCCTCGATATAGACGGACGTTACCGCGTAACCCTCAAGAGACGAGAGCAGGACGCGGCGGAGAGAGTTGCCCATCGTGGTACCGTAGCCCCTCTCAAGCGGCTCGACGACTACCTTTCCGTAGCTGCTGTCCGGTTCCGGCTCGAAAAATTCCACTTTCGGTCTTTCGATTTCGATCATATTAACCCTCCTCTGCGGTTAAGTTGAGATTGCCGCGAAAAAGCGCGGCTCGTACGGCGCGTAGCGCGCCGCGGACGGCGGCGATGCCGCCGTTTTCCTTCGGCAGTTTACTTGGAGTACAACTCGACGATGAGCTGCTCGTCTACCGGGATATCGATCTCTTCGCGGGTCGGGATACTGATCACCTTCGCGGCGCGGGCGTCTTTGTTAAGATCGATCCACTTCGGCGCGGGGTGAGTCGCGGTCGCTTCGAGAATGGCCTTAATCTTTTCCTTCTCAAGCGATCTGGAAGCGATGGCGACCTCGTCGCCCGCCTTCAGCGCGTAAGAGGGGATGTTGACCTTCTTGCCGTTGACGGTGAAATGGCCGTGAAGCACGAGCTGTCTCGCTTCCGGTCTGGAAAGCGCGAAGCCGCAGCGATACACGACGTTATCGAGTCTGGTTTCGAGGAGCTGGAGGAGGTTCGTGCCGGTCTGGCCGGGTCTTCTCTCGGCTTCCGCGAAATAGTTGCGGAACTGGGTCTCCAGAACGCCGTAGATCCTTCTCGCTCTCTGCTTGGCGCGGAGCTGGATGCCGTATTCAGAGGACTTTTTGCGTCCCTTGCCGTGCTGGCCGGGAGCGAAGGGGCGGACGTTCATCGCGCACTTTTCGGAATAGCATTTCGGGCCCTTCAGGAAGAGCTTTTCGCCCTCTCTGCGGCACTGTCTGCATACCGCTTCTGTATATCTTGCCATATCTTTATTCCTCCGTTACACGCGTCTTCTCTTGGGCGGACGGCAGCCGTTGTGGGGGATCGGCGTGACGTCTTTGATCATGCTGATCTCCAGGCCGGCAGCCTGCAGCGCCCTGATGGCCGCTTCTCTTCCCGAACCGGGGCCCTTGACGTAAACTTCGACGGAGCGAAGCCCGTATTCCATCGCTGCTTTCGCGGCGGTCTCCGCGGCGGACTGAGCCGCGAACGGAGTGGACTTACGGGAACCGCGGAAGCCGAGGCCGCCCGCGGACGCCCAGGACAGAGCGTTGCCCTGCGTGTCGGTAATAGTTACGATCGTGTTGTTGAAGGTGGACTGAATATGAGCCGCGCCCTTGTCAACAAACTTTTTCTCACGGCGGCGACGGACTGTCGTAGCGCCTTTTTTAGCATTCTTTGCTGCTGCCATTATTCCGTTGCCTCCTTACTTCTTCTTGTTCGCAATGGTCTTCTTCGGACCCTTGCGGGTTCTCGCGTTGGTCTTGGAACGCTGGCCGCGGACGGGCAGTCCCTTGCGGTGACGCACGCCTCTGTAGCAGCCGATTTCGACCAGACGCTTGATGTCGAGCGCGACTTCTCTGCGAAGGTCGCCTTCGACGCTGTAATTCGCCTCGATGAACTCCCTGATCTTGGAGACTTCATCGTCGGTAAGGTCCTTGACTCTGGTATCGGGGTTGATACCGGTCTCGGAAAGGATCTTGTTGGAACGAGTTCTGCCGATGCCGTAGATATAGGTGAGACCTATCTCAACGCGCTTTTCGTTCGGCAGATCAACACCGGAAATTCGTGCCATTTACTTCTGCACCTCCATTAAATTAGCCCTGCTTTTGCTTGTGCTTGGGGTTCTCACAGATGACCATGACGCGCCCCTTGCGCTTGATTATCTTGCACTTTTCACACATCGGTTTGACCGAAGGTCTGACTTTCATAATATTACCTCCTACGCTTGATGCGGTTGCGGAAAACCGCTGTTACTTGTTTCTCCAGGTGATCCTGCCCCTCGTCAGATCGTAAGGCGACATTTCAAGCGTTACGCGGTCGCCGGGGAGGATCTTGATGTAGTTCATTCTGAGTTTGCCCGAGATATGCGCCAGAACGATGTGGTCATTCTGCAGCTTCACCGAGAACATCGCGTTGGGAAGCGCCTCAACGACTACGCCTTCCAGTTCGATCATATCTTCTTTTGACATACTTTACCTCCAGGAACTTAAATGCTTTCTGAGAACGTGGTCTTCCGTTACCGCTTCAGCGGTATCGATTTTGCCTAAACAGGCGAGATGAATGACGTTTTTGCGCTTCGGGCGGGCGAGCTTGCGAAGCTCGCCGTCGGCAAGCTCTGCGAAGCCCTCCTTCACCGAAAGGACCGCGTAAACGCGCCCTTTATCGTGCCCCGCGCGCGACCGCACGACGCAGCCGGACGTAATTTCCATAGAAATCTCCTTTTGCGCCTTACGGCAGCGTCAGAATCTCGACGCCGTTCGCCGTCACGGCGACCGTATGCTCGAAATGCGCGGACAGTTTGCCGTCCGCGGTAACAACGGTCCAGTCGTTCGGCAGAGTGTAGACCTTTTCGCTGCCTTCCGTTATCATCGGTTCGATGGCGATGGTCATACCCTCGCAAAGTCTGACTCCGTGCCCGGGCCTGCCGTAGTTCGGCACGTCGGGCGCTTCGTGGAGATGAGTTCCCACGCCGTGTCCGGTGTAGTCGCGGAGCACGGAGTAGCCGTGCGTCAGCGCCTCGTTCTCCACCGCGGAGCCGATATCGCCGATGCGGTTGCCTATGACAGCCGCCGCGATACCCTTGTCCCGCGCCGTCAGCGTAACCTCGCAGAGCCGCTTCGCGTTTTCGCTCACTTCTCCGCAATAGAAGGTGTACGCCGTGTCGGAATGGTACCCTTTCCTGAACGCTCCCACGTCGATCGTCACGATGTCGCCCTCGCGGATCACCCTGTCTTTCGACGGGATCCCGTGAATGACCTCCTGATTGACCGATATGCAGCTCGCGCCGGGGAAACCCTGATAGTTCAAAAATGACGGTGTGGCTCCATGCTTTTCAATGAAGGAACGGATGAACTTGTCAAGTTCGGCGGTTGTGACGCCGTCTTTGATTCGCGCTCCTGTTTCAACGAGAGCAGCCGCGGCTATTTTACCCGCCTCCCGCATCAACACCAATTCGGATTTTTCCTTCAGTACAATCATGTCAGTCACGCACTATCCGGGCTATCTCCTCCGCGATCGAGCCGATGTCCGAATCGCCGTCAACGCTGAAAAGGATTCCCTTTTCGCGATAGTACGCTTCGAGCGGCTCGGTCTGCATGTGGAAGACTTCCAGCCGGCTGCGGATAACCGCTTCGCTGTCGTCCTTGCGGACGGAAAGCGGCTCGCCGCATCTCCCGCAGCGGTCGCCCGCCGGAGAGGGGTTGTTTTCAAGGTGGTAGGTCGCGCCGCACTTAAGGCAGACGCGCCTTCCGCCGAGGCGCCTTACGAGCGCTTCGTCCGGTACCACGATGTCAATGACTTTGTCAACGTCTATTCCCATCCCGCAAAGCCCTTCCGCCTGCGCAACGGTGCGCGGGAAGCCGTCGAGTATGAACCCTCCGGCGCAGTCGGGCTTTGCGAGTCTGGTTTTGATCATTCCGATAACGATCTCGTCGGCGAGGAGCTCGCCCGCGTTTATCGCCTGCTGAGCTTTCAGGCCCAGCTCGGTGCCGGCGGCGATCTCTTCGCGGATCATGTTACCGGTGGAAACCGTCGGGATACCCAGCGCTTCGCTGAGCATCGCCGCCTGTGTTCCCTTCCCCGCTCCGGGGGGTCCGAAGAATATCAGCTTCATGGAATTACTCAAGGAAGCCCTTGTAGTGTCTCATCATAAGCTGAGACTCGATAGCTTCCATCGTGTCGAGCGCGACGCCGACGCAGATGAGCAGCGTAGTACCGCCGATACCGAGGTTGCCGACCTGCGGGAACAGGATTCCGACAAGCACCGGGATTATCGCGACGAGCGCGATGGCGAACGCTCCGATGAAGGTGATCTTGTGAATGATCTTCTTGAGATAATCGACAGTGGGCTCGCCGGGACGTATGCCGGGGATCGAGCCGCTGTTCTTCCTCAGGTTGTTCGCGATCTCCTGCGGATCGTAGGAAATCGAGATGTAGAAGAAGTTGAAGAAGATTATCAGCAGGAAGAAGATAATCGCGTATACCCACGATTTCGGTCCGAACCACTTCTGAATGAAGACGATCCAGCCCTGAGTCTGATCGGCGAAGAACTCCGTGATCATCTGCGGCATGCTCACCAGGGAGCTGGCGAAGATGATGGACATAACGCCGGACATGTTGAGCTTGAACGGAATGTGGGTGCTCTGGCCGCCGTAGACCTTGCGGCCGACGACGCGCTTGGCGTACTGAACGGCAACGCGTCTTTCAGCGGCGGAAATGATTACGACGTAGACGATCATGAACAGGATGCCCAGGATTATCGCGGTCGCGAGGATCCACTCGGAATTGCGGTAGAGCTCGACGAGATAAAGCACCAAGCTCTTGAAGTTCGCGAGAATACCGGCAAACAGGATCATGGAGATACCGTTGCCTATGCCCTTCTCATTGATCTGCTCGCCGAGCCACATGACAAGCGCCGTGCCGGCGACGAAGCAGGAAATGATGACGATGGCTCTGAACCAGTCGCCGCCGCCGAACGGAGTGTTCGTGGCAAGGACCGCCGCGGTGCTGCCGTCTTCGAGGGTGGCGGTGTTGCGGGTCAGGGTGATGTAATACACGAAGCCCTGCAGCAAGCCGAGCGTGACGGCAACGTAACGGGTAATCTGCGCGATGCGCTTTCTGCCGTTTTCCTCATCCTTCGAGAGTCTCTCGAGGGCGGGGATCGCAACGGTCAGAAGCTGCATGATTATGGACGCGTTGATGAACGGGGTGATGGACATCGCGAAGAGCGTCGCGTTCTGGAACGCGCCGCCGGTCAGCAGTCCGAGGTAGGTGGACAGCGTGCCCTGCGTGCTGTTCGCGGCCGCCTGCACCGCGTCGGGGTTCAGGAACGGGACCATTATGTGGCAGCCGAGACGGAAAATCAGAATGATGAAAAGGGTGTAGATGATCTTGCTTCTTATCTCCCGAACTCTGAAAGCGTTCTTAAGCGTCGAAAACATCAGATCACCTCGGCCTTTCCGCCGGCAGCTTCGATTTTCTGCTGCGCGGCCTTGGTGAAGCCGGCCGCCTTGACGGTGAGCTTCTTCGTCAGTTCGCCGTTGGCGAGGACTCTGATGCCGTCGTTCGCCTTGGAGATGACGCCGGTATCGAGGAGAAGCTGCGCGTCAACGACAGTGCCGTTGTCAAAGCGCTCGAGCTCATAGATATAGACCTCGACGAGCTTCTTCGCGAAGACGTTGGTAAAGCCTCTCTTGGGCAGGCGTCTGGTGATGGGCATCTGGCCGCCTTCGAATCCGACACGGACTCCGCCGCCGGAGCGCGCGTTCTGTCCCTTGTGTCCTTTGCCGGCGGTCTTGCCGTTGCCGCTGCCCGCGCCTCTGCCTTTGCGCCATGCCTTTTTGGAATCGCCCTCGGCAGGTGTGAGATCACACAATTTCATACGCGTAGCACCTCCTTACAGTTCTTTTACTTCTACTAAGTAGCAGATGTGAGCGAGCTTGCCTTTGGTCGCATCATTGACGGGCTGGGTGCTCTTGTCGCCGATCTTGCGAAGTCCGAGGGAATTCGCGGTGGCGATGTGGCTCTTTTTCCTGCCGATGAGGGACTTGACGAGCGTAACTTCTACCTGCTTGTTGTTTTTCGCGGTAGCCATAATTTATCCTCCCTATCCGACTATCTCGGCGGGCGTCTTTCCTCTGACTTCCGCCACCTGCTCAATGCTGCGCAGGCTCTTCAGACCCTCCATCGTCGCGTAAACGACGTTGATGGGGTTATTGGAACGAAGGCACTTCGCTCTGACGTCGCGGACGCCGACCGCCTCGACGACGGCTCTGACGGCTCCGGACGCGATAACGCCGGTACCGGGGGCGGCGGGCTTGAGCATAACTCTGCCCGCGCCGAAAGCGCCGATCGTTTCGTGAGGAAGCGTGGTGCCCTTAAGGGCGACCTTCACGAGGTTCTTCTTGGCATCTTCGATGCCCTTGCGGATAGCGTCCGGAACCTCGCCCGCTTTGCCGAGACCTACGCCGACGGTGCCGTTTCCGTCGCCGACGACGACGATGGCGGCGAACTTGTAGATACGTCCGCCCTTGACGGTCTTGGATACGCGGTTGATAGCAACTACCTTTTCGGTAAGCTCAAACTGCTGTGCATCTATTCTTGACATCGTATTCCTCCCCATCAGAACTTCAGTCCGTTTTCACGGGCCGCTTCGGCGAGAGCCTGGACTCTGCCGTGATAGATGTAGCCGCCGCGGTCGAAAACGACGTTTTCGATGCCCGCTTCAACGGCCTTCTTAGCGATGAGCTCGCCGACCTTCTTGGCGCCTTCCTTGTTGCCGCCGCTGATGCCGAAGCCCTTCTCGAGAGAGGAGGCGGCAACCAGCGTCTTGCCGGCGACGTCGTCTATGATCTGAGCGTAGATGTTGCTCGTGCTGCGATAGACGCTAAGGCGCGGTCTTTCGGGAGTGCCGGATATCTTGTTTCTGACTCTGAAGTGTCTCTTGAGTCTTGCAGCGTTGGAATCTTTCTTAATGATCATATCTTCTCACTCCTTACTTGGCGGTCTTGCCGGCCTTGCCTTCCTTGCGGCGGATGTGCTCGGAAGCGTACTTGATGCCCTTGCCCTTATAGGGTTCCGGCGGACGCTTTTCTCTGACTTCCGCGGCAAACTGGCCAACCTTCTGCTTATCGGGACCGGAAATGATGATCTTGTTGGGGCCCGGGACGTCGATGGTGATGCCGTCGATCTCGTCCATGACCACAGGATGCGAGTAGCCGAGGTTCATGATCAGCTGCTTGCCCTGCTTCTGCGCTCTGTAACCGGTGCCGTTGACCTCGAGCTCCTTGGAGAAGCCGTTGGTAACGCCCTCGACCATGTTGTGAAGAAGCGCGCGGGTCAGGCCGTGAAGCGCACGGTTTTCCTTCTCGTCGTCCGGACGCTCGACGGTGATCTCGCCGTTGTCCATAGTCAGCTTCATCGTGGGGCAAAGAGTCTGCTCGAGCGTACCCTTGGGACCCTTGACCGTTACGACGTTGCCTTCCTTGATATCGACGGTTACGCCGGCGGGAACGGTGATGGGTTTCTTACCGATTCGTGACATTTCTCTTCCTCCCTTACCAGACGAAGGCGAGAACTTCGCCGCCGATGTTTTCCTTGCGCGCCACTCTGTCGGTCATAACGCCCTTGGAAGTGGACACGATGGCGATACCGAGGCCGCGCATGACCTGCGGGAGCTCCTCGCTCGACGCATAGATGCGGAGGCCGGGCTTCGACACTCTGCGCAGTCCCTGAATAACCTGGGACTTGTTGGGACCGTACTTAAGGACGATGCGGATGATGCCCTGCTTTCCGTCCTCGATGTTGGTCCAGCTCTTGATGTAACCCTCGTCCAGAAGCACCTGAGCAATAGCCTTCTTTATGTTGGACGCAGGGATTTCAACCGAGTCGTGCTTCGCCGAATTCGCGTTGCGTATACGGGTGAGCATATCGGCAATGGAATCTGTTGTCTGCATAATTTTCCTCCTTAAAAGCTATTACCAGCTTGCCTTCTTGACGCCGGGGATGTAACCCTTGTAAGCCAGCTCGCGGAAGCATATTCTGCATATGCCGTACTTGCGAAGGTACGCGTGCGGTCTGCCGCAGATCTTGCAGCGGTTATACGCGCGCGTGGAGAACTTCGGCTCACGCTGCTGCTTTATCTTCATTGATGTTTTAGCCATGAATCTCTATCCTCCTACTTCGCAAACGGAGCGCCCATAAGTGCGAGCAGCTCTTTGGCTTCTTCGTCGTTCGGCGCGGTCGTGACGAAAACAACGTTCATTCCGCGGACCTTCTCGACCTTGTCGTATTCGATCTCGGGGAATATCAGCTGTTCCTTCAGGCCGAGCGAGTAGTTTCCTCTGCCGTCGAAGGCGTCCGGGTTGATGCCGCGGAAGTCTCTGACGCGGGGAAGCGCTACGCTGAACAGACGGTCTACGAACTCGTACATCATGTCGCCGCGGAGGGTGACTTTGACGCCGATGCTCATTCCTTCTCTGAGCTTGAAGTTAGCGACGGACTTCTTCGCCTTGGTGACGACCGGTCTCTGACCGGTGATCGTGGCGATGTCTTTGATGATCGCGTCAAGCGCTTTCTGATTGTCTTTGCAATCGCCGGCGCCGACGTTCACGATGACCTTATCAAGCTTGGGGATCTGCATGACGCTCTTGTACTCAAACTTCTTCATGAGCGCGGGAGCGACTTCATTTTTATAAAAGTCCTTTAATCTTGCCATATCCTACTCTCCTCACTTGAAGGTCTTTCCGCAGTCCGGACGACGGCACTTGCGGAGCTTAGTCACGTTGCCCTTCGCGTCGGTGCTGACTTCGTGGCCCACGCGGGTGGGCTTGCCGCACTTCGGGCAAACGAGCATTACCTTGCTGGCGTGAAGCGCGCCTTCGGCAGCGATGATGCCGCCCTGCTCGCCCTGCTTGCGCGGACGGACGTGCTTCTGCTTGATATTGCGTCCTTCGACGATGACCTTGCCCTCTTTGGGGGAAACGGCCACGACTTTGCCGGTCTTGCCGACGTCGCCGTTCTTGCCGTGTCTGCCGCTGATGACCATTACGGTATCGCCGGTCTTAACATGGATCTTCATTCTTTGTACCTCCCATCAAAGCACTTCGGGCGCGAGCGAGAGGATCTTCATGTAATCCTTTTCTCTCAGCTCTCTGGCGACCGGTCCAAAGATACGGGTACCTCTGGGGTTTTTATCTTCCTTGATGATGACCGCGGCATTCTCGTCGAAACGAATGGTGGAACCGTCGTCGCGGCGGAGTTCCTTCGCGGTGCGCACGATGACGCAGCGGACGACTTCGCCCTTCTTGACGACGCCGCCCGGCGCCGCTTTCTTGACGGAAGCGACAACGACGTCTCCGATGCCGGCGTATCTCCGACGGGTGCCTCCCAGAACACGGATGCACATAAGCTCCTTCGCTCCGGTATTGTCCGCCGCTTTAAGATAGGTCTGCATTTGTATCATGATGTTTTCCTCCTTAAACCGAAAGCGAAATTACTTCGCCTTCTCGACGATCTCAACCAGTCTCCAGCGCTTATCCTTGGAGATCGGCCTCGTTTCCATGACGCGAACGATGTCGCCGATCGCGCATTCGTTGTTTTCGTCATGGGCCTTCAGCTTGTAAGTTCTCTTAACGACTTTTTTGTAAAGCGGGTGCTTGACGTGCTCCTCGATGGCAACGACGATAGTCTTTTCCATCTTGTCGCTTACGACTTTGCCGACGCGCTCTTTTCTGAGATTTCTTTCCATTACTTGTCAGCTCCTCCCGCTGCGGCTATCTCTTTTTCGCGGATAACCGTCTTGACTCTCGCGATGTCCTTCTTGACGAGGTTGATTCTGACGGGGTTAGTCAGCTGGTTCGTCGCGTGCTGGAAGCGAAGGTTGAAAAGCTCTTCCTTCAGCTCCTTGAGCTGATCGTTCAGCTCGAGCACGCTGAGTTCCTTAAGCTCTTTTGAGTTTTTCACTACGCTTCAACCTCCTCTTCTCTGGCTATGAAGCGGCACTTGATAGGCAGCTTGTGCGCGGCCAGACGGAGCGCCTCCTTGGCGGTGGCTTCCGGAACGCCGGCGATCTCGAACAGGACTCTGCCCGGCTTCACGACCGCAACCCAGTATTCGGGCGAACCTTTACCGGAACCCATGCGGGTCTCGGCCGGCTTCTCCGTAACGGGCTTGTGGGGGAATATCTTGATGTAAACGTTACCGCCGCGCTTGATGTAACGGGTGAGCGCGATACGGGCGGCTTCGATCTGGTTGCTGGTGATCCAGCTCGGCTCGAGCGCCTGGAGGCCGTATTCGCCGTTCGTTACCTTGTTGCCGCGCATGGCCTTGCCCTTAAGGCGGCCGCGCTGCTGCTTGCGGTATTTAACTCTCTTCGGGATAAGCATTAGCGGTTACCCCCTCTTCTTCTGTTAGTGTTGCCGGAATCGGCAAGGACTTCGCCCTTGTAGATCCAGACCTTGACGCCGACGACGCCGTAGGTCGTGCGGGCCTCGGCAAAGCCGTAGTCGATATCCGCGCGCAGAGTCTGCAGCGGAATGGTACCTTCGTGATAATGCTCGGTGCGAGCGATCTCGGCGCCGCCGAGACGTCCGCTGACGCAGGTCTTGATGCCCTTGGCGCCGAGCTTCATCGTTCTGCCGATCGCCTGCTTAAGGGCGCGGCGGAAGGAAACGCGCTTCTCGAGCTGCTGCGCGATGTTCTCGGCAACCAGCTGAGCGTTGAGGTCGGGCTCCTTGACGGCGACCGCGTTGAGCAGCACCGGCTTGGTGGCGATCTTCTCGACTTCGCCGCGGAGCGCTTCGACGCCCTCGCCGTTTCTGCCGATGATCATACCGGGTCTCGCGCAGTAGACGTTCACTCTGACCTTCGCGTTATCGCGCTCTATCTCGATGCGGGAAACGCCCGCGTCATAGAGCTTAGATTTCAGATACTTTCTGATCTTATAGTCCTCGACAAGCAGATCGCCGAAGTCTTCGTCCTTCGCGTACCATTTGGAGTCCCAACCTTTGATGACGCCGACGCGGAGTCCGTGCGGATTAACTTTCTGTCCCATTAGCTCTGCCTCCCTTACTCTTCACGCTCTTTGAGAACGACGGTGATGTGCGAGGTGCGCTTCAGAACGCGCGCCGCGCTGCCCTTCGCCCTCGGTCTGATCCTCTTGAGCGTGGGACCGGGGCACGCGAAGCACTCGGCCACGTAAAGCTTCTTGGGATCCATACCGTGATTGTTCTCGGCGTTGGCGGCCGCGGACTTGACGAGCTTCTCGACGTCTCTGCAGACGAGCTTCGGAGTGTTCGCCAGGATCGCGAGCGCCTCGCGGAGATCCTTATTCCTGATAAGGTCGAGGACGATCTTTACTTTTCTGGGAGATACTCTCAGGTATCTCAGATGTGCAATAGCCTGCATAAAAGTTCTCCTCTCCTTACTTCGTGTTGGAGGTCTTGCTGCCCGAATGCGACCTGAAGGTGCGGGTCGGGGCAAACTCTCCCAGTCTGTGGCCGACCATATCTTCCGTCACGTACACCGGAACGTGCTTGCGTCCGTCGTGGACGGCGATGGTGTGGCCGACAAAATCCGGAAAGATGGTGGACGCTCTGCTCCAGGTCTTGAGAACGCGCTTCTCACCGGCTTTATTCATTTCTACGATCCTGTTGTAGAGACGCTGCTCGACAAACGGACCCTTTTTAATGCTTCTGCCCATAAATCTGTTTCCTCCTTCGCATTACTTACCGTTGCGGCGCTTGACAATGAACTTGTCAGTGCGGTGGTTCTTCTTGCGGGTCTTGTAACCGAGGGCGGGCTTGCCCCAAGGAGTTACAGGACCGGGACGGCCGATCGGGGATTTGCCTTCGCCGCCGCCGTGGGGGTGGTCGTTCGGGTTCATGACCGAGCCGCGGACCGTCGGGCGAATGCCGCGGTGACGGGTGCGTCCCGCTTTACCGATGTTGACGTTCTCGTGGTCGATGTTCGACGCCTGACCGATGCTCGCTATGCAGCGGATCGAGATGAGGCGGACTTCGCCGGAGGGAAGTCTGACCTGGGCGTATTCGCCCTCTTTCGCCATCAGCTGCGCCATGGTGCCGGCGCTGCGGACGAGCTGGCCGCCTCTGCCGGGATGCAGCTCGATATTATAGATGAAGGTACCGACCGGAATGGAGCTTATCGGCAGGGTGTTGCCGGGCTTGATGTCCGCGGCGGCGCCGTTGACGATAACGTCGCCGACCTTCAGCTTGTTGGGCGCTATGATGTACGCCTTTTCGCCGTCTTCGTACTTCACCAGAGCGATGAAGCTCGAGCGGTTGGGATCGTATTCGATCGACTGCACCGTCGCGGGCATATCCTGCTTGGCGCGCTTGAAATCGATGATCCTGTACTTCTGTCTGTTGCCGCCGCCCTGATGGCGAACGGTGATCCTGCCGTAAGAGTTTCTGCCTGCGTGCTTTTTCTTCGGAGCCAGCAGGCTCTTCTCGGGCTTGACCTTGGAAAGCTCGGTATAATCCGTGACGGTCATGCCTCTGCGGCCCGGGGTCGTCGGATTATAAGTTTTTATAGCCATAATTCATTCTCCTTAAACATGTTCTCCCGCTGTTTAATGCGGATAATCGCTCACTTACATGAGGCCCTCAAAGAACTCGATGGGCTTGCTTTCCTTCGTGAGCTTGACGATCGCTTTCTTCCATGC
Source organism: Clostridia bacterium (assembly GCA_017616855.1). GTDB lineage: Bacteria > Bacillota > Clostridia > Oscillospirales > RGIG8002 > RGIG8002. The sequence continues at coordinate 6,145 of JAFZXI010000074.1, read as the reverse complement.
GGACGTGTAGCCGGAGGTGTAGCCCTGTCTTCTCGGCTTGCCCTTCATGTTGATCGTGTGGACGTCCGCGACCTTGACGTTGAACAGCTCCTCGACCGCAGCGGCGATCTGGGCCTTGTTGGCGCGGGGCGCTACCTTGAAAGTGTAGCGCTTGTAGGTGACGCCGTCCATGGAGTTTTCGGTAATGATGGGTTTAAGAATGATGTCCTGAGCCGTCATTACGCATACACCTCCTCTAATTTCGCGACAGCGTCCTTGGAGATGACCAGACTGTCGTACTTGATCAGGTCATAGGTGCTGATGTTGTTCAGCGGAATGACCTTGACGCCTTCGATGTTGCGGGCGCTGCGGTAGATCACGTTATCGGATTCCGCAGTGACGAGCAGCGCGTTGGCGACTTCCATGCCCTCCAGCATCTTGACGATGCTCTTGGTCTTTATCTCGTCGAGCTTCAGCTCGTCGACGACGTAGATTTCCTCCTCGCCGGCCTTGGCGGAGAGGGCGCTCAGGAGCGCGAGGCGCTTCGCCTTCTTGTTGATGGCGTAGCTGTAGTCCCTCGGCTTCGGGGCGAAAGCGATACCGCCGTGAGTCCACTGGGGAGCGCGGGTGGAGCCCTGTCTGGCTCTGCCGGTGCCCTTCTGGCGCCACGGCTTCTTGCCGCCGCCGCTTACTTCGGCGCGGGTCAGCGCGGACTGCGTGCCCTGACGGCAGTTCGCGAGGTGATTCTTCACCGCCGCGTGCATGACGGCGACGTTGGGCTCGATGCCGAATATCGCGTCGTTGAGGTCGAAATCGCCGACCTTCTTACCGGTGATGTTGTAAAGTCCAGCTTTAGCCATTACTTATTACCTCCCTTTACAGCCGCCGTAACGGTGACGATGCCGCCCTTGTTGCCGGGGACGGCGCCCTTGACCGCGATCACGTTGTTCTCCGCGTCGACCTTGACGATGACGAGGTTCTGAACGGTGATCTTCTCGTTGCCCATTCTGCCGGGCATCCTGGTTCCCTTGAAAACACGGGAGGGATCGGAGTTCATACCCGTCGAACCGACGCTGCGGTGGACGGGGCCGGCGCCGTGGCTCATCGGGAGTCTGTGAGCGCCGTAACGCTTGATCGTGCCCGCGGTGCCTTTGCCCTTGGAGATGCCGCTGACGTCAACGACGTCGCCTTCCGCGAAGACGTCCGCCTTGATGACGTCGCCGACGTTGTATTCGCCGGAGAGCGCGAACTCTTTGAGATACTTCTTCGGCTCCGCGCCCGCCTTCGCGAAGTGTCCCTTCGCGGGCTTGTTCACCTTGCGCTCGGCGATATCGCCGAACCCGAGCTGAAGCGCTTCGTAGCCGTCGGCCTCGACCGTCTTCTTCTGAGTCACCGTGCAGGGACCTGCCTCGATGACGGTGACGGGAGTAACGTTTCCGTCTTCGTCGAAGATCTGGGTCATGCCGAGTTTTCTGCCTATGATGGCCTTTGTCATTTTTCTTTTCCTCCTTTGGTTATTGGTTGACTTTCGTCAACTTGACCTTCCGCTCAGTTTCTGATCTCCATTTCCACGCCGGCGGGCAGCTCGAAGCTGGCAAGCGCTTCCATGGTCTTCGCGGACGGATTCAGTATGTCGATAAGGCGCTTGTGCGTTCTCATCTCGAACTGTTCTCTCGAATCCTTGTACTTGTGCACCGCGCGGAGGATCGTAACGATCTCCTTCTTGGTCGGGAGCGGGATGGGGCCGGACACCTTCGCGCCGGTGCGTTCCGCGGCTTCCACGATCTTCGCGGCGGACGCGTCGATCAGCTGATGATCATACGCCTTGAGTCTGATTCTTACTTTCTCTTTGGTTGCCATTGTGTTTTTTCCTCCTGCCGAAAATAGATTAGCCCCGCCGGTGTGCCGGATTTTTCCGACACGCCGCCGAGCGTTTCGCCCCTGCCGATTAAATAACCGGCAGAAGCCGCATTTGCCGCTGTCACCGGAGCTAACGTCATTTTCGGATTTCCGAATACGTCACCGGGCACGGCCGTCCGATTTGCACGGACGTTGGCGAAGCGGGGTGTCCCCTTCGCCGGAGCTCCACGGAAATAACCCGTCTCTAAGGACGGCAACCTCCCGTCTCATCGCTCCCGTAGGTTTGTTCATACGCGTGCGCGCGTGTACGCGCAGGGTTCCGCAGTATGGGGTTTAACAAACCACGCTCGGCTATGATAACACAACCGAGCGTGAAATGCAAGCATTTTTTTCAGTTTTTTGAAAAAATTTTTCAAGCGCGCGTATATAGGTGAAATCCGGACGGAAAAACACAATATATAGGCGCGCCTGCGGCACGCATGATTTGCATGCTTCGCATGCGTGATTTGGCTTCGCCGTGATTTGATTGCTTCGCAATCATGATTTGCAGCTTCGCTGCATGAAGGTACAAATTGCCGAAGGCAATTTGAATAACCTATGCCGCCCGTGGCGACAAATCACGCCCGACTTCGCCGGTCGAACTTTCTTCCTTTATATATATATATAATATATACTACTCTTCTTTTTTGTCTTCCGAGGGATTCGTTTCCGCGGCGGGCGCTGAAGAATCAGTCGACTTGTTTATCGCTTTGTTCAGAATCCGGGCCACAGCATTCCCGACGGTGAGCCCGATGCCGACTGCAGGAATGATCCCACCGTATCTATGGTAGAAATCTGCATCACCTCTGAACACGATGCTCAGGACGGCGAACGCGATCCAATACAGAAACCATACTATTATCGCGATCCATTCAAACGCCGACCATACCCTGTTTTTATCTTTCATGGTTTTCCTCCGTATGCTCATGCTCTTCCTTTTTGTCCTCTTCCTGCACCGCGGCGCCGACGGAATCCGCTTCCGCCGCGTCGGCGGCCTCCTCCGCTTCCGCCTGCTCCTGCGCGGCGGCTTCGGCGGCTTCGGGATCGCGTATGCCGATTATCCACCACTTGATCTTGCGGTAGAGCGCGAGCGGCGTCGCGTTCACGCGCTTGAGCGCGAAGGCGATGCCTATGACCGCGGTCAGCGTGATCAGCAGCAGCGCCCAGCGCTCCTGCCCGAGCACGAACAGCACCGCGACGGCGCCGAGGATCACGCATATGCCGTAAATCAGCGCGACGGACTGCTTCTGCGAAAGCCCGAGCGCAAGCAGACGGTGGTGGATATGTTTTTTATCCGCGTGCACCGGCGACTGCCCTTTCAGGATACGCCGCGCGGCGGAGAAGATTATTTCAAATATCGGCAGGCCGAGGATTATCAGCGGCACCGCGACCGAAACGACGGCGTACATCTTGAACAGGCCCATGACCGACGAGCAGGCAAGCACGTAGCCGACGAAAGCCGCGCCCGTTTCGCCCATGAAGATGCGCGCGGGGTTGAAGTTATACGGCAGGAAGCCGAGGCAGGCGCCTGTCAGCGCCGCCGTCAGAATCGCGGAGGGCGCGTCGTTCAGCAGGACGGCGATTATCAGCAGCGTCAGCGAGGAGATGCTCGCGACGCCGGCGGCGAGTCCGTCGAGTCCGTCGATAAGGTTGACGGCGTTTATCAGAAGGATTATCCAACCCATCGTTATCGGTATCGAGAGCCAGCCGAGCGAGAGGTATTCCTTCGTCGAGAAGACGAGGATGTTGTTCAGCACGTCGATGCGGACGCCGGAGGCGACCGCGATACCCGCGGCGACGAGCTGGAAGGAGAACTTCTGCAGCGGGCGCAGGTTGAACTTATCGTCGAGTATGCCGCCGGCGACGATCACCGCGCCGCCGCCGAGGAATCCGAAGTAGGCGCTGCCGAGATACGGATAAAAGCACATCGTCGCCGTCGCGAACGCGATGAATATGGCGAGGCCGCCCATTCGCGGAATGGGCTTTTTATGCACCCTGCGGTCGTCGCGCGGGACGTCTATCGCGCCGATGAGGATCGCGAGCTTCCGCGCGAAGGGCGAGGCGAAGAAACCCATGACCGCCGCAATAGCGAAGGCCGCGAGCACCCAGCCGAAGGGCAGCGATGTAAATGTGACGTAGACGGTGGTGTTATCCATGATACCTCTGTGCGAACGCAAGCGTTCGCAGTGAAATTGTCTCGCTTTCGCGAGACAGTTAAATTGCTTCGCAGTGAAATTGGCGCAAGCGCCAGTGAAATTGCTTCGCTTCGCTCGCAGTTAAGGACCAAATTGCCTGCGGCAATTTGAATAATTCAAATCTGCGGAGCCGATTTGTTCATTAAACTGACGCGCAGCGTCAATTTCACTGCGCCGAAGGCGGAATTTCACTGATGCGAAGCATCAATTTCATTGTCGGCAAAGCCGACAATTTCACTGCAAATCAAATCTATTTGATTTGCAAAAGTCCGACTTTCTTATAAACCTTCCTCAGCGTTCTGCTCGAAACGCCGAGCGCCGCGTCGGCGCCGTCGGCGCAGACCTTCTCCAGATACGCCTTATCGCCCATCAGGCGATCGAACTCCGCCTTTATCGGCGCGAGGACGTCGGCGACGGCTTCGCCCACGGCGAGTTTGAAGTCACCGTAGCCCTTGCCCGCGAACTCGCGCTCGACCTCGTCGGGCGTCTTTCCGCAGGCGGCGCAGTAAATATCTATCAGGTTGTTTATGCCGTCCTTGCCTTCGCCGCGGCGCACCTCGGCGCCGGAATCGGTGACGGCGCGCTTGAACTTGCGCACGATCGTGTCGCGGTCGTCAAGCATCGAAACGTAGGAGTTCGGGTTCGGGTCCGACTTCGACATCTTCTTCGCCGGGTCCTGCAAGCTCATGACGCGGGCGCCCTGCTTCGGCATATACGGCTCGGGGACGCGGAAAACGTCCGGGAATATGCCGTTGAAGCGGACGGCGATGTTGCGCGCGAGCTCGAGGTGCTGCTTCTGGTCGTTGCCTATCGGCACGACGTCGGCGTTATAAAGCAGTATGTCCGCCGCCATCAGCACGGGATAGTCGAAAAGCCCGGCGTTGACGTTGTCGGCGTGGCTCTGGGACTTATCCTTGAACTGCGTCATGCGGGAAAGCTCGCCGAAGGGCGTCCAGCAGTTGAGTATCCACGCGAGCTCCGCGTGGGTGTGGACGTGGCTCTGCACGAAAAGCAGACTGCGCGAAGGGTCGATGCCGCAGGCGATCGCGAGCGAGATCGCGGCGAGCGTGCGCTTGCGCAGCTCCGCGGGCTCCTGCCGCACGGTCAGCGCGTGGAGGTCGGCTATCGCGTAGATGCAGTTGAACTCCTCCTGCAGCGCCGCCCAGTTTTTGAGCGCGCCGAGGTAGTTGCCGAGGGTCGGAGTGCCGCTCGGCTGGATCGCGCTGAAGCTGATTTTTTTCAAGATGTTTTCTTCCATAATATATATACTACCTTTCCGCGGAGAGCTCCGCCTCGTATTCGCGGAGCACGCCGCCGAGTATCGCCATGCCGCGCTCGATCTGCTCGTCGCTCGGCGTGGAGTAGTTCAGACGGATGAAGGGCACGTTTTCGCCCTCTTTGACGGAGAACGCGAGGCCCGGCACGACGGATACGCCCTTCGCCTTCGCGCGCGCGGTGACTTCGAGCGCGTCCGCGCCCGCGGGGAGCGAGCACCAGACGAAAAGTCCGCCCTGCGGCCGCGTCAGCTTCGCGCCCGCGGGGAAGTGCTTCGCCGCGCCTTCCGCCATCAGCGCGTACTTGCGCTTGTAGATGCGGCGTATGCGCGCGATATGCGCCTCGATATTGCCGGCGTGGATGAAGCTGTCGACGATCATCTGCGCGAGCATGTTGGTATGGACGTCCGCGCACTGCTTGCCGACGGTGATCTTCGCTATCAGCTCCGGCGCGGCGGCGACGAAACCGACGCGCATGCCCGCCGAAAGCACCTTCGAGAAGGAGCCGCAGTAGACGACGCGGCCGTCTTCGTCCATGCTCTTTATCGTCGGGACGTCGGCGCCGTCGAAACGCGTTTCGCGGTAGGGGTCGTCCTCGAGGATTATCGCGTCGTGCTTTTTCGCGACGGCGTAGAGCGCCGCGCGGCGCTCCGCGGAGGCGGTTATGCCGGTCGGGTTCTGGAAGGTCGGGATCAGGTATATCAGCTTCGCCTTCGGGCCGTTCGCGAGCGCGCGGTCGAGCGCTTCGGGGTCGGCGCCGTCGGAATCAAGCGGAATGCCGGTCAGCTTCAGGCCGCT
>JAFZXI010000073.1 GCA_017616855.1 Clostridia bacterium | reverse complement strand
TTCTAAAACACGCTTGCCCACAACGGTGGGCAAGCGTGTTTTGGTAGGGGCAGAGGGACTTGAACCCCCGACCTCTCGCATGTGAAGCGAGCGCTCTAACCAGCTGAGCTATGCCCCCGTTTTTCGCGGCAAAAATAACTATACCATATCGACCTTCAAAAATCAAGGAGAAAATGCAAGTTTTTCAAAAAAGTCAGCCGTTGATTATGTCGATTTCTGCGCTTTACCGCGCGGCGCGGTTTATACCATCGGAATATTTTTCTTGAATTATTTACAATTACAGTATATAATTATAATATAAGCAATATATTAGAAGCAAAAGAAACAAGCGGGCGGACGGGCTTCCCCGTCAGTGAGAACCGGAGGTGAAACGATGGCAGGCAACCGCAAAAACAACCCTTATTCCATGATAACGACGGAGATAGAGCGCCTTGCGGAGCTTTCCGTCGGCAACTACGGCATCAATCCGCAATACTACGAAAAATACAACGTCAAGCGCGGCTTGCGCGACGTAAGCGGCAAAGGCGTCGTTTCCGGTCTGACCGAGATCTCCACCATCATCTCGTCAGAAACCGTCGGCAGCGTTGACGTGCCCTGCAAGGGCAAGCTCGCCTACCGCGGCATCGATATCAAAGACCTCGTCAACGGCTTCTATAACGAGGGGCGCTTCGGCTTTGAGGAAACGACGTATCTTCTCCTTTTCGGCGAACTGCCGACGATGACGCAGCTCGAGACCTTCAAGCGTACGCTCGGCTTCTACCGCTCGCTGCCGACCGGCTTCGTCCGCGACGTAATAATGAAAGCGCCGAGCGGCGATATGATGAACACGCTCGCGCGCAGCGTACTCACGCTTTATTCCTACGACAGCGCCGCGGACGACATATCGATTCCCAACGTGCTGCGTCAGTGCCTTCAGCTTATCGCGCTGTTTCCCCTGCTTTCCGTTTACGGATACCAGGCGTATAAGCATTATCACGACAAAGAGAGTTTATTTATTCATCAGCCGGACCCGGAGCTTTCGACAGCCGAAAACATACTGCGACTGCTGCGTCCGGATATGAGCTACACGCCGTTTGAAGCGCGCGTCCTCGATATGGCGCTCGTGCTCCACGCCGAGCACGGTGGAGGCAACAACTCATCCTTCACAACGCACGTCATCACATCCTCCGGCACCGATACTTACAGCGTCATCGCCGGCGCGCTCGGCTCGCTGAAGGGACCCCGCCACGGCGGCGCAAACATCAAGGTCGTGCGTATGATGGATGATCTGAAAAAGCACGTTGCAGACGCCTCCGACGAGGAAGCGATAGACGCGTATCTGACCGGACTGCTCAACAAGCAGGGTTTCGACAAAAGCGGTCTTATTTACGGAATGGGGCACGCAGTCTATTCCCTCTCTGATCCGAGAGCCGAGATATTCAAGTCATTCGTCGAGCAGTTAAGCGAAGAAAAGGGCGCAAAGGAAGAATTCGAGCTGTATTCGCGGGTAGAGCGCATAGCGCCGAAGGTCATCGCGCGCGAGCGCAGAATCTACAAGGGCGTCAGCGCGAACGTAGACTTCTACAGCGGATTCGTTTACAGTCTGCTCGGACTGCCGCAGGAACTGTTCACGCCGATATTCGCTATCGCGAGGATAAGCGGCTGGTCGGCGCACCGTCTCGAAGAGCTTATCGGCGGCGGAAAGATAATCCGTCCCGGCTACACGAGCGTCGCGGAAGACCGCCCGTACGTTCCGATGACGAAAAGATAATTAATGTAGCAAAAACCGGCGGAAAGCAACGCTTTCCGCCGGTTTATCATACGCGTTATTATTTGCCGTAGCTCATTATTTTAGCGACGCGGCGTTCATGCCTGCCGCCTTCAAACTCGGTAGAAAGGAAGGTCTTGACGATATCGAGCGCAACGCCGACGCCGGTGACCCTGCCGCCGATGCAGAGGATATTCGCGTCGTTGTGCAGACGGCAGTATTCCGCTGTAAAATGGTCGGTGCAGAGCGCGGCGCGTATGCCGTCGACCTTGTTGGCGCAGATGGAAACGCCGATGCCGGTGCCGCAGAAGATCATGCCCTTTTCGTATTCGCCCGCAGCTACCTTTTCCGCAACTGGAAAGGCGATGTCGGGATAGTCAACGGACACGTTCTCGTGGACGCCGTAGTCGAAATACTCGATGCCTTCGCGGTCAAAGTATTCGGTGACCGCCTTTTTCAGTTCAAATCCGCCGTGGTCGCTGCCGATGATGATCATTTCGTTTCCTCCGTTTTTTCCAATCTCGCGTTTCTCTCGCGTTCCGCTTGAGAAAGCCGTATGTAATTGACCGCAAACGCCTCCGGCGCGACAGCGGTTTCAACCGCTTCTGCCGCCGCAAGGGCAACGTCTCCGGCGCTGACGCCGATACGCCCTCCGCGCGCGACGGCGCAATCGACGCCGGCGGCATCAAAACGCTCCTTGCAGAGCAGCGCTCCGTCGCCGACAAGGAAGATGCGTTTTTCTCCGCGCACCTCGTCGATAAGCTCGTCTATCGCAAGCGCTCTATCTTCGCAAATACGCCGTATCACGCTATTGTTAACCTTAAAATTCGCATTGTAAACCTGGCCGCAGCGCGCGTCCATTACTGCGCAGACGAGCCCTTCGCAGTCCCTGACCCCATATGCCGCGGCGTAAAGCGACGAAACGCCTATGCATTTCAGACCAGCGCCGAAAGCCATTCCCTTCGCGGCGGACATACCGATGCGTACTCCGGTGAAAGAGCCGGGGCCGACAGTCGCGGCAAGGTAATCCATATCGGCCACGGCAAGCCCGAGCGACGCGAGCAGCCAATCCGCAGACGGCAGCAGCGTCGCGCTGTGCGTTTGCTTCGTATCGATATAGACCTCGCCCGCTACCCTGCCGTCATCGTATACCGCGACGGAAGCGGTTTTTCCGCAGCTGTCAAAAGCAAGTATGCGCATTTCACACTTCCTCAATAGTAATAATTCTCTGCTCGTCGCCATCGCCGCGCTCAATTGTTATAGTCGCGTGAGGTATATCGACGAAGCACTCTATGTTCTCGGACCATTCGACGGCGACTACGGCGTCACCGCCGATATAATCAAAGAAACCGATGGAATAAAGATCGTCCGCAGAACCGACGCGGTACATATCGAAATGCGCGAGCGGAAGCCGGCCGCCGCGGTATTCCTTAACGAAGGTGAAGGTCGGACTGCTGACGGTTTCCGGCGCTATGCCGAGTCCGGCGGCAAGCCCGCGCACGAAGGCGGTCTTCCCCGCGCCGAGGTCGCCGCGGAAGAAAAGCACGTCTCCGGCTTTCAAACCCGCCGCGTATTCGGCCGCGATTCTTTCGGTTTCTTCAACTGAATTGCTTATCATCAGAAAAGCCCCTTGATCTCGCCGTCGGCGGTGATGTCGATGCTCTCGGCGGCGGGTATTTTCGGCAGGCCGGGCATTGTCATGACCTTGCCGGTGTAGACGACGACGAAGCCGGCGCCCGCGGAGACCTTCGCGTCGCGTACAGTGATATTGAAATGCTCCGGACGTCCGAGCAGCGCGGGATCGTCGGAAAGCGAATATTGCGTTTTCGCGACGCAGATCGGGAGTCCGCCGTAGCCGTTCTCGGTCATGCGGGCAAGCTCCTGCTCGGCTTTTTCGGAGTATACGACGCCGTCCGCGCCGTAAATCTTCGTCGCGATGGCGTTGATCTTATCCTTAAGCGGCGCGTTGAGTTCGTAGCAATAGCGGAACTCGCTCGGCTTCTCGACAGCGGCGCAGACCTTCTTCGCGAGATCTATACCGCCCTCGCCGCCGTTCGCGAAAACGGTGGTGAAGGAATAGTCGACGCCGTGAGCGGCGCAGTATTCGCCGATTATGCGCTTTTCCTCTTCGGTATCGGTTGCGAACTCGTTGATCGCAACGACGACGGGAAGCCCGTAAGACTGTATGTTTTCGATATGCTTACCGAGGTTAACTATGCCCTTTTTGAGCGCATCGATATTCTCCGCTTTCAGCTCGTCCTTCGGAATACCCCCGTTGTATTTCAGCGCCTTGACGGTT
>JAFZXI010000072.1 GCA_017616855.1 Clostridia bacterium | reverse complement strand
TGATGTGCGCGGCGGTGTTCGCCGGGTGCGGAAACGCCGAGCCGGAAGCGGCTGACGTCGACGAAAATCTGCTCGGCAAATGGGTCAGCGCCGGCGGCGAAAGCACGATGGTTTTCAACGCCGACGGTACGGGGACGGATACCGACAACACGGGGACGTATATAAGTGTCCCGTTCAGGTATCGGTTGGAAGGTACGAACCACCTGGTTATAACGATCGAAGTTTCCGACGAAATCTTCTACACCTACTCGATAGACGGCGATACTCTCACGCTCCACGACGAGTATTACGGCGACAACCTCGTTTATAACCGCGAAGGAACGGCGCCCGAGCCGAAGGAAGGAGCCGATCTGCTCGGCAAGTGGATCAGCGTCGACAATCCGGACCATTACTTCATCTTCAACGACGACGGCACCCTTATATGGTGCGGCTATGATTCCACCTATAAAATGATTGGTTCGCACAGCTTTAATATGACGAACGCCCTCGGCAGCGCCGATTTTGTATACAAGATCGACGGCGATACCCTCACCCTGCAAGATCCCTACGGCACTCCCTACAGCACCGATGTTTATACCTACTACCGCGCGGATTATTTGGAGTCGGAGCTTGACGAAAATATCATCGGCAGATGGGTGAGCGGAGGCGATAAAGAGCTTATTATCTTCGGGAACGGCGTCGGAGATTACAACGGCAAGCCCGTCGGTGTTTACACGCATGACGGCAAGTTCTATTTAGCAGACGATACGGACACGTATTATTACTACTACAGCGTAAAAGACGACGTCCTGACGATAACCGACGAAGACGGCTTGCGTATCGTCTTCACGCGTCCGGTCGAGACGGTCACGCTTGAAGATCTCGTCGGCGAATGGCGCGCCGATAACGATGACTTTATACGCATCACATCGGACGGCAGGTTCTCCATGGGGAACGGCGACGAGTATATGGTGGATAATTACGCGCTTGAATATTACGGGACATATATGAGGGCGTATATGCCGAATACCGATGATAACCTGATGTTCATATTCAGTCTCTCGGGTGATACGCTGACATTGTTCGGCGGTGATATACCGGAGTTTGTTTATCACAGGCAGAAGCAGTAAGGCAAAAGCGGCGGAGCCGCTTTTGCAGCTAAATTGCTCGCCTGCGGCGAGCAGCTAAATCCGAGCGAAGCTCGGGCTAAATCGGCGCTCCGCGCCGGCTAAATCCACGCTTCGCGTGGGCTTACGGAAGTTTCGCTGCGGCGGGTTGCGGGCGATTGATAATCGCCCCTACGACAACCCCTCAGGTGCTTCGCTACCTTGCACAGGGGAGCCGTAATACGTTCAAATCGCGGAGCGATTTATTACTTAATTTGCAATTTGCCATTTGCAATTTTCAATTATTCTATCAGCCGCGGCGATGCCGGCGGCGACAAGGAGGAAATTATGAGTAAAACATGCAGAATGTGCGGGAACGCGGTTCCCGATGAGGCGAAGTTCTGCACCGAGTGCGGAAATTCCGAGTTCATCGCCGAGGCGGCGGCAGCGGCGCAGCCGCAGTTTGTTGAGCAGCCGGCACAGCCCGTTTACGGGGGCGACAACCCCTCAGCCGCCTACGGCGGCAGCTCCCCTTACACAGGGGAGCCCGCCAACGTTCAGCCGGCGGCGCAGCCCTACCAGCAGCCGGCGGCGCAGCCGCAATTTGTCGGCGCGCAGCAGCCCTACGGGCCGCAGCAGTCCTACGGTCAGCCGCAGTACGCTTACGGCGCGGCGCCCGCGCCGAAGTCGAACAAAAAGCTCGTCATCGCGATAATCGCCATCGTGCTCGTGCTCGGGCTCGCGGCGGTCGCGGCTTTCGTATGGCCGGGCTTCCTCAAGGGCGGCTCCTCCGCGCTCGTCGGCGAATGGGACGGCGAATACGGCGACGTCATGACCATCAATTCCGACGGCACGCTCAAGATCGACGCCTTCGGCGCGACCTACGACATGACCTACGAGCTCGAGGGCTCGGACGGCATCGTCGTCACCGGCAACGGCCAGACGAAGCATTACACCTACACCATCGAGGGCGACGTGCTGACCTTCTGGGAAGCCAACGCCGACGGCGGCAAGGACAAGGTCGAGAAATACGTCCGCAAGGGCGGCAGCTCCGGCCCGGTCGACGGACCCGGCGTTCCCGCCGACCTTATCGACACATGGGTGGGCGAGTATGACGAGCAGCTCGTCATCCACGTCGACGGCACCGGCGAGTTCAACGGCGAAGACTTCACCTACACCGTCGACGGCGAAAAGATCTCGATGGTGCATAACGGCGAGATATTCGAGTACACCTACGAAATCGACGGCGACAAACTCTATTTCTACGACGAGGACGGCATCATCTCCGAGAGCTTCTACCGCTACGGCACGACGCCTCCGTCGGGCTACACCGGCGTTGACGTCGAGGACGAATGGTATTTCAATATCGACAACGTCAACTATAACGATATGTACGACGCGATGATCGGCGCGGTGCTCGACACCACCGGCGCAAACGAGGCGACCCGCAACATGATCAACGATCAGAAGTTCAAGGACAGCATCCGCGACGATATCGGCGATTTCATAGAGAGGTATTACTTCGATTTCCGCTACGACGGCACGGTGCATGAGATCATGAGCCCCGAGGACTACCGCAACTACGTCGTCAGCGTCAACGAGGCGTCGATGGACTACGTGCGCGATTTCACCGTCGCGGAAGCGGCGGCGTTCTACGGCACCTCCGAGGCGGAAATACAGAACTATCTCAACACCAATAATCTCACCTGGGCGGAGTACGTCGATCAGCTGAAGGAGGCGAACGGACCCGCGCTCCGCGAGCAGTTCACCGACGACGCCATCGCGCAGATGATGGGCGGCACCGTCAATTCCTACGGCGAGATCGAGATGGATATCGGCACCTTCACGCAGGAAGGCGACACCGTCACCATCACCGGCCCCGCCGGCGACGTGACCGTTTTGAAGTTCAAGACCGACGATCTGATGGAGGTCGAGAGCATCACGGCGCCCGAGGGCTCCTCCGACGCCGCGCTCAGCATGCTCGATTCCATGGACGGGCTGAGGTTTGTTCGCGGCTAAGCCGCGGCCTCGGGAGACCTCCCTCATCTGAGGGAGCTCCACCGCGCGGAGGGCGAATCGGATTAAGCGAAAAGGAGCAATAATGAAGGACTACAACAGATCCAACATTCCGCTCGCAAAAGTACTGCGCAAAAACATGACCAAACAGGAAAAACAGCTTTGGTATAAGTTTCTGCGCAGCTATCCGATCCGGTTTCAGAGGCAGAAAGCAATATATGATTACATAGTTGACTTCTACTGCGCTCAAGTCAAGCTCGTCGTCGAACTCGATGGCGGAGGACATTACTCTGAGGAGCAGGCGGTCAAAGACGCGGCGCGCACGGCGGAGCTTGAGAAAATGGGTATCAAGGTGATTCGAGTCTGTAACACGGACGTTGACGATAATCTTCGCGGTGTGTGCGAATATATAGAATACGTTGTTAAGCAGAGACTGAACGAGACCTCCCTCAGATGAGGGAGGTGGCGTCCGAGGCGAAGCCGAGGATGACGGAGGGAGGGAAAGACCTATCCTCCGAGGAGAAGTTTGCGATAAGGGCTGGGCTTTTCCCTCCCTCAGTCAATCGCAACTCGTTGCGATAGACAGCTCCCTCATCTGAGGGAGCTCCACCGCGCGTTCAGGTGCACTGAAACGGTAAACCGATGTTAGCTAAATCCATAACAATCAAAGATTTCCGCAACGCGGCGGAGGCGGAGGTGGAGTTTCACCCCGAGCTTACCGTGCTGCGCGGCGATAACGCCCAGGGCAAAACCAACATGCTCGAGGCGGTCTTCGTCGCGTCCTGGGGCAAGAGCTTCCGCGCGCGGCTCGAGAGCGACCTTATCCGCGAGGGCGCCGATTCGGCGTCCGTCCGCCTGCGCTTCGAGAGCGCGGGCAGGGAGCAGGAGATAGGGCTTCGCTTCTTCCGCGACCCGCAGCGCAAGCGCGAGATCGAAATAAACGGAGTCGCGCAGAAGCGCGCTTCCGAGCTTTACGGGCGCTTCGCGGCGGTGCTTTTCGTGCCGTCGCACCTCGAGATCGTCCGCGGGGCGCCGGAGGAGCGCAGGAAGTTTCTCGATATGGCGCTCGCGCGCGAAAGGCCCGCGGCGCTGACGCTGATGAATAACTACCGGCGCGCGCTCGAGCAGCGCAACCGCGTTCTCAAGGATTCGCGGCTGTTCCCCGGGCTCGAGGAACTGCTCGCCGCGTGGGACGGGCGTCTGGCGGAGCTCGGAGCCGAGCTTTCCGCGCAGCGCGCGGCGTTC
>JAFZXI010000071.1 GCA_017616855.1 Clostridia bacterium | reverse complement strand
GCGCTGGTTCAACAACGCCGCGATCAGCTCCGATAACTCCGTCGTCATGACGCTGCGCGAAATACTCTCTTTCCGCTCCGGCGCCGCCGCGTGGCAGCTCCCCGCGGATCTCATACCCGAAGACGGAGGCGACGCCTCCGCACTCGACGGCCCGAACTATTACGACGAAACCCTTTACACGCCCGAAAGCTACGCCGCCTACTCAGCCGCGCTGAAAAGCGCGCACGCGGTCAGGGTGAACAGATACTCCGCGCAGAGCGTCATCGACTCCGCGGCGCGGGCGCTCGGCGAAGCCGAGGCATCGCTCGTTGAGATACGCGTCCGCGGCGACGTCGACGGCGACGGAGACGTTACCGTTTCCGACGCGCTCGCCGCGCTCCGCATCGCCGCGAAGCTTCGCGAGCCCAACCCCTCCGAACTCTACGCCGGCGACGCAGACGGAGACGGCGGCGTAACCGTTGCCGACGCCCTCGCGATACTCCGCGCCGCCGTTAAACTGACCGACACGTTATAACAGGAGGTACTGTGTTGAAAAAACTCATATCCTTCCTGCTGCTTACCGCGCTCGCGCTCGTCTGCTTTTCCGGAACCGCGCTGATCACGTCCGCCGACTCGCTCGACCGCGCCGTTAACAGCGCGAAGCCGGAGCTTTACGGAATGTACACCGCGCAGTCCGGCAACGTGCTGCGCGACAGATACGACCGCGCCGCCGCGATAAAAGCCGCGGGCGGCACCGATAACGACCTCGCCGTTTCGCTCCGTTCCGCGCTCGACGCGCTCGTGCCGCTCGAAAGCTACGGCCGCGTTGAACTCGGCGGCTTTGCCGGCGTGACCGAAGCGGACCTTGCCGCGATGAAACTCAATTCCGGCTCCGTATCCGTAAACGGCGGCTTCGTCACCCTCGCCGGCGAGGGAACGCTCCGCTACTGCAACGCCGTCAGGAACGGCGTCGCGGGAGCCGCGCCTTTCGGCGCGGCGCCGGAAAACTGCGACGGCATCGCCATAAAGATAAACTCAGCCGCGGCTGCGTCGCTCGACCTTGAAGCCGGCGTCCGCGGGAGCGAAAACGACCGCGTTTTCACGATTCCGGATATCGCCGTTTCAGCGGGTGAAAGATACTATCTCTTCCCCTTCTCGCGTTTCGGCGCTCTGCCGCTCGACGGCTCGCTGAATTATATTTCCCTCACGTTCACGGGCACGTCCGAAGTCGCCTTCGGCGACCTGCACGCCGTTTCCGGCATACTCGACGGAGCGAACCTCTCCGCGCTCGCAGAAGCGCCGGTGACTCCCGCGGAACTGAACGGCGGGACGTTCTGCCGGATACTGCAGAAAGACACCGACCTCGCGCTCACGATGGTCTCGCCGGATCAAACCGGAGACGCCTGCTGCGTATTCAGGAAAACCGACCCGGACGACGACGCGCAGCTCTGGCTTCTTTGCCGCGACTCCGCCTCCGGCATGTCCGTCCGCATCATAAACAAGCATTACGCGTTCGCGCTGCGCGGCGCCGACTCGTATATCACCGCGGCGCGCACCGACCTCACCGCCTCTGATCAGGTCTGGAGCTTCTCATATAACAACTCCCGCGGTTACTCCTTCAAGAGCGACGGGGCGCTCCGCCTCTCATACTTCAACGGTTCCGTGAGACTCACACCCGTGAGCTCCGCGATAAAATACTTCGACATAGTCTCCGCCGGCGAACAGGAATGGACGACGGCCTGGAGCGACGAATTTGACGGAAGCTCCATCGACCGCACCGTCTGGAACGTCCGCGACGGCGTCGTTTCCGGCGGCGAGAACGCATACGCTTTCCGCGACAGCGAGGAAAACGTCTACGTTGAAAACGGCAACCTCGTTATACACACCTTCGAGGGCGAATACCGCGGCCGCCCCGCGACGAGCGGACACGTTTCCACCGAAGATAACGTGCAGTTCGGCTACGGCAGGTACGAATTCCGCGTAAAGATGCCCGAGGGACAGGGAATATTCCCCGCCCTCTGGATGATGGGCAACGACGACCTCTGGCCGCGCAGCGGCGAGATCGACGTTCTCGAAATGGTCGGCACCGGCGAGGCGGACGGCTGGCGCGGCGAAAAGAAACCGATCGCCACCTTCCACTACGCGGGAGACGACGGAGAACACGTCGAAGCGGGCGGCTACACCGACGAGGGCTGGGTCTTCACGCCGGAACGCATTTCGCTCGACTATCATATCTACGCGATAGAATGGGAAAAGGATCAGCTCCGCTGGTATTATGACGACGTTCTTTATATGACGCTGAACGCCGACACCGACGCGCTCAGAAACGCCCTGCAGGAAAACCCGATGTACCTGCGAATGAACGTCGCGCTCCACGGCCCCGGCGACTACAAGCTGCCCGAAAACATGACCGAGGCGTTCATGTACGTCGATTACGTGCGCTATATGAAGCCCCGCACCTCCGCGCTGCCGCAGGAAAATATCGCTTTCGACAAAACGCTTCCGACTGTCGATTACAACCGCGAATTATGGTATCCCGCAAACGCGGGAGCCGCACCCGCCGCGCAGGATAAACTCATCTTCGCGACCGGAGCGGGCGAGGCAAAGCTTTTTGACGTTAACAACATGACCGAGCTCGGAGAGATAAGGTTCAACGGCGAGCAGGACTGGGTCAAAAGCACCGCCTTTTCCGCCGGCGGAAGCAGAATCGCTTTCGGCTGCACCGGAGGAGTCATTGTCTGCCGCTCCTCGCTCGCTTCCTCCTACCGCGTCGACTTCGCCTCCGATTCGCCGGTAGTCGCGCTCAGCAGCGACGGCTCGCGCTGTTACTTCGGCGGACAGCCGAACGACGGGAGCGACGCCTGCCGATACTTTTACGTCTATAACACCTCGGCAATGAAACTTGTCAAAAAGGAATACACGGGAAGCTGGGTCGACAGCATAGCCGTTTCCGGCAGCGGCGCCTACGCCTACGGCTGCTACGACGGCACGGTGCGCGTCCGTTCCGCTTCCGACGAAGACCTCGGCGGTTTTGAGGTCGGCGGCAGAGTCGTAAGCATGGCCTTCTCGCCCGACGGGAACAAGCTTTACGCCGCGTGCGGCGACTGCAATATCTACGCTTACGATATCGAAGCCGGCGTCTCTTCGCTCTTCGCCTCCTGCGGAGACGAATACTACCGCATCACCGTTTCGCCCGACGGCACGCGGCTCGCCGCCGCCTGCGGCGACTCCTGCGCGCGCATATACGACGCCGAAAGCGGCAGACTCGTCGCGCGGCCCTGCCTCGGCAGACTGTTCGTCACCGCGGTCTCTTACTCCGTAGACGGAAAGCTCCTTATGCTCGGCTGCACCGACGGCAAAATCGGCGTTTTCCGCGCCGACGACGGATATCCGCTCGCGCTGCTGACCGAGAACGGCAGGCCGCGCTGGTTCGACACGCTCGCGCTCTCCGCCGATAATTCCGTGCTTATGTCGATACGCCGCGTCAGCGACTTCCGGTCGGGTCCGGTCGCGTGGAAGCTGCCTTCGGATCTGCTTCCCGCTGACGGCGGCGACTCCTCCGCGCTCGACGCGCTTGCCTGTTACGATGAAACCGCGTACACGCCCGAAAGCTACGCCGCATACGCCGCCGCGCTGAAAAACGCCGCCGCCGTCAAGGCGAACCGCTACTCCGCGCAGAGCGTCATCGACTCCGCGGCGCAGGCGGTTTCCGACGCCGCGGCCGCGCTCGTCGAAACGCGCGTTCAAGGCGACCTCGACGGCGACGGAGACGTTACCGTTTCCGACGCGCTCGCCGCGCTCCGCATCGCCGCGAAGCTGCGCGAAGCCGACTTATACGCGCTTTCCGCCGGAGACCTTGACGGCGACGAGGCAATAACCGTTACCGACGCCCTCGCGATACTCCGCGTCGCGCTCGGCCTGACACGCTGATAAACGCGGCTGACGCCGCATCAGATATTCCAACGCAAAGGAGAAAACCATCATGAAAAAAGCCATCGCAACGATTCTCGCGGCGGTCATCGTCTGCTCGCTCTTCGCGGGCGCCGTGACCTTCGCGGACAACCCGACTCTCGAAGAAGCGCTCGCCGCCGCGAAGCCGGAACTCTACGGAATGTACACCGCCCAGTCCGGCGGCTACCTGCGCGACTGCTACGACAGGGCGCAGGCCGCGACAGAGGACAACGGCGAAGCCGCGGCGCTTAACGCCGCCGTCGGAGCGCTCGTTCCCCTCGTGAACTACACGCGCTCTCCGCTTATCGGTTTCGTCAACGTTTCCGCCGAAACCGTCGCCGCGATGAAGTATAACAGCGGCTCCGTATCCGCCGCCGAAGGCGTCGTCACGCTCACCGGCGAGGGAACGCTCCGCTACTGCAACGCCGCGAAGGACGGCATCGCGGGCGATTCGCCCTTCGGCATCGCCGTCGACGACTGCGACGCTTTCGCACTGAAGATCGCCGCCGACGCCGACGCGGTACTCGACGTTGAAATCGGCAGACGCGGAAGCGCGAACGACTGCGTTTTCACCCTCTCCGACGTCGCCGTGACCGCGGGCGAAAGATACTACCTCTTCCCGTTTGACCGCTTCGGCGATATTCCGGTCGACGGCACGCTGAACTATATCTCCCTCAGCTTCACCGGCGCGGGCGAGGTCTCCTTCAGCGACCTGCACGCCGTCACGTCCGTCGAAACGGCCGCCGATTATGAATACTATGAGGAAAAGCTCTCCTCCCCCACCTTCGACAGCTCGAAGTATTACAAGATCACCCTCTTCGACACGCCCGACAAGGTCTTCGAAATGGTTGAGGATACCGGCTACGGCAAGTATATGCTTGCCGACCCCGTTCAGGGCAAGGCGAGTCAGGAGTGGCAGATTGTCAAGGATATCAGCAACCCCTCCCGCTACCGCATAATCAACCGCCACTACGGCACCGCGCTCTTTACCAACGACACATCCATATCCCCCTTCCTCGACGACATCGTCCCGAACCTGACGGACGTCAAGCAGGAGTGGTCGTTCAGCTACAAGAAAAAGACCGGCTTCACCCTCACCGTTTCCGGCTACGGAAGACTCACCACTTCCGCTGACGGACGCGTACGCGTCGGCGGTCTGACCGGCTCCGTAAAGACCTTCGATATCTACGAGATCCCCGGCGACACCTGGAACCTCGTCTGGGCCGAGGAGTTCAACGACGGCGAAGTCGACAGAACCACCTGGCGCAACCGCACCGGCAAGTTCCGCCCCGTCAGAGAGCCGATATACCACCGCGACGGACCCGAAAATATGTACTTTGAAGACCGCAACGACGACGGAGTCGTCAGCGGCAACCTCGTCATCCGCACCGACACCTCCCCCTGTGAAGAGACCGCGCAGTATTATCAGACAGAGGGACACGAGGAAGACCTGCTCGCGACCGGCGCCTACCTCGACACCGTCGGCAACCACCTGTTCACCTACGGCAGAATGGAGATCCGCGCGCAGCTTCCGGAAGGCGACCACATCTGGCCCGCCGGCTGGATGATGGGCACCTCCACGATGGGCTGGGCCGCCTGCGGCGAACTCGACATCATCGAAATGGTCGGCAACGCCGAACGCGGCGGTTATGAAGGCGAAAGCTCACCGATCGCGACGATCCACTGCATGGCGGACTCCGGCGTCGGCTACACTCAGGGAAGCCACGCGACCGGCAAGATGCGTACCGACGACCTCCTTTCGCACGCATATCACTCCTACACGGTCGAGTGGGACGCCACGAGCGTCCGCTGGTTCTGGGACGACATCATGTTCTTCTGCATGCCCATCGACGTCAATCAGGAGCAGTATTCCTTCATGAGCAACCCGATGTATATCATTCTTAACACCGCCATCGACGGCTCCAAGAAAGAGGATCAGGGCATAAGCTACCTCCCCGACGGCACACCCGAGGAAAGCTTCTATTACATAGACTACATCCATTATTACAAGAAGTCGAAGGAAGCGACTCCCGAGGCGGATTCGCCCGTTCAGGAAATCGAAAACTTCTCGTTCTACGACGATCAGTCCTACGAGATCGAAAACGTGATGATAAACGACAATACGGGCAACAAGGCGATTATGACCGGCAAGAGCAAGCGCATCACCGTCTACAACATCGCCTCCGGAAGACGCGAGAACTCCTACGCCGCGGATTACGCCGACTGCCCCTGGAGCGGCGCCGTCTCCCCCGACGGAACGAAATTCGTCGTCATCGAGCAGGGCGGAAACGAACGCACTGAAGGTACCAAGGCGGGACGCATCCTCGTATATGATAAAAACTTCAATCTGCTCAGAGTGATCGAGGGAAGCTACGCCTCCTGCGCCGAGTGCGCGATAACGCCGGACGGCAAATACCTCGCCGTCTTCGGCAGACCGCACTCAAACGAAGGCAGAACCACGGCGAAAAACGTCTTCGTCTTTGACCTCGACACCGGCGAAATAGTCATGCAGGATCCTTACGACACCTACGGACGCGCGCTGGTAATGGCTCCGGACGGCCGCTTCGCCGCGTCCGGCACCGACGGCAACGCGAAGCTCTACGGCACCGATTTCACCTGCATCGCCACGCTGAACAACGACATACTCGTCAGCGCGATGGCGTTCAGCGGCGACAGCGCCAAGCTCGCCACCTGCAACACCTGCGGCGTCGTCCGCATCTGGGACGCCGCTACGGGCGAACTGCTCACCACGATAGACGGCCCCGGCGACTACGATATACTCTCCGCCGCGATGAACGCGGACGGAAGCCGCGTCGCCGTCGGCTGCACCGACTTCAGCGTCAGACTGTTCGACACCGCGACCGGCAAGCTCATCAAGCGCATGGCCGGCGCGCAGGCGCTGATCGCGAACGTCAAATACTCGCCCGATTACACTCTGATCGCCGCGGCCTCCAACGACGGCAAGATCCGCGTTTACGACGCGGACGGCAATATCCGCTGCATCCTCAAGTCTAACCGCAGCGACACCGGCTATATCGACAAGTTCCTCTTCTCCGCTGACGGCAAACACATCGCCGGCGAGATATTCATTCAGCAGAAGAGCTGCGTCGCCTTCTGGGAGCTCCCCGACGGACTGGCGGTCGAGAAAGCCGACTTTGCCGCGCTCGAGGCGCTGCCCTATTACGATGAAACCGCGTACACGCCCGAAAGCTACGCCGCCTACTCCGCCGCGCTGAAGGCCGCGAACGCCGTCAAGGCGAACCCCTACTCCGCGCAGAGCGCGATAGACGAAGCCGCGCAGGCGGTCTCCGAAGCCGCGGCCGCGCTCGTTGAGGGCGGCGATGAGCCCGAGGTCTTGAAGGGCGATATGGATAAGGACGGCGAAATCACCGTCGCCGACGCGCTCAAAGCGCTGCGTATCGCGGCGAAGCTGGTTCAGGCGACGGAAGAAGATCTGCTGATCGGCGACACCGACGCTGACGGCGAAATCACCGTCGCCGATGCGCTCAAGATCCTGAGAGTCGCCGCGAAGCTTGTCGATTCGCTCTGATTTGTTGAATAAGCCGCTTTGAGCGGCAGTATGAGTTCGGCAGAAAACCACGGCGTTTTCTGCCGAACCGCGCTAAAGGATGATTGTATGAAGAAAACAATAGCCGCGCTGCTCTCGGCGCTGATACTCTGCTCGCTTTTCGCGGGCACGGTACCCTTCGCTTCCGCGGATTCGCTCGAAGACGCGCTCGCCGACGTTGGCAGAGATCTTTACGGCATGTATACTCCGCAGAGCGGAAACCTGCTCCGCGACAGATACGACAAAGCGCGGGCGGGCGTTTCCGGCGGCGGAGTGCAGGAGCTTTACGCCGCGCTGAACGCGCTTCAGCCGCTTGAAAACTACAAGCGCGAGCCGCTGCTCGGCTTTGAAGGACTGACCGGCGCTAACATATCCGATATGCCGCTGAACCGCGGGAGCGTTTCCGTTTCCGAAGGCGCCGTTACGCTTTCCGGCGAAGGTACGCTCCGCTACTGCAACGCCGCGCGCGAAGGCGTGGCGGGTCCCTCCCCCTTCGGAGTGCCCTGCCCGTTCGCGGACGGCTTCGCGCTGAAAATCGCCTCCGACGCGGACGCGGCGCTCGACCTCGAGATAGGCAGGCGCGGAAGCGCGAACGACTGCGTTTTCACCCTCTCCGGCGTATGCGTTAACGAAGGCGAGCATTATTACTTCTTCCCCTTCGACCGCTTCGGCGAGCCGCCGCTCGACGGTACGCTGAATTATATTTCGCTTTCATTCACCGGCGCGTCGAGCGTCGCTTTCGGCGATCTGCACGCGGTACGCGACGCCGCCGAGAGCGCGGGCGAGCGCGTCTATACGGAAACGCCCATGAACTCGCAAAGCTTCAAGGCGGACCGCTTTTACAAAATACTCCAGCGCGGGACGACCCTCGCGCTGACGGTCGCTCCCGCGGATCCGGGCGTCGACCGCCTGATCTTCACCGAAAACGCGCAGAACGACGATTCTCAGCTCTGGCAGATCGTCCGCGATCCTTACAATCAGTCGCGCGTCCGCTTCATTAACAAGAAATACGCGCTGGCAATTCAGGAACCGACCGACGGCAGCGTCTCCGTCGGGCTCGGAGTCGCCAACTACACCAACGACACGCAGAAATGGTCCTGCAGTTATTCCAAGGCGAAGGGATTCAGTTTCTACGTCTCCGGAGGCAGCAAGATAAGTTATTCCGGCACGAAGCTCACCATCACCTCCGTAAGCTCCTCGACGAAGTATTTCGATATCCTCGAGACCGGCGGCATCGAATGGGTGCAGGCATGGAGCGACGAGTTCAACACGCTCGACCGCAGCGTATGGTACGTCGCGAACGCCAAAAACCGCGCCAACGACACCGAACCGATGTTCAACCGCGACAGCCCGAACAACGTCTATATCGATAACGGCAACCTCGTCGTCAAAACGATAAAGGAAGAATACATGGGCTACCACGCCACGAGCGGCTTCCTGACCACCGAAGACAAGGTACAGTTCACGCAGGGCAGGATCGAGATGCGCACGAAGCTTCCGGAAGGGCGCAAGATATGGCCCGCCTTCTGGGCGATGGGCGAGGACGACATCTGGCCGCGCAGCGGCGAAATCGACATCGTCGAGATGGTCGGTTCCGGCCCCGGAGAAGAAGGCGGCGACTGGTGGGGCGACCGCACCTCCTTCGCCACTTTCCACTACGCCGGAGCGACCGGCGATCACGTTGAAGAGGGCGGCTGGCACGATTATAATTTCCTTACGACCGCGGAAAAGCTTTCCGAAAACTACCACATCTACGCTATCGAATGGGAAAACGACCAGATGCGCTGGTATTTCGACGATACGCTCTATCTGACCGTGCGTATCGACACTCCCGAAAAGCGCGACTCGCTGCAGGAGAACCCGTATTTCCTGATACTCGGCACCGGCATCGACGGGCCCGGCGATAACCTGCTCCCCGAGGGAATGCCGGACGAGGCGTATCTCATCGTCGATTATATCCGCTATTACAAACAGGAAACCCAGGCAAAGCCGGCGGACACCCTTCCCTACGCTTACGAAGCCGGTTCTCCGGACTACTACGAGGTGATCTGGTCCCCCGCGCACGTCGGCGCGTACTCCTCCGAGCTGGATATGATGGTCTACTGCAACGGAGCCACCGAAGCGGTGATTTACGACCTTAAGGATTTCAGCCAACTCGCGCATCGCAAAGCGCTCAACGGCTCCGGATGGTCGATGGCCTGCGCGCTCTCGCGCGACGGCAGCCGCGTCATATTCGGCAGGCAAACGAAGATAACGACGCTCAATTCCGAGTTTTCAACGCTTAAAACGGTGAACGCCATGTCCGCGTTCCCGACCGTCGCGCTGAGCAACGACGGCAGCAGGTGCTACTACGGCGGCACTCCGAACACTCAAAGCGACGGCTACTGCGATTATTTCCGCGTCTTTAACGCAGTGTCGCTCGCGGAGATATCAAACGAACACGTCGACGCCTGGGTCGACTCGATCGCCGTCGCCGCCGACGACACCTACGCTTACGGCTGCTACGACGGCGTCGTGCGCGTGCGCTCCGCCTCGGACGACGACCTCGGCGGGTTCACCGCGGAGGGCAGGGTCATTTCGCTCGCGTTTTCGCCCGACAGCCGCACGCTTTACGCCTCCGACGGCGCGCGTAATATCTACGCCTTCGACGTCGCTTCCGGCGAAGCGTCGCTGCTCGCGGCCTGCCCGGACGAAATATTCAAGCTCGCGGTCTCGCCGGACGGAAAGCGTATCGCCGCCGCCTGCGGCGACTCCTGCGCGAGAGTTTACGACGTCGAAAGCGGACGGCTCGCCGCGCGCCCCTGCCTCGGACGGCTCGCGGTAACCACGGTTACGTATTCGCTCGACGGTAAGCTTCTGCTGCTCGGCTGCACCGACGGCAGGATAGGCGTTTACCGCGCTTCCGACGGGCTTCCGCTCGCGCTGCTTTACAACGCGGAGCTCGGCGGCACATGGTACCACACCGTAGCGATAAGCTCCGATTCGTCCTCCGTCATGGCGATACACGGCGTGCAGGATTTCAACTCGGGCGTTTCCGGCTGGCGGCTGCCCGAATTACTGAGCGAAAGCGCCGATTTCTCCGCGCTCGAGGCGCTTCCGTATTACGACGAAACCGCGTACACGTCCGAAAGCTACGCCGCCTACTCCGCCGCGCTGAAGGCCGCCAACGCCGTCAAGGCGAACCCCTACTCCGCGCAGAGCGCGATAGACGAAGCCGCGCAGGCGGTCTCGGAAGCAGCGGCCGCGCTTGTTGAGGGCGGCGATGAGCCCGAAATCATGAAGGGCGATATGGATAATGACGGCGAAATCACCGTCGCCGACGCGCTCGCCGCGCTCCGCATCGCCGCGAAGCTGGTCGCTTCAAGCGAGGAAGCCGTCGCCATCGGCGATACCGACAATGACGGCGAAATCACCGTCGCCGACGCGCTCAAGATCCTGAGAGTAGCCGCGAAGCTTGTCGCGTCGCTGTAAACGCGCCGCCCCGGCTTCGACCGGACGACTTATACAAGCAAAACACGGGCTGCCCGATCGGGCAGCCCGTGTTAATTATATTCGTTTATTTTCCTTCAGCGATCTTCTTCTCGGTATCCGCGCGCATTTCGCGGCGCAGCTCCTTCAAAAAAGCGCTGTCGCCGCAGCGGTCCTCTGCGTAGGTCTTGTTGAGCTCGTATTCCTTCTCGATCCAGGTCGAAAGGTCGGACCGGTTATGCTGTATGACCGCCTCGAAGCCGTCGATCGCCTTGTAAAGCCGCGCCTCCGGCGTTTGCATTTCCTCCATCTCGGCGTAGAGCGCCTTCAGCTCCGCCGAAACCGCTTCCGGCAGCGAAGCGACCCACTCAGCGAGGAGCGCTTCCTCGGTGCGTTCGTCCGCGCCGGTCTTCTCGAAGCTCGGTATGTCGCCGGTGAACGCTTCGCCGAGGTCGTGAATGAGGCACATTCTGACGACCTTGTCGATATCGACGCCGGGGAACTCGTCCCGCATCATCAGCGCCATCAGCGCGGCGGACCAGCTGTGTTCGGCGACGCTTTCGTGGCGTCCGCCCTCGGTGTAGCAGTGGCGCGTTACGTCCTTCAGGCGCAGCGCCGTTTCTATCGCGTCAAGAAACTCCCTGCCCGTCATCGAGCGCCTCCTTTCTTCCCTGCTCCGTGATCTCTTCGCGCGTGACATTATGCAGCCACTTCATCGAGCGGAAGCGCCAGATCACCAGCGGGAACTTCAAAACCTCGTCGCAGATAAGTATGATATACACCCATCGCACGTCGAGTCCCCAAACGAACGCCGCAAGGAAACCGAGCGGCAAACAAATGAACCAGAGCGTGCCGACGTCGAGGATAAGCCCTATCCGCGTGTCTCCGCCGGCGCGGAAAATGCCGACGATACCGGTCGCCGCGATCGCGGAAAAGACGAGGGAAACCGACAGCGCGAGCATCATGAACCTGAGGTATTCCGCCGCGAGCTCCGACAGGTTGCCCATGAGTTCGGGTATTATCGGACGGAGTCCGAGCATCACCGCGGCGCCGCATAATCCCGCTATAACGGCGAAACGCATCAGCTTGCGCGCGTACTTCTTCGCCTGCTCGACGCGCCCCGCGCCGATCTCCTTGCCGACGATAATCGCCGTCGCGTTCGCGATGCCGAAGGCGACGATCATCGTAAGCTGGCGCACCGTAGCCGCCACCGACTGTGCGGCGATCGCCTCCTGTCCCATATGCCCGATAACGACCGCGGAAAGCGATATCGCCGTTCCCCAGAGCATCTCGTTGAGCACGACAGGCATCGAATAATGCAGAAAGTCCTTCGAGAGAGTTTTGTTTCTCCTGAAAATATCCTTCAGCCGCAGGCGAATGAGTCCGTTGCGCCGTATGTAAATCAGCGTTATCGCAATTTCGAGCACGCGGGCGGAGACCGTCGCTATCGCGACTCCGACGATGCCGAGCTGCGGGAAACCGAGCCAGCCCTTGATGAAGCAGAGGTTCAGCCCGATATTCGTAAACAGCGACAGAAGGTAGACTATCGTCGAGATATGAACCCTTTCGACGCTGCGGAGCACGTTGAGGCATATCATTGTTACGGCAATGATCGGATACGCGCACGACATTATCCGCAGATACGGCACGCCTTCGTCGATGACCGCGGGAACGTCGGTCAGCAGCCCCATCACGAAGCGCGGGAAGCAGAACGCGACGATGAAAAACACCATGCTGACCGCGACAGAGAAACGCACCGTCATTCCCATTACCTTCTCGACCGTGCGGGTGTCGCGTTTGCCCCAATACTGCGCGGTAAGCACCGCGGCTCCGCTCGACATGCCGAAGAGTATCAGCGTCAGAATGAACTGCACCTGCCCCGCCATCGACGCCGCCGAAAGCGAGGTCTCGCCTATCATCTGCAGCATGAAAACGTCGGCGCCGTTGACCGCGACGTTGATGAGGTTCTGTATAGCAAGCGGCAGGACGAGCGACAGCACCGTCCTGCCGAAAGTTTTCTGTTCAATCAGCTTTCCCATTTACCTGTTATCTTTCTGTTTATTTCATCACGAGCCAGCCGTTAGGCACTCCGCGCTCTCCCGAGCCGCTCGAAGGTACGTTGAGTATCTCTCCGTCGAGGATCATGGAGCTTGACGAACCGCCGTCGAGATTCGCGGCGTTGACCGCTCCGTAAGCGATCATCAGGTCCTGCACCTCCGGCATCGTGGCGCCTATGCTGCTCGGCGGGTTTCTGCCCTCGATGACGAGCATGAGCACGACACCGTCGGCGCGCTGCCCGATAGCGGTGCGGGGCGCCATGCCCCAGCCGCCGTTGCCTTTAATCGTGGCGGGCTCGCCGTTGACTATCAGGAACGGGCGGAACTCGACCGCGTCGCGGATATTCATCGCTTCGATCTCATCGCGGGCGAACTCGCCGACGATGAGGATGCCGTTTTCGTCAAAGCCGATTATGCCCTGCGTTTTGGAAATGCTGCCGTTGATGACCTTGCCGTTGCTGATGACGAGTCCGACGGCTGTGCCGCCGTTGCCGACGTAGCCCTCGTCCGCGAAGCCGCTGGCGTTGATCGCCGCGAAGGCGCCGAGGCGGTCGGCCATGACCTGCAGGCGCTCGCCTCTGGTTCCTATATCCTTGGCAATGCCGAGCTTGACGGACTTCGGGTCGCGCACGAGCATCATCCAGCCCTTGAAGCTGCTGAACCTGAACTCCTCGACGATAACGTCTTCGTCGGCGTAGACGACCTCAGATTCTTTTATAGTCGGCTTGGCGTTCTTGCCCGGCCACAAGGCGGAGTCCACCTTTATCATTCCTATATCCGTCGTTTCGCCCGATTCGATGACGGTGTTCTCGCGCATCACCGCGTCGATCTGCTGCTCGTCATAGAGCATCGTAGCGATCCACTGGTGGTTCAGCGTCGTCATCGCGGACGTGATTATAAAATCGCGCACGTAGGAATAGGGCCCGTAAAGCAAAAACGTTACCCCGCTGAAAAGTATTGAAAGCGTCAGCGCTATCGAAAGCGCAAAGACGACCCGCTTTTTGAATCTGAGTTCCTTCTTGTTCAAATCAAACCTCCGGAGATCAGTAGCCGGCTTTGCCCTCCAGGCTGTCGTCGTTGGCTATCCAGTCTTCCGTTTTAATGCAGGAATAGGTGTTCTTTGAGTTTCTGATGACAACGCGCTCGATGCCGGCGTTGATAATAACGCGCTTGCACATCGCGCAGGGGGAGGCGTTCTCGACGTAGCTGCCGTCGTTTTCCACGCCGACAAGGTACATCGTCGCGCCTATCATCGAATCGCGGGAGGCGGCGATGATGGCGTTCATCTCCGCGTGGACGGAGCGGCAAAGCTCGTAGCGCTCGCCGCGGGGAACGTTGAGCTCGTCCCTCACGCAATGCCCGATATCGCAGCAGTTGCGTCTGCCGCGGGGGGCGCCGGCGTAACCGGTGGAGATTATCTGATCGTAGTTGACGATAATGGCGCCGAAGTTGCGGCGCAGGCAGGTGCCTCTTTTTGAAACGCTTTCCGCGATATCGAGATAGTAGTTTATCTTATCGAGTCTTTCCATTGTTCCGCTCCCCGTTTTATTATTGCCGTTGCCGGCTTGTTACTCCCCGACCCCGCTTCCGCGGGGCCGGGGAAGCTTGTTTTTTTTACTTGCCGAGGCGTTCGCGCAGGCCGGCGAGCTCTTCGTAAAGCTCCTTCGGCATGCGGTTGCCGACGCTGTCGATCTTCTTATAGAACTCCTCGACTCCGTCCGCGTCCTGCTTCCACAGGTCGGCGTCGACGGAAAGCAGACCTCTGATGGTCTCGGTATCGATGCCCTCGAGGCCTTCGACCTCGATATCTTCGGGGTTCGGCAGCCAGCCGATGGCGGTCTCCTGCGCTCCGATCTTGTCTTCGCAGCGGGCGAGGATCCACATCAGCACGCGCATATTGTCGCCGTATCCGGGCCAGATGAAGTGGCCTTCATCGTCGGTGCGGAACCAGTTGACGTTGAAGATTTTCGGCGGGTTGGGGATCTTCTTGCCCATTTCGAGCCAGTGCGCGAAATAGTCGCCCATGTTGTAGCCGCAGAAAGGCAGCATCGCCATGGGGTCGCGGCGGACGACGCCGACGGCGCCGGAAGCGGCCGCGGTCGTTTCGCTCGCCATCGCGGAGCCCATATAGACGCCGTGCTGCCAGCTTCTGGACTGGTACACCAGCGGAGCGGTCTTCGCGCGGCGGCCGCCGAAGATGATAGCGGAGATCGGCACGCCCTTCGGGTTATTGAACTCCTTGGACAGGCAGGGGCAATTCACGGCAGGCGCGGTGAAGCGGCTGTTCGGATGAGCGCCCTTCTCGGTCGCGGTCTTGCCGTTCCAGGGGTTGCCCTTCCAGTCGACGGCGTGCTCGGGCGGGTTCTTATCGAGGCCTTCCCACCAAACCGTGTTGTTATCGAGGTTGTGGCAGACGTTGGTGAATATCGTGCCCTTTCTCGTCGCGGCGAGGGCGTTGGGGTTGGTCTTCTCGCTCGTGCCGGGGGCGACGCCGAAGAAGCCGTTCTCGGGGTTGACCGCCCAGAGGCGTCCGTCTTCGCCGATGCGGAGCCAGGCGATGTCGTCGCCGACGCACCAGACCTTATAGCCCTTGGAGGCGTAGTATTCCGGCGGGATGAGCATCGCGAGATTGGTCTTGCCGCAGGCGGACGGGAAAGCGGCGGTGACGTATTTGACGTTGCCCTGCGGGTCCTCGATGCCGAGAATCAGCATATGCTCCGCCATCCAGCCCTCGTCACGCGCGAGGACGGAGGCGATGCGCAGCGCGAAGCACTTTTTGCCAAGCAGGACGTTTCCGCCGTAGCCGCTGTTGACGGACATGATGGTGTTGTCCTCGGGCAGCTGGCAAATGTAACGCTCTTCTTCGTTCATGTCGGCGCGGGAGTGCATGCCCTTGACGAAGTCGCCGTCGTCGCCGATGGAGGCGAGGACGTCGTTGCCGACACGGGTCATGATGCACATATTCAGCACGACGTAGATGGAATCGGTCAGCTCGATGCCGTTCTTGGCGAACTCGCTGCCGACGATGCCCATGGAATAAGGAATTACGTACATCGTTCTGCCCTTCATCGAGCCCTTATAGAGCTTGTAGAGCTTTTCGTAGGTCTCCTTGGGGGACATCCAGTTATTGGTGGCGCCGGCTTCTTCGCGCTCGGTCGTGCAGATGAAGGTTCTGCCTTCGACGCGGGCGACGTCGTTGATCGCGGTGCGGTGCAGGTAGCAGCCGGGAAGCATCTCTTCGTTGAGCTTCTCCATCTCGCCGGTCTTGCAGGCGGTGGCGCGCAGCTCTTCGATCTGCTCTTCGGAACCGTCGATCCAGACCACCTTATCGGGTGCGTTCAGCTCGACCATTTCATCGAGCCACGCAAGCAGCTTCTTGTTCTTCGTCATTTCAGACAACTCCTTTTTATATGATTATTTTTAATAAACTACGACATTCTCTCGGCCATCTTCGCTCCGCCGAGCAGGTGGAAGTGGAGATGGTGGACCGACTGGCAGGCGTCGTCGCCGCAGTTGGTGACGATGCGGAAGCCGCCCGTAAGCCCCTCGTTTTTCGCGATTTCGGCGGCGGCGGCGAAGATATCGGCGGCGATATGCGCCTTTTCTCCGACGAGCTCGCTCGCGTCGGCGACGTGCTCCTTCGGCACGATGAGGACGTGGGTGGGCGCCTGCGGATTTATATCCCGGAAGGCGTAGACCTTATCGTTTTCGTAAACCTTTGCCGACGGGATCTCGCCGGCGATGATCCTGCAGAACAGACAATCCATAATATCTCTCCGTTTCATAATACTCCGCAAAAGCGGGTTCGGTCAATCAGTCACGGCGGCGAACGCCTCGTCGAGCTTCGACGTGTCGCGGATGCCCGCCATGGCGCTGTCGGGTCTGCCGCCGCCTCCGCCGCCGCAGATCGCGGCGAGCTTCTTGACGATGGCGCCGGCGTTGAAGCCGTTTTTCACCGCTTCGGCGCCGCAGACGACGGACATAACGGACTTGCCGCCGCTTTCGCCGACGAGCACGGCGACGATGCCGGGGCATTTATCCTTAAGCGTGTCGCCGATTGTGCGCAGCGCGTCGGGCTCAATCTCGCCGAGCTTCTCGGTGAGCAGGCGGCAGGCGCCCTTGTCGCACGCCTTCGCGAGCAGTTCGTCGACGCCGGACGCGGCGGACTTCGCCTTCTCGGCGGCGAGCTCCTTGGTCAGGCGCTTGTTTTCGTCGACGACGGAAGCGAGCTTCTTCAGCAGCTCGTTGGAGCCGGATTTCAGTATTTCGGACGCTTCGGCGATGACCGCTTCCTTCTCCTTCAGCAGCGCGAGGACGTTGAAGCCGGTGGCGGCTTCGATCCTGCGGACGCCGGCGGCGACGGCGCTCTCCGAAAGGATACGGAAGGAGCCGATCTCCGCGGTGTTGGAAACGTGGGTACCGCCGCAGAACTCCTTGGAGAAGTCGCCCATCGAAACGATGCGGACGGTGTCGCCGTATTTCTCGTCGAACAGCGCGATGGCGCCGCTCTTCTTCGCTTCTTCTATGCTCAGGACCTCGGTCGTGACCGGCATCGCTCTGCCGATCGCTTCGTTGACGAGCTTCTCGACCTGCTCGATCTGCTCGGGGGTCAGCGCGCGGTTGTGGGTGAAGTCAAAACGCATGCGGTGCTCGTCCACGTAGCTGCCCGCCTGGGAGATGTGGTCGCCCAGGACGGCGCGGAGCGCGGACTGAAGCAGGTGCGCGGAGGAGTGGTCGCGGCGGATCGCTCCGCGGCGGACCTCGTCGACCTTCGCGGTAACTTTATCACCGACCGCGATGCCGTTCGCGCTCTCCGCGAAGTGCAGGAAGCCGCCGTTAGGCGTCTTGCGGCAGTCGGTCACGCGGACGGAGCCGCTGACGCCGGTTATCACGCCGGTATCGCCGACCTGGCCGCCGCTTTCCGCGTAGAAAGGCGTGCGGTCAAGCACGATGACCGCGCCTTTTTCGTTTTCGCGCACGGCGAGAACGGTCGCTTCGGCTTCGAGCGTTTCGTAGCCGAGGAACTCGGTCGCAGCGGCGGCGGAATCGGCGGAGCCGCCCGCCTCCCAGGAGTTCGCCTTGTCGCTGCTTCTGGCGGCGCGGGCGCGTTCCTTCTGCTCCTTCATCAGCGCGTCGAAGCCGTCGGTATCGACGGTCATGCCGCGCTCGGCGAGGATGTCGACCGTCAAGTCGAGCGGGAATCCGTAAGTATCGTAAAGCTTGAAGGCGTCGGCGCCGGAAATGACTCCGTTTTCGGCGGAAAGCCCGTCGAGCAGCTCGAGCCCCTTGTCGATGGTCTCGGCGAAGCGCTCTTCTTCCGATTTGATGACGTCCTTGATGTATTCGTTCTTCGCGATAAGCACCGGGTAGGCGCCGCCGCTCTCGTGGGCGACGGTATCGCAGATCTTATAAAGGAAGGGCTCGTTGATGCCCAGCAGCTTGCCGTGTCTGGCGGCGCGGCGGAGCAGGCGGCGCAGGACGTATCCCCTGCCCTCGTTGGAGAGCGTTACGCCGTCGGCGAGCATGAAGACGGTGCTCCTGATGTGGTCGGTTATGACGCGGAGGGAGACGTCCGATTTCTCGTTTTCGTGATACTTCACGCCCGCGATCTCGGAGACCTTCGCCATTATGTTCTTGATGGTATCGACCTCGAAGAGGTTATCGACGCCCTGCATGATGCAGGCGATGCGCTCGAGGCCCATGCCGGTGTCGATATTCTTCGACTTAAGCTCGGTGTAATGTCCGGCGCCGTCGGAATCGAACTGCGTGAAGACGAGGTTCCAGAACTCGACGTAGCGGTCGCAGTCGCAGCCGACGTGGCAGTCGGGACTGCCGCAGCCCTTCTCGGGTCCGCGGTCAAAGTATATTTCGGAGCAGGGGCCGCAGGGGCCTTTGCCGTGTTCCCAGAAGTTATCTTCTCTGCCGAGGCGGACCATGTGGTCGGGCGCGACGCCGACCTGCTGAGTCCAGATGTCGTACGCCTCGTCGTCGCTCTCGAAAACGCTGACGTAGAGCTTGTCCACCGGCAGCTCGAGCACCTTCGTGCAGAACTCCCACGCCCAGGCGGTCGCTTCCTTCTTGAAGTAGTCGCCGAAGGAGACGTTGCCGAGCATCTCGAAGAAGGTGCCGTGGCGGCTCGTCTTGCCGACGCGCTCGATATCGGGGGTGCGGATGCACTTCTGGCAGGAGCAGGCGCGGTTGCCGGGAAGCTTCGCCTCGCCGGTGAAGTATTTTTTCAGCGGCGCCATGCCCGCGTTGGTCAGCAGCAGCGACGGGTCGTCCTTCGGAATCAAGCTCGCGCTTTCAAGACGGGTGTGTCCCTTGCTGACGAAAAAGTCAAGATATTGCTCTCTGAGCACGTTTAAGGATGTCCAGTTCAACTGATTTCCCTCCAATTTTCCGCCATTATATATTGTTGATATTATTTTACCGCTTTTGCCGCCCAAAGTCAAGATACAATATACCGAAAACATGCCGAAAAACCTTTATTTTACAGGTGTTTTATTGTTGTTTTTCGCAACGAAAAACATCCCCCTCGCGACGAGGGGGATGTTTGAAACTACGTTTATTGTCCGGTGGCTTTCGCAACGGCTTCCGCGGCTTACTTCAGCGAATCCTCGTTGGCGAGCTTCGCCGCGACGCGCAGGATCTTAAGCGCATCGGCAACGGTGATGTCGCCGTCCTTGTCAACGTCGCCGGTCAGCATGTCGTTATCGGTCGGCTGGACCAGCTTCGCCGCGATACGCAGCGCGCGCAGCGCGTCGGCAACGGTGATTTCGTTATCGCCGTCCATGTCGCCGCGCTTATACTCCGGAGGCGGAGGAGTCTGATCCTTGACCGTGAAGCTGACGGTCGCGCTCTTGTCGCCGTTGGTGACGACCAGCACGTACTCGCCGGGCGCGGTGATC
>JAFZXI010000070.1 GCA_017616855.1 Clostridia bacterium | reverse complement strand
CGTCGGCTCGACTCCGTCCTCGAAGGCGGCGAAGCTGATAGCCGCCGCGGAAGGCGTCGTCGAGATCGAGCTTCTCGGCGAACGCGGCGGCAGGAGCGCGATGCTCGCCGTCTGCGCGAAGGAGGACGCCCGCCGCGCCGATGCGCTCCTGCGCGAATACGAATTTGAAGAAGCCCGCCTGCCTTTCTCCGAGGGCAGAGCGGAGGACGAATACAACAGACAGCTTTCCGTTCAGGCGGAGGCGGAAGCCGCGAAGGCGGAAAAGGAAAAAGAGCTCGCCGAGCTTTCGCAGCGCGCCGAGGAAATAACCCTCCTCGCCGATCAGCTCCGCGCGGATCGCGATAAGGACGAGGCGCCGCTGGTGCTGACCGGCGACGCGGTATATATCGAGGGCTGGGTGCGCTCCGACCGCACCGAAAAGGTTACGGCGGCGCTGAAAAAAGCCGTCGGCGACGGTCGCTTCGCGGTCGAATACGCCGACCCCGCCGAGGGCGAAAAGCCCCCGACCGCCGCGAAGAACAGCAAATTCGTGACGCCCTTCGAGAGCATAACCAACATGTTCTCCGCGCCCGACCCGAACGAGATCGACCCGAACCCCGTCATGGCGCCGTGGTACTGGATAATCTTCGGCATGATGATGGCGGACGTCGGCTACGGACTGCTGATGCTCATCGGCGCGTGGCTCTTCAGGAAGTTCATGAAGCCGCGCGGAGAGATGGCGAAGCTCGTCAGCGTCATCGGCTTCTCCGGCATACCGACGATAATCTTCGGCGTCGTCTTCGGCAGCTACTTCGGCGCGGAATGGTTCCCGCCGCTTATCGGCTTCTCGCTGCTGGACGGCATATTGCCGGTGCTGCTCATCGCCTGCGGAGTCGGCGTGCTGCACATCTTCACCGGAATGGTGATAAAGGCGGTCGCGGCGTTCAGGGCGGGCGACTGGCAGACCGCGGTCTTCGATAACTTCGCATGGATGGCGCTGATAAGCGGACTCATCGTCATGGCGCTGAACGTCAAGGTCGGCGCGATAATCGCGGGAGCCGCGGCGCTCGTCGTGCTCTTCACCGCGGGCAGAAACAAGCCCAACGTCATCGGCAAGCTGACCGGCGGCTTCGGCAGTCTTTACGGGATAACCGGCTACCTGAGCGACATCCTCTCGTATTCGCGTATCCTCGCGCTCTGCATCTCCACCGCCGTCATCGGCTACGTTATGAATATCCTCGCGGGGCTCGTCATGGGCATACCCGTCGCCGGCTACGTCTTCGCGGGGCTGGTCTATATCGTCGGGCACCTGTTCAACCTCGCGATGGGACTGCTCTCGGCTTACGTCCACGACAGCCGCCTGCAATATATAGAGTTCTTCACCCGCTTCTACGAGGGCGGCGGCACGGTCTTCAAGCCCTTCCGGCTCGAGACGAAAAACGTCGACGTCGTCCGCGCGGGCGGAAAAGATAAACGCGAATAATAAAAAAGCATATACACGGAGGTAAAAACATGTTTAGCAACGGAACAGTAATCACCATCTTCGGCGCCGCGGTCGCAGCGTTCCTTTCGGGAGCGGGCTCCGCGATAGGCGTCCGCGCCGGCGGCGTAGCCGCGGCGGGCGTGACCTCCGAGAAGCCCGAGCTTTTCGGTAAGCTTCTCGTGCTCCAGGCGCTGCCCGGAACGCAGGGCATCTACGGCTTCCTGACCGCCGTCCTGATCCTCGTCACGAGCGGACTCATGGGCGGAAGCGGAGCGCAGATCAGCGTCAGCCAGGGCTGGGCGTACTTCTTCTCCGGACTGCCGATCGGCATTCTCGGCCTTGTTTCCGCCATCTATCAGGGCAAGGTCGCCGTCGCCGCGATCCACATGACCGCCAAGCAGCCGGAAGCGTCCGGTAAGGGCATCACGATGGCGGTCCTCGTCGAGACCTACGCCATTCTCGGACTGCTCGTATCCCTGCTGCTCGTCCTCTTCGCGACGAAGGGCATCATCTGATTTCGGGAGAAAGCAAAATGGGAGCAGAAGCCGTAATCGAAAAAATAACAGCGAGAGCGACTGCGGAAGCGGAGCATATCCTCGCCTCCGGCAAAGCCGCCGCGGATAAGCGCGCCTCCGAAGCCGCCGCCGCCGCGGAAGCGGAGAAGGAAGCTATCCTCGCCGCGGGCAGAGCCGAAGCCGACGCGATAAGATACCGCGAGAAGCTGAAGGCGGAGCTCGACGTCCGCAAAAACACCCTCGGCGAAAAGCGCGCCCTGCTCGACAGGGTGTATTCCGCCGTGCGCGAAAAGCTTTCCGCGCTGCCGGAGGGCGAAAAGGCGGAGCTTTACGCTAAGCTCGCCGCCTCCTTCGCCATGGGCGAGAGCGTGAAGGTCTACGCGTCGCCCGATATGCGCGCCTTCGCGGAAGCGAACGCTTCCCGCTGGGGCGGCGCCTTCGCGGGCGAGATAAAGGGGAGCGGCGCCGTGCTGCTTTCCGGCGACCGCTGCGACGCGGACCTTTCCGTCGACGCCATCGTCGCCGACCTGCGCGAGCGCACCGAGAGCGACGCCGCGCGCATACTCTTCGGAGAATAAAAACTATAACTCCGCATTTGCGGAAACGGGAGAAAAATGGCTGAGAGCGTAACCTTAAAAAGCGGCTACCCATACGCGGTAGGACGCGTCAGAGCGCTGGAGGACTCCGTCTTTTCCCGCGAGCAGTATTCACGGCTGATCGCGGCGGGCAGGGACGGCTTCCTTCGCGTACTCGCCGAGCTCGGCTACGGCGCGGGAGCCGAAGCGGACGCCCTCGAGCCGATGATAGACGCGGAGCTCCGCGAGGTCAAGGCGCTGATGGACGAAATCGCGCCGGAGCCCGCGCTGACCGACCTTTTCTTCCTCGAATACGACGCGCACAACCTGAAAACGCTGCTGAAGGCGCGCATCGTCGGCGCGGACGCCGATCCGCTGCTGCTTTCCTGCGGCGTCTTCGACAGGGAAGTGCTGAAGGTCTGCGTTTCCGCGGACGAATATTCCATGCTCGGCAAAGAGTTCGAGCCGCTCGAAAAGCTTGAGGGCGCGACCGACCCCGGCGCGATAAGCCGCGCCGTCGATTCCGCCGTCTACGCGCACATATTCGCGGCGCTGAAGAAACACAAAGCCCCCGCGCTCGAGGATTTCTTCCGCCTGAAAGCCGGCTGCGCCAACGCGCTGACGAAGCTGCGCGCGAAGAAGCTCGCGCTTTCCGAGGAAGCGACGGCGAAGCTGCTCATCGAGGGCGACTTTACCGAACCCGCCGCGGAGGGCGGCGTCAACGAGTTCGAGCGCGCCTGCGCCGAAAAGCTGAACGCCTGCCTG
>JAFZXI010000069.1 GCA_017616855.1 Clostridia bacterium | reverse complement strand
GCTGAAATGGGCGATATACAACGTATCTGTCAGCGCCGCCTGCATTCCGGACGTCTACGCGGTAACGACTTCCGTTACCAACGGCACGGCAACGGGCGCGGCGAGCATCACCGTCGGCCAGACGGCAACGGTAACGATAAAAGGCAGTATCGGTTATATCCCCCCGGAGACGATCACCGTCACCGGCGCCGAATATACCTACAACAGCGCAAGCGGCGCCGTGGTGCTGAGCAATCCGACGGGCGCGGTCACGATAACCGCCGTATGCGAGCAGGGCTCTTCCCCTTATCCGACGAAGGGTTACAAGATCAAGATGGATCTTGACGGCGACGGAACGGACGAAGTGTATCTCGTGCTCAACGGCAGCGCCGCGCTCGTTGAGGTGCTGGCTATGGCAACGCCTACCGGCGGCAGCTCGATACAGTTCGCCTCGAGCGGGCAGGTTTATGAAAACAACGCGCTCGACGTGTTTTTGAATACGACCTACTACGCCACGCTTTCCGCGGACGCGAAGGCGGCGATCGTCGACAAGACCTTCCGACAGGACAGCTGGTATTGGGGCACGAGCGGCAATCCCGATTACAACGGAAGCTACTCGTCGAGCAAGACCGCTTATCAGGTGTCGCTCGGGAACGCCTCCTTCGGGAATGAGATATCGCGTCATATCTACGCCCTTTCGGTGCAGGATATCATCGATTATCTTGAGGTCACGACCGATATGACGTCGGCGGACAGCACGCTGAATATGGAGAATATTCAGGCGATGTTCGATATCACGAGCGGAAATATCTGGCTGCGCTCCGCGTACGCCGGCTATTCTTCCCGCGCGATGTACGTCTACGGCGACCGTGGCTACGTGGGCGACGACCGTGCCGCGAGCAGCAGCGCGGCGCGTCCCGCTTTCCAAATCGACCTATCACAGATAGAATGGAGTGAAGCCGTATAGCGCCCATCAGGCGCAACGGCTGAACGACAATGCCGAAACGCAGGTTCAATATCATTGTAAAAGCCGAGAAGGTGGCGGACTACACGCTCACGGCGACGGATAAGAGCCCGAAGAAGCTCAGATGCGACCTTGTGCCCGAATTACGGAAACAGGCGTTCCGCATCCTCGAGGATATCGTAAGGGCCAACTGCCTCGACGTGGACGGGGAGAAAGCCACAGAGTCAACCCGCGAAACGCGGAGAGCGCTCCAGGAGGACGCCCTCGCCACGCTTCGCGTCTTGGACAGTTTTGCGGAAATGGCGAACAAGCACAATTACCTCACATCGAAGCAATTCGAATATCTGACGCTGCTCACGCAGGAGCTATATGATATGGTTAAGAACTGGATCGTCAGCGACGCGAAACGAAAAGGTTGACAATACAGGTGTGCGGCCGGGCAACTCCGCGAACGCCGACAATTCTTCCAACGCGATGAACGTCAACGGCGACAATGGCAACGTGAACAACAACAATGCCACGAACAGCAACGCGGCGCGTCCCGATCTGGTTTATTTTGAGGCCGCTTACGCAGGGGCGTAAGCGCAGAGAGTTTGAAACTAAAGGGGCCGTATTCCTTCTAATGCAGAAAAAACAGCCGTGCGGGAGCGCATCGGGCGACTTATGCGCTCTCCGCGGAAACGCCGCACGGCTCACTTCCTTTATCAAGGAGTGCCTATGTATCAAGAGATAATGTGCGACTTCGGGAATATCCGCGACGCTTACCGCCTCGCTCACAGAGGCAAAAGCGACGCGCCCGAGGTCGTGGAGTTCGATAAGCAGCGGATCTACAATCTGCACAAGCTCCGCAAGAAGCTTATCGAAAAGCGGTGGGACGAGATCTTCAAATACTACTCGTTCACCGTTACCGAACCGAAGCAGCGCGTTATCGACGCGCTGACGTTCGAGGGGCGCATCGTCCAGCACATACTCTGCGACCGCATACTGCGCCCGTATTACGATAAGCGGCTCGTGATCGAGAACGCGGCGTGCAGGAGAGGAAAAGGAACGGTATACGCCATGCAGCTGCTCCGGAAGGGCATGCTGCGGGCCGCGCGTTCCGGCGGAGACGTCTATATCCTCAAGATCGACGTAAAGAAGTATTTTCCGAGCATCGACAGAGAGATTTTGAAGAAGCTGATCTCCGGCTTTCCGGACGCGGAGGTGCGAGAGCTGCTGTATTACATAATAGACCGTTCGCCCGGCGGCGGCGGGATACCTATCGGCAATCAATCGAGTCAGTGGTTCGCGCTGCTGTATCTCGACGCGATAGACCGCATCATAAAGACGCGCGACGGCGTTTTGTCCTACGTCAGATATATGGACGATCTCGTCGTTATCGGCGGCAAAGAAACGCTGATAAATCTGCTCCGGGACCTCTCGGTTTTTGCCGATAACGAACGGAAGCTCAGGTTCAACGCGAAAACGCAGATAATGCCGTTTCACAAAGGGATATCATTCCTCGGCTGGCGCTTTCTGCCGAAAGGCGAAAGGATAGTCATGCGCGTGGACGGCGGCAAGCGCCGTTTCCGCGTAAGGAAGATACGCGAGATCTACGCGAAGTTCCGGAAGGGCGTCACGACGTTCGGCGAGTTCTGCGACGAGCTGCGGTCAACGGTAGTAAATCTGCGCCTGGGCGATACGTATGCGTTTCGCCTGCGCTACAATCTCGGAAGGTGATATCATGAACAAAATGCGCAGCCCTTTCGGCGTAAAAACACGCTGCACCGGCGGATATCCGCAATACAATTCCCCACCGGCGCCGAAAACGAACTCGGACGGCGAGCACCACGGCGAGGACCGCGTCCCGACGGACAAAAGCAAGGAGCAAAACTGGTATCTCTTCTCCCCCGTTGAAGGAACGGTGATCCGGAGCAATAAGAACGACGATTACGGCAACTGTGTCGTGCTCGCGGCGGACAACGGCTTCTGGGTTCTCCTCGCTCACCTGCAGACACGCGAAGTGAAGCTCGGCCAGCGCGTCCTCATCGGCCAACGCGTGGGGATCGCAGGCAATACCGGCTATAGCAAGGGGCGGCATCTGCACGTCGAGGTCGTGGATATGCGGGGATATCCCGCGAAGTGGTGTGGCCATAAAGAGCACCTCAAACATCTTCTGA
This sequence comes from Clostridia bacterium, assembly GCA_017616855.1. GTDB lineage: Bacteria > Bacillota > Clostridia > Oscillospirales > RGIG8002 > RGIG8002. The sequence goes on along the minus strand of JAFZXI010000069.1, from coordinate 8,416 downwards.
AGCCGAGCGAATATATCGATTTCGACAAGTTCGAAGCGGAGAAGGAGGATTTCAACGTGGTTATATGGAAAAACGGCAGCACGCCCGAGCCGGTCTATCAGACTACGGCGGACTGCAAGAACAAAAAGAACCCGATCGGCTCGCTGGATCCGCGCGAGCAGTGCGAATGCTACGGGAAGGTCGACGGGTGCTATCTCGTCGTTTATACGATAAACGGGACGAAAACGAAGAAGACCGGCTTCGTGGGCTACGCCGGGGGTGTGAAGTAATGGTTTTCAAGGCCGCGAAGCTGCCCGAGGGCGCGAGCGCCGAGGATATCGCCGCCGCGTATAACGCGCTGGTGGATAAGCTGACCGTCGTGCTCGCGAACATCGGGCCGGAAAACCTCACAGACGAACTGAAGACAGGAGAAATGTATGCTGCCGAGGGCGAATGATACTTTCAATAAGAAGACCGAAGCGCAGCTCGCCTTCGGCGGATACCATCGCGACCTGGTCGTGCCGGAGGGCTCTTTTTACGATATGCAGGACGCCTCCTGCGAGCGCTACCCCGTTCTCACGCGGCGCACTCTGCGCAGAAAGCTCGCGACGGTCATGGCTCCGCAGGGACTCGGCGAGGTCGCCGGAAAGATATGCTGGGCGCGGGATAATACCCTCTATTACAACAACGTCCCGATCACTCCGATAAGGGACGACTCCGCCTTTCCCGTCGATCCGCTGCTTACCGCCAACGGCGTCGCCTGCAACAAGGGCGATATCAACGCGGACGGTTCGATAAACCTCACGGACGTGCTCGCCGCCATGCAGCTCGCGGCGAGGAAGAAAACGCCGGTAACCACGTCGAGCAGCTACGACGATACCGTCGGCGGTCTGACGAAGGCGCAGAAGGTCCTGCGCGCCGCGGATATAGACGGAGACGGAAAAGTCACCGTCGCGGACGCGCTCGCGATCCTGCGGAAGGTCGTTTTCGCGGAGCCGCCGCTGACCTGCGACGCCGACCTGAACGGCGACGGGCAGATCACCCTGGAGGACGCTTTCCTCTGCGCGGAGATAGCGCAGGGCGCGGACGCAGCGGCGCAGGAAGATATATGCAAACAGATGGTGCTCGACGGGCGCACGACGCTCGACTATCAGACCGTATTCAAGCGCGCGCACGTCGACACAACGACTCTGACCGACCCGATCGGCAGCGAGGACGCAAGCGCGATACTCGCCTACCTCTACGGCAGCGGGATATATACCCTTCAGAGCGGCGAAAAGCAGCTTGTCGCGTTCGGGACGCGGCTGCTGATATTCCCCGACAAACTCTATTTCGACGCGGAAACGCAGGAGTTCGGGCGTCTGGAGGCGGGGTTCACCTACTCCAACGCGATCACCGTCACGCCCTGCACGATCGAAGGGACCGCCATAACGATCACCACGACCGCGGAGACGCCGCCCGCCTCCCCTGCCGACGGCGAATACTGGCTCGACACCTCCTCTGAAGCGAAGGTTCTGAAGCTCTGGAGCGACCAGGAGCAAAAGTGGGTATCGATCCCGACGGCGTATGCGAAGATCTCCGCGACCGGTATCGGAAAGAAGTTCCGCGACTACGACGGCGTGAATATCAAACTCGGCAACGAAAATCCGGACGCCGGCGACGACGTCGTCAACGGCAACAGCTACATTATATGGGGGCACGGCGACGATTATATCATAATCACCGCCTTCGCTTCCGATATACCGACGACGAACGGGATAACCGTAAAGCGCGTTATTCCGGATATGGACTTCGTCTGCGAGAAGGACAACCGCCTCTGGGGCTGCAGCTCGGCAAATAACGAGATATACTGCAGTGTGCTCGGCGATCCCTCCAACTTCTACCGCTATCTCGGCGTAAGCGGCGACGGCTGGGCCGCGTCCCTGGGTTCCCCGGGAGAGTTCACCGGCTGCATCGCCTACGACGACAGCGTGCTTTTCTTCAAGGAGCACACCCTGCACCGCGTCTACGGCAACAAGCCCGCGAACTTCACCGTTTCGACGGAGGAGTGCGAGGGCGTGGAGAAGACGAGCGGACGTTCGCTCGCGATCGTCGGCGGCGTGCTGTATTACAACTCGCCCCGCGGCGTGCAGGCGTATTACTCCTCTTTCAGGTTCGTCGGCGCCCCCTTCGGCGGGCAGCGTTTCACGCACGCCTCCGGATGTGCTTTCGAGCGAAAATACTACTTTTCCGCATACGACGGCGCCGAATGGTGCCTTTTCGTCTACGATACGGAAAAGAGCGTCTGGACGAAGGAAAGCTCGCCCGGCGGATACGCGGCGCCGTTCTGGACGGAATGGGACGGAGACCTCGTATTTTGCGCGAATAACGCGCTTTATTCCGTCAAGGGGGAAAGTCACTTCTTCACCGGAACGACGCAGGATAACCCCGAATGGTTCGCCGAGACGGGCGATCTGCTCTCCTCCCCCTACCCCGATAAGCATATCCACGGGTTGAAGCTCCGTTACAGGGTGCCGACGGGCGGATCGCTCGCCGTTTATATCGCATACGACGGCGGCGGTTACGAAAGAGTATGGTATGACGACGACACCGAACGGATCATCGTCAAGGATATCCCTTTCCAGCCGGAGCGCTGCGACTATTACCGCGTGAGGTTCGTCTGCGCCGGCGCGGTGGAGATCTATTCCGTCGCGAGGGTGTATTCAGAATGATAAACATCGCTTATTCTCAGCTCGAAAAGGGCGAGCACATCATAACCGTCGACGGGCATGCGCAATACGCTCCGCCCGGGCAGGATATCGTCTGCGCCGGCGTCTCCGCGCTTGCCTACGCGGCGGCCGCGGCGCTGGAGCAGAGAGCGGTTCATTTCATTTTCCAGGACGACGAAAGCGGGTTGACACTTCACGCGCGCGCATCGGAGGAAAATGCGGATTTCGTCGACGGCGTATTCTCTACGGCTTCCGCCGGCTTCGATATGATAGCGGAGCAGTATCCCGATTACGTAACATTTTAAGTTCAAGGAGTATTTTATGGCAAGGTTTATCGATCGCTTCAAAAACGCCTTTTCGCGCGGCGAGAAGGAGGAAAAGAAGGAAGGCGGGCTCCCGATAGGTGAAAAGGAGATCAAAAAGGCCGTCGCGACGCTCGAAAGCTACAAGTCCGGCAAGGCGGTGCTCGAAAACCGCATTGTCGGGAATGAGCGCTGGTGGAAAATGCGCCACGGCGAGATGATAAAGGGCGTCGCGCCCTCCGTCAACCGCAAGGAGCTGACCGCCTCCGGCTGGACCTTCAATTCCATCACGCAGAAGCACGCCGACGCGATGGATTCGTACCCGACCTGCAACGTCCTCCCGCGCGAGGAGAGCGACAAGGCCACGGCGGAGCTCCTCTCGGACGTCCTGCCGGTCATTATCGACCACACGAACTTCCGCAAGACGTATTGGGACGGCTGGTGGTCGAAGCTGAAGAACGGCACCGCGGTATATAAACCCTACTGGGATCCCGACGCGGACGGTATCGGCGATATCGCGATCGAATACGTTGACCTGCTGAACCTCTTCTGGCAGCCCGGGATAAAGGATATACAGAAATCCCGCAACGTCTTCCACGTCGAGACCTGGGACGACGACGCGCTGCGCGAGGTCTACGACCTGCCGGACGATTTCAGCGGCGAGAAGACGATCTCCGTCAAGCAATATATCCACGACGAGAGCGAGGGCGCGGACAAAGGCAAGAGCGTCGTTGTCGACTGGTGGTATAAGAAGCGTATCGATAACCGCGCCGTCGTGCATTATTGCCGCTTCGTCGGCGACAGGATACTCTACGCCTCCGAAAATGATCCCGAATACGCCGGGAAGGGTTATTACGACCACGGGAAATACCCCTTCGTTTTCGACGTGCTCTTCCCGGAGGTGGATATGCCGACCGGCTTCGGTTATATCGATATACTTAAGGGCATCCAGAGCAGGATCGACGTCACCGCGGACCTTTTCGCGCAGAAGGCGGTGCTGGCGGCGAAGCCGAGATTTTTCCTCAACAAGACGAGCGGCATAAACCCCGCCGACTTCGAAGACGGAGAGAAGACCGTTATCGAAGTCGAAGGCAGTCTCTCTTCGATAAGGGATATGGTGCAGGAGCTGAAGGTGGAGGACCCGCCGGCGATACTGCTCAACTACCTCGAATCGCTCGTAAACGAGCTCAAGGAGGTCTCCGGATGCCGCGACATCAACCAGGGCGGCACGACCTCCGGCGTCACCGCCGCCTCCGCGATCGCCGCGCTCCAGGAGGCCGGCAGCAAGACCAGCAGAGACGCGACGATGATGTCCTACCGCGCTTTCGAGCAGATATGCGAGTTCGTCATCGAGCTGATAAGGCAGTTTTATAAGACCGCGCGCTCCTTCCGCATAACGAAGGAGAACAAGATGGCTTTTGAAGACATAAGCGGCGATATGCTGGACGAGAAGAAAACAAGCGTCACCGACGGCGACCTTTACACGAGGCGCGCGGTCTTCGACGTTTCCATCTCCGCACAGAAGGGCTCCCCCTTCTCGCGCATCTCGCAAAACGAGCTGATAAAGGAATTGTATCAGCTCGGCGTCTTCCGCCCGGATCTGGCGGACCAGGCGCTCGTCATGCTCGACGCCATGGAGTTCGAAGGCAAGGATGAAATGATCGAGAAGATCAGACAGAACGCAGTGCTCCAAAAGCAGGTCGCGGCGCTGAGCGAGCTCCTTCAGAGCACCGCGAACGCGCTCGGCGGCGGAGGTATTGAAATGCCGCAGCAGGCGGCGCCTCCGCAGACTTCCGGCGGCGGCGTAGAGACGGACACGCTCGGCGGCGCCGTGATGAGGGGTTCGGCCGTCGTCGACAGAGCCAGGGAACAGGCGCAGAACGCGGCTTCCCCCGCGATGTGAATTATAACTTAAAAAGAGTTATGAAACAAAACGCACGGCTCGCGCCGTGCGTTTTATCTTACGCTTATATTACGCTTGAAGAAATAAAGTATACTTAAAAATATACCTGAGTATACATGACGGGCTCCGCGCCGTCAAGGTTTATATATTTTCTCATTCGCGGCGGCTATCGGGCACTCGCGGTATCCGAACGTATAGCACAGGCGCTCCTTTTGTCTCTTCATCTCGTCCGGCTCCAGCCGCAGGGTAAGCTTTTTGCCGCCGAGCTCGCAGCTTATAAAGTTTTTCCCGTCGTTCAGGAAATAGGGGCATACCGTTTTCGCAGTCGAGGTCTTATTCACTTCTTCTCCTTTTCGAGCACGGATATATCCACGGTCACGGCATAGCGCGGACCGCGGAAAAAGCTGTCTTCAAAGCTGTCAACGTAGTCCCAGGCGTCCGAGAGCAGCACTTCCTCTTCGACGAGGGCGTCGAGGATAAACTTCTTGGCGAATGCGATATTGTCTTTGTCGCGCGGGCGCTTCCCGCCTTCCGTCCAGCGGAAATACACCTTCACCGGAGCTCGCGCCGGGAGGTTGCGCCGGTCGCGGATCTGTGATTTGATATACCACCGGATCGCTTCTTCCGCATCGCGCTTCATGGCGGCGCCGACGTGCGCGTTCGTGCGGCACGCCGCCGTATATTCGTTCAGCCCCGGCAGCTTCGCGGGGACGGTGAAAGTGTAGGTTATCACTACGCCTCCCGGAGCTTCTTCCTGCCCCACTCCTCATACGCCTTTACGTCGGACGCCGAAAACGACGCGGATTTCGGCCGCGCTTTTTGCCTCTGCTCCAGGACCTTATCCGCCACCCATCCCCGGAGCGTGATAAGATGGCAGGCGCTCTTGAACTCCGGCTTCGTGTGGATATACTCGTCGAGCGTCGTTATCAGTTCCTCCGGCGTGGTATAGCAAAGCTTGCCTCCCGCGGAGCAGTCCGCCGCAAGCTGCCGCATTTCCCCGTCCGAAAGCATAACATGACCGTATTTTCCCCGGGGCGTGCGCGCGTCCGCCGGATCACGTTCACGCTCACGTTCACGAACAGGATCACGTTCACGATCACGAACACGTACACGTTCACGTACACCGTCCGACAAAAAAGCATTTGTTTCTTTGCTTTCGTTTGCTTTTTCGTCCGAAAAGCATTCAAAAGCATTTATATTTTTGCTTTCGTTTGCTTTTTCGTCTGCTGAAGGCGTGGGATCCTTCGACTCGCCTTCGGCTCGCTCGGGATGACGGGCTTGCTGCGCTTCCGTAGCGTCCTGCTGCGTTTCGTCGGCGTCCTTTCTCGGTCTGCCGCCTCTCTTACCCGCCGAAGCGCGGCGCTCGTAGCGGTCGTTGTTGCGGTCCATCCCCTGCCTGATCGCGATCCAGGCGAGCTTCAGAGCGCCGGTGAAGCTCTCCGGCTCCTCGCCGTATATGTTGTAGTCGAATATCGCGCGCGTGAGCCGGCCGACCTCTTCGTCGGTCAACTCATCGAGATATTCGGCGTATTCAAGGTATAAAACGAATGATTTGCGCTCGTTCATTTGGTTGCACCTCAATCTATGTAGTCGGAATGGATAAGGCGGAGATCTTCTTTGTGATCGCAATTCTTAATCGCGTCGGCGAAGGAATAACCGAAGAAGTGCTCCTCCTTGCCGGTTTTGACGTTATAGCAGTAATATTCCCACATTGTATTGACCTCCTCTCAGAACGGCAGATTGTCGCCGTAGTCCGGCTCGACCTCCGCCGCCTGCGGAGCGGCGAGCTTCTCTCTCTTTTCGCCGGTGAAGGTTATCTGCTCGCAGACGACCTCCGTCGCGGTGCGCTTCTGCCCATCCTTCTCATAGCTGCGCGTCTGGATCTGGCCGACGACGGCGACCATCGCGCCTTTTGAAAAGTATTTGCTCAAAAACTCGGCTCTCTCGCGCCATGCGACGCAGTTTATGAAGTCCGCCTGGCGTTCTCCGTTTTCGCTTTTGTAGTCTCTGTCTACGGCGAGGGTGAAGGAACAGACGGAAAGCCCGTTGTTCGTCTGCTTGAGTTCGGGGTCCGCGGTCAGGCGCCCCATCAGAATGGCTTTATTCAGCATATTTATCGTATCTCCTTTTTTCATCCGGAAAATCCGGGTATTTTACGGCGAGGTATTCGCCGGCGATACGCAGCATTCCTTTACGCTGCGCGGAATTGTCGAGCAGGTCGTGGCATTCGCGGCAGGCGGTTATGATATTTTCCTCTATGCCGAGCCCGCCGTGAGAGCGCGGTATATAATGCGCTTCCGGATTGCCGGGACGGCCGCAGAATATACACGCGCCCCCGTCGCGCTCGTAAACCGCTTTTTTAACCTTCGGCTGTATCGCGAGGGCCTTAGTCCGCCTTTTCATCCCAAAGCCCCGGAAACGCGCGTTTCAGCTCCTGCCAGCCGCAAGGAAGGTCGGCGAGGCCGCCGTCCTTCAGACCGGCGAGAATGATCTTGCCGAAGAACTGTTTGCCGCAGACGTCGGCGCAATACTTCGCGTCGTTTATCTCCTGATCCCTGTTGCATATAATCGTCAAGTCGGAGCAGACGAGCACGAAAAGCAATCCTCCGCCGACGTGCTTCTCGAGGTTCTCCTTCGCCGGGGAGATCCAGACGGAGCGCGGGACTTTGCCCGGCTCTTTTATGGCAACGTGTATTTTTCTCACGATTTTGCCTCCTTCTCTTTTTTGATACGTTTATCCAGCGCGTTCATCGCGTCGGTCGGATCGGTGAATACCGATACCCCCAGCATCGACGGAAGTGCTGTTTTTACGCTGCCGAAGTAATCGTAGGTAGCGGATATCTCGAGTTCCCCTTTGTCGCCGTAGTGGACGGTTATGTGGGTGACGTCGTGCCCTACGACGCAGGGACGGCCGTTAAGGGTTTCGACCGTGTAGACCGTGCCGCCGGGCGGGACGGGAACGGCTATCGTCGTCATTTTGTTTCCTCCTTTTCTTTCAATTCGAACCACGCGCACGCCTCGTTGAAACATTCGACGGCGCCGCCGTCGAGATCGCAGGTGTAGGCGTCCTCGTATTCCTCGGGTTTATAGGGAACGGCGTGAGCGCAGTCGGCGCATTTTGCTTCCCTGCAGTCGTATTCTCCGCAGCAGGGCGGGATAGCGACCTCCTGATACGCGGGCTGCCCCCAGCACTCCCCGACGTATTCCTTCTCGTAGGTAAGGTCTTCGTCGTCGAAAACCTCACCGCAGTTGTTGCAGATCATCTTCATTCGGTATCTCGCTCCTTCCACAAAGATTTCATCTTCGCTATCTGCTCCGGCGTCTCTGTCTCGATACCGAGCTCCTTCGCCTCGTCGACGACGCCGTCTATCAGACGCGCCATCTCGGAGGTATTCAGCGTGTGCGTGCGTTTATAGAGCACGTAGCAGTTGAAGTCCACGCCGTTATCCGTGCGCGTATCGAAGAGCTTGCAGTAGGGATAAATGGCGTCCGGATCGTTCTTCGCCGGGAGCTTCAGCCCGATC
>JAFZXI010000068.1 GCA_017616855.1 Clostridia bacterium | reverse complement strand
GCGGCGGCGCGCACGGCGAGGAAGCGCTGCTGCGCTCCTGCTACCGCCGCTCCCTCGCGCTCGCGCTCGAAGCGGGCTGCGAAAGCGTCGCCTTCCCCTTGATTTCCGCAGGCGCATACGGATACCCGAAGCGCGCGGCGTTCGACGTCGCGGAAAGCGAGATACGCGCCTTCCTGCGCGAAAACGAACTGACCGTCTACCTCGTGCTTTTCCGCCGCGGCGAAGTCCCCTTCCCCGTCGACGGCGAGCTCGCCGAATCGCTCGCGGAGTTCGAAAAGCCCGAGCCGCCGCTGCTCCGCCGCGTCTTCGATAAGAAGCCCGGCCGCGCAAGCGGAACCGCGGCGATGCGCGAATCCTTCTGCGGCGCCGCCGCGGAGGAGGTCTACGACCTCGCGCCCGCCTCGCTTTCGCACGACCTCGAATCGCTCGACGAGAGTTTTTCGCAGTCGCTGCTGCGCCGCATAGACGAAAAGGGCATGACCGACGTCGAATGCTACAAGCGCGCGAACGTCGACCGCAAGCTCTTTTCCAAAATACGCGGCGACGCGCTCTACCGCCCGAGCAAGCAGACCGCCGTCGCCTTCGCGATAGCGCTCCGCCTGACGCGCGCCGAAACCGACGACCTGCTGCTTAAAGCGGGCTTCGCCCTCTCGCGCAGCAACAAGTTCGACGTTATAATCTCCTATTTCATATCGCGCGGGATTTACGATATCCACCGCGTCAACGAGGCGCTTTTCGCCTACGATCAGCCGCTGCTGGGCTGCTGAAAATGTCGCCTGACGGGCGACCTTTTCGCCTCCGTAGCCGGATATAATAACAGCCGTAAGGTCAAAAACCTCGCGGCTGTTTTTTTACGGCTGAAAAAACGAAAAGGAGAAATCACAATGAAAAACACGAATGAAATCAGAAACAACGTCACGGAGCTCGTCTTCATCCTCGACCGCAGCGGCTCGATGAGCGGACTGGAAAGCGACACGATCGGCGGCTTCAACTCGCTGCTGAAAAAGCAGAAGGCGCAGGACGGCGAATGCTTCGTCACCACCGTCCTCTTCAGCAACGACAGCGAGACGGTGCACGACCGCCTTCCGCTCGACAGCGTGCCGGAGATGACGGCGAACGACTACGTCGTCGGCGGCTGCACGGCGCTGATCGACGCGATCGGCGAGACCATCGAGCACATCGCGAAGGTGCATAAATATCTGCGCGACGAGGACGTTCCGGCGCACACCGTTTTCGCAATCATGACCGACGGAATGGAGAACGCGAGCAGGCGTTTTTCCTCCCGCGAGGTCAAGAAGATGATCGAGCGCCGCAAGGAAGAGGGCTGGGAGTTCCTGTTCATCGGCGCGAACATCGACGCCGTCGAGACCGCGGGGCGCTTCGGCATCGACTCCGACCGCGCGGTCAACTACCGCGCCGACAAGCGCGGCACCGCCGTCGTCTTCAACGCCGTCGGCAAGGCGATGGGCGCCTGCCGCGCGGGCAAAGCCGTCGAAGCCGAGTGGTGCGCAGAGATCGCGGAAGACTACGAAGCGCGACGCTGACGCGGCGCGCGGGCGCACGTCATTCCGAACGAAGTGAGGAATCCCCCAAACGTCCGCTGAAGGCGGGGGATCCTTCGACTCGCTTCGCTCGCTCAGGATGACGACGTTCATATGTTCGGATAAAAAAATCGCTTCCCCCGTCGGGGAAGCGATTTTTGTTTTTTCTGCTTACAGCTGGTACTTTTTCTGTTCCTTCAGGCGGGCGATAACGTCGCCCATGTTCAGCGCGTTGAACGCCGAGCTGATGGACTCGGTCAGCAGGATGCTCATCTCCGGCTCCTCCTCGACGCGCTTCGCCTGCAGGTACTGCAGGACGCGGCGGTCGATGAGCTTATGCTCGACGAAGTATTCCTTCGTCAGCTTGTTCAGCGAGAAGATGAAAAGGAAAGACGTGAACTGCGACCAGGTCATCTGGAAATGTCCGTTTTCGATAAGCGAAACACGGTCCACGGAGACGCCGGCGCGGTTACCGAACTCTCTCTGCGATAAGCGGAGCAGCTTTCTCAGCTTGGGCATGTGCTTGGCGAGCGCCTTGCAAAGCATTGCTTTTTCCTGAGGGGTAATGACAACCAGATCTTCAACTACCATGATTATATCTCCTTGATTTCGATTTATGTGTTCTTTACACTTGCCAACGCTTATTGTAGCACAGTTCGCTCCGATTTGCAAGGGATTTTTGTATATTTTTGACGGGAGCGCCGTTTTTCAAAACAAAACCGCGCTTTTACGGCGCGGCGACGCATAACGGCTTTGCGCCGGAAACGCTTTCGCGTCCTAAAGCGGCGCGGAGGCGCTGTTTTCATTCATTTTTTGAAAAACGCCGGCATAGGATTTGGTGAAAATCTTTTGCGAAAGGCGCCGCGGCGATCCGCGGCGGCGGTGGATACAATGACGTTTTTACCGGAGGGACGGGGCGGTTTCCGCCCGGCTTCGCGCGCGGAGCTGCTGCGCGCGAGGGACGAAAAGCGCGTTTGCGAAGGGACGGCCGCGCTCTGCGACCGCGAACACAATATGATAGTCGACCTCGGCTTCATGCGCGGGGTGATACCGCGCGCGGAGGGAGCGTATTCGCCGACGGGCGAGGTGCGCGACATCGCGGTCATCTCGCGCGTCGGGAAGGACGTATGCTTCACCGTCACCGGCGTCGCTTCCGACGTCGACGGGAGCGAATACGCGCTGCTTTCGCGGCGCGAGGCGATGCGGCTGTGCGCGGAAAAGTATATCTCGCGCCTGCGCCCCGGAGACGTTATCCCCGCCAGGATCACGCGGCCGGACAGCTTCGGCGCCTTCGCGGACGTCGGCTGCGGGATCGTCGGGCTGCTGCCGATTGACGCGATCTCCGTTTCGCGCATCGCGCACTCCTCCGACCGCTTCCGCGCGGGGCAGGACATAATGGCGGTGGTTTCCGCGGTCGGCGGCGGACGGGTGACGCTTTCGCACCGCGAGCTGCTCGGAACGTGGGAGGAGAACGCCGCGCGCTTCGAGCCGGGGCAGACCGTCGCGGGCGTCGTGCGCTCGGTGGAGCGCTACGGCATCTTCGTCGAGCTGACGCCGAACCTCGCGGGACTCGCGGAGCCCGGCACGGCGGTCAGCGCCGGCGAGCGCGTTTCCGTCTATATCAAAAACATCATACCGGAAAGAATGAAGGTCAAGCTCGTGATAATCGACCGCCTGCCGCCCGCGGAGCTCCCCTTCGTCTACGACTACCCCGCCGCTGCGCACATATCGCGCTGGCGCTACTCCCCCGCCGAATGCGCGAAGGTGATAGAAAGCGTCTACGACTAAATGAATACTGAAGACTGAATAATGAATAATGAATAATTGAGGAAAAAACGGCTCCCCGAAGGGAGCCGTTTTACACTATTTGAATTGTTGTCTATCAAAAGCGAGGGATTTTCGGATGATTTGCGGCGCGGAAGGAGGAAGGCCAGGCTATCTGCCTGCCGACGACGACAAGCCGCAAAGGGCCGAAAAGACCCGCTTTACTTACGCGAGACTGTCCTCATTCGCGAGTTTCGCCGCGACGCGCAGTATCTTCAGCGCGTCCGCGACGGTGATGTCGCCGTCGCCGTCGACGTCGCCGATAAGCATATCGTCTTCGGTCGCCTCGACCAGCTTCGCGGCGATACGCAGCGCCTTGAGCGCGTCCGCGACGGTGATCTCCTCGTCGCCGTCCATATCGCCTTTCTTATGCTCCGGAGGCGGCGGGGTCTGCTCTTTTATCGTGAAGGCGACGGTCACGCTCTTGTCGCCGTTGGTGACGACCAGTACGTATTCGCCGGGTTCGCTCACTTCGACGCCGCTTTCAACGGGCTCGCCGTTCAGCGCGCCCTCTCCGACGTCCCAGATCAGAGTGACGGCGTCTTCGTATTCGCCGCCGTCCGCGGCTCCGTATACTTTCGGCTCCTCACATTCGCCGCCGGTGACGGTGAAGGTCACGGCCGTCTTCTTATCGCCGTTGAATATCTCGAGGGTGTGTTCACCGTTTTTCACAACGGCGACGTCGGCGGGGAAGTTTACGCCGTCCAGTATCGCCGCGCCCGCGTTCCACGCCGGAACGAGCGGCTGCACGGAGACGTCGTAAACGCCGCCGTCTTCTACGTTGGCGACGGGGACTTCCCACTCGCCCGCGGTAACGTTCTTATACGCGTGGATGCCGGTCACGTAGACCTCCGCGCCCTGCTTTATCTCTCCGTTGAAGCGGAGGATATAGAAATATATCTTCGCGAGGTCGATCTCGTTCCCGTTCGTCCATGCGTCGTAATACTCGAAATACTCCCACGGGATATATATCCAGCCGCTTCCGGACGCGGGCAGCGGGATATGCCCCGTCGAACGCTCGAAGAGCGGGCTGACCTCGCAGTTGGAGACCGCGAAGCGCAGCGTGCCCTCGCGGATAAGCGACGTATCGTTGACGCCTACCCAGAGACAGAGTCCGTCGGTGCCGGTCAGGTCGCCCATCAGGGTGTTCGCCTTCGGATCCTCGGAGGTGCCCATCTTCAGCGGCACGACCCTGTTTGTGCCCGGCTCGCGGTACATCGCCGCGAACTGCATGATGTTGGAGATACTTTCGTCCTCGACGTCCATATCCTTCTGCGCGGTCATCTTCAGCGCCTTCGCGTAGCCCTCGGGAATCTTATCGAAAGCGGAGTCGAGCGCGTAATCCGCGTATCCGCCGGTGCCGGAGGTGACCTTATTCAGATCGCGTGTGGTGTAATCCTCGAAGCTGAATATGCTCGTGATCTTCTCCCCCGCCGTTATCGGGACGAGCCCGGCGACAGCGGCTTCGAGCCGCTCGATGCCCGTGTTGAAGTTGCGAAGCGAACCACCGTATTCGAGCAGTTCTTCCGCGCTTTCGAGCGCGAGCTTCAGCTCGACGTAGCTCGCGGAGGTCACGTTGCCGCGCCAGAAGGACGCGCCGCACTTGCACAGCGCCTCGAGCCGCTTCACCATCGCGGGAGTGGGAGCGTCGTTCTCGTAAACCAAAGCCAGAACCGCTTTGTGGATCCGGGCGACGGCTTCATCGACGTCTTCCTCGGTCGCGCCGTAGACGTCGAGCAGAGCGCGCCCGTCGTCGATAGCCGTCAAAAGTCTGTTCCATGATTTATACGAGTATTCGCTCATATCGAGCGTTGCCATATACGCTTCAGTTTCGTCGATTTTATTTATCAGCGGGGTGAAATCCGCCGCCGACGTGCTCCATTTGAAGCCGCCGAGGTCGGAAACGTAATAAACGCCGACCGCGCCCTCAAGCGAAATGCTTATAATATCAAGATCGTCGATGTGATCGTAGATATCCTCGAAGCCGTCGACGTCGTAGAACTCCGCCCAGCCGACGTTGACGTAGCCCTCGGCTTCGGGCAGTTCGATCGAACTCTCGTCGCACTCGAAGAAAAGCCCTTCCGCCGAAACGCCGAGCCCGACGCGCATCTTCTCCGGCGCGGACGCCATGCCTTCGCCCCACTTCACCCAGAAGCGGAGTCCGCTCGCGCTGCTCAGCGGCTCGGAGCCCTCGAGCGGTTCGAAGGGGTTCTTGACAGCGGTGACCGTGCCGGCGCCGGCGTCTTCAAGGACCGCGTTGGTGAAATAACTCCAGCCCCAGAGCGGTTCGCCGTCGCGGGCGTTCGCCATAATCACCACGGACCTGTCTTTATGCTTCGGCACGGTTTCTTCGTCTACCGCCGCGGAATCGAAGCATACTCCGCCTTCGAGCATCGCGTCGAAATCGTCGTCGTCCCAGACCTCGAAGCCGACGAGGTTCACGTCGTTTTTGTTCGCCTTGAACATCGGTTTGAGCGCCTTGATCGCGTTTTTCAGTTCGCGCGCCATCGCGTTTATCTGCGTCTGTTCGCAGCCGGAGTGGTCAAGGAGCATAGAGTAAGCCCGGAGATACACCTCCGACGCGGCGGAATAGGTCTCCTCTGTGTACGCTTCGGGATCGAGCGCCTCGAACTCCGCGCAATACTCCTCAAGCTCGTCGAGATGCACGCGGGTATCCCTGTAAGCGCGCCAGTCGCCGATACAGAGCGTGTCGCCGGTCTGCAATCCGCTGAAGGTGAGCTGGAAGCCGTTGAGCCGCGCGATAATGCCGTCGGGGATCGGGTATTTGCCCTTTTCGTACGCGTTAAAGCCGTAATCGTCGACGGTCCACCAGTCGACCTGCTTGAAATCGGTTTTGAAATCGAAGTATAAATAACCGTCTTCGTCCGGAGCCGTCATATCCGTCTCATAAACGGAACCGACGGGATATCCCGACATATCGGTCGAGCCGTCTTCGCTGGCGATATAGGCGGGACCCCTCGCGGGGACGTCGTAGATCGTGACCTTGGCGGTTCCGGCGAAAGCGCCGCCGTTAACCCCCGCCCAAAAGCAGAAGCCCTGCGCGCCGGCGAAGGTAACTCCGCTGTCGCCGAAGATATCCTTGCCGTTGAGTTTATCCTTCGCCGCCCAGTTCGGGCTGTCGAGCTCCGTGCCGAAGGTGTTGTTCTCCGGCGCCGTGTTCCTCAGGCGCACCGTCGAAACGGAGCTGCCGCCCCACGCGTCGGTGCCGGTCACGGTGAAGACCGAGACGGAATCGGCGCCGCCGCTCGGCAGAAAGTCGGACCCGCGCCCCGCGTATGACGCGCGCGGCAGCCACGCGAGCGCGAAGTCGTCCGCGCTGAAGGCGTCGAGGCCCGGGAAAGGCGTGTATTCATAATAATCGTAGAACACCGCGCCGGCGCTTATCACGCCGCCGAACACGGCCGTCGCGCCGAACGCCGTCAGCGCAAACAGTACTGCGAGAAGCGTCGATATTATCCTTTTCACAGCGTCACCTCATTTGCCGACGCATAACCGCTCACGGCGTTATGCGTCAATATTCTTTCACGGACACCGGAAATCTCCGGTGTCCGTGAATCGGATACAATATGATAATTACGCGAGCGAACCTTCGTCCGCGAGTTTCGCGGCGACGCGCAGGATCTTCAGCGCGTCGGCGACGGTGATGTCGCCGTCCTTGTCGATATCGCCGGTCAGCATGTCGTTATCGGTCGCAGCGACCAGCTTCGCAGCGATACGCAGTGCGCGCAGCGCGTCCGCGACGGTGATTTCGTTATCGCCGTCCATGTCGCCTCGCTTATACTCCGGCACCGGCGGCTCATCGGTCTTGGTCACGCTGAAGTTGATGACGACCGGGTCGGCGCTGCCGTTGGTGACGATCAGCGTGTAAGCGCCGCTGCCGTAAAGCGCCTGTCCGTTCTCGAAGGGAACGCCGTTCAGCGTCGCTTCGCCGACGTCCCAGCTGATTACGACGCCTTCCTCGTAGCTGCCGCCGTTTTCAACGCCGGTAACGACCGGAGTCGCGTCGACGGCCTTGCCGGTGGTGGTGAAGTTGACGGTGGCGGACTTGTTGCCGTTCGTAACGACGAGGGTGTGCTCGCCGTTGGTCGGGACGGGATCGCCGTAGACGAGGAACTTGCCGTCCAGCATCGCGGCGCCGACGTCCCAATCGGGGATGAGGTCCTGCTCGGAAACGTCGTACTCCTGCCCTTCGGTAACGTTGGAGATAACGGGGGTCTCCCATTCGCCCGCGGTGGAATCCTTGTAGGCGTAGATGCCGGTAACGTAGACTTCAAGACCCTGATACACGGTGCCGTTGAAGCGGATGATATAGAAGTATATCTTCGCAAGGTCGATATCCTGACCGTGAGTCCATTCATCGTAGAACTCGAAGTATTCCCAAGGCATGAAGAGCCAGCCCGCTCCGGTCGCGGGGATCGGAATATCGACGGTGGCGCGCTCGAAAAGCGGGCCGACTTCGCAGTTGGAAACGGCGAAGCGCATCGAGCAGTCCTGAACGAGGTTCATGTCGTTGACGCCTACCCAGAGGCAGATGCCGTCGGTGCCGGAAAGGTCGCCGATGAGGGTGTTCGCCTTCGGATTGTCGGTGGTGCCTATCATGATCGGGACCGGGTGGTCGTTCAGATCGCGGTACATCGACTTGAACTGCATGACGCCGTGCTCGTCGGTGTTCTGCGCGCTCATATCCATCTGCGCGGTCATCTTAAGCGCCTGACCGTAGCCCTCGGGCAGCTTTTCAAACGTCTTGTTGAGCTCGTAGGTGACGTTCGCGGTGCGGTCGCCCGTCGCTCTGTTAAGGTCTCTGCTCTTGTAATTCTCAAAGCTGAATATGCTCGTGACCTTCTCGCCCGCCTTTATCGGGACGAGGTTCGTTATCGCGGCGCGCAGCGCGGCGATGGAGGCCTCCGCCGCTTCCTGCGAAGCGTCTTCGGCAAGCAGCGTTTCGGCTTCTTCGAGGACGACCTTCAGTTCTCTGTAGGAAGCCGCGGTCACGTTGCCGCGCCAGTAGGTCTTCGCGCTCTCGACGAGGCCTTCGAGCTCGTTCATCGTCTTTCTGTCCGCGACGAGTCCGATGGGAATCAGTCTGTTGACGGCGCGCATGATCGCGTCGCTCGCTTCGTGGACGTCCTCGTCGGTCACGCCGTACTGTCCGATAAGCGCCTCGCCGGCGTCGATCGCCATGAAGACGCGGTCCCAGGACTTATAGTACCAGTCGCCTTCGTTGAGTTCCGCCATGTAAGCGCGGGTCTCGGCGATCATCTGCTGCAGCGGTTTGAAATCCGCGGAGGAAACGTTCCACTCGAAGCCGGACAGGTCGGAAATGTAGTAGATGCCGACCGCGTCTTCAAGGTAGATCGCGATATAATCGAGGGAATCTATATAATCGAAGATATCTTCGTCGCCCTCCATATCGAAGAGATCCGTCCACGCAACGCCTACGTAGCCCTGCGTTTCGGGCAGCTCGACGGCGGTGTCTTCGCACTCGAAATACACTTCTTCCTCGGTGGAACCGACACCGATGCGGCACGACTGCGGAACGACGGAGAAACTCTCGTCCCACTTAATCCAGAAGCGGATGCCGCTCGCCTCGCTCAGCGGCTCGGAATCTCCGAGCAGTTCGAAGGGGTTCTTGACCGCGGAATCCGCGAATCCGTCGCCGTCCTCGTCGATCGCGTTGGTGAAGCAGCTCCAGCCGTAGTACGGCTCGCCGTCCTGCGCGTTGGCGAAGATGAGAACGGACTGATCCCTGTTGGACGGAACGTTCTCCTCATCGACGGTGGGGGTGTCGACGCACAGACCGCCGGAGGTCATCTCGTCGAAATCGTCGTCGTCCCAGACCTCGAAGCCGGCGAGCTCGACGCCTTCTTTGCGCGCCTTGAACATCGGCTTCAGATCGCGGATCGCGTATTTCAGTTCGCGCGCCTTGGCGTCTATCTGCTTCTGAATATAACCGGTGGTGTCCTGCATGATCGCGTAAGCTTCGAGATAGACGTTCATCGCGGCGGTGTAGCTTTCCTCGGTGTACGCCTCGGAGTTGACGGATTCGAATATCGCGCACTGCTCCTCGAGCTCGTCGGTATGGACGCGGGTATCGGTGTAGGTGCGCCAGTCGCCGACGTAGAGCTGATCGCCCTCCTGCAGGCCGGTGTAGCGGATTTCAAACGCGTTGACCAGCGGCAGCGTCTTGGACGGGATAGGAGCGTTCACATCATTCGGCAGCAGGTTGCCTTCGTCGTCGGTCGACCACCAGTCGCTGCGTCTGAAGTCGGTCTTGAAATCAAAATAGAAATAGCCGTCCTCGTCGCACTTATGCAGTTCGGAGGAAAAGACGAAGCCCTTCGGATATTCCGCCATATCGGTTGAACCGTCTTCGCTCTGCTTATAGTACGGGCCTTTGGTCGGGACGGAGAAAAGCGCGATCTTGACCTGACCGCTGTAAGCGCCGCCGTTGACTCCTACCCAGAAGCAGAAGCCGTTGACGTCTTCAAACGTCAGGCCGCTGTCCCCGAAGATGTCCTTGCCGTTCAGCTTGTCGTTAGCGGTCCAGTTCGGGCTGTTGCTGAAATCCTGGTTGTTGGTGTTGTTCTCCGGATCGGCGTTGCGCTGGCGCATCGTGCCGAAGGACGCCTGACCGTATTTGTCCGTTTTGTTGATATTAAAGAGCGCGACCTTGTCTGTAAGCGCTCCCTCCGGCATATAGGCGTCGGTGAGGCCGGCCATGGTTACGTCCGTATTCTTCCACGCGAGGGAAAAATCCTCCGGAGTGAAGGCGTTGTAGCCGGGGAACGATTCATACTGATAATAATCGTAGAATTCCGCGCCCGCGCTTATCGCGCCTCCGAAGAGCGATGTCACGCCGAAAGCCGTCAGCGCGAACAGCACTGCCAGCAGTGTGGAAACGGTTCTTTTCATAATAAATAATCTCCTCTCCATGAGTCGTTTTTTCGATACTTATCGATAATATACTAATTATACGATATTTTATCATCTTTGTCAATCTCAGCTCTTGTCGTATAGTGATATATTTTACGGCAGCGTGATATATCCGGATGATTTTTCGAAAAAACGCGTCCCGGCTCCCATTGCGGAGAGCCGGAAATGCATTTTGACGCCGATACGTTCAAAACGGCTCCCCGAATTCGGGGAGCCGTTTCGTCAGTTATTATCCGCGCGGCAAATCAACTTTGCGCGCGCCTCGCCGTTCTCTTATCAGAGCTGGCTTTCGTCCACGAGCTTCGCGGCAACGCGGAGGATCTTGAGCGCGTCGGCAACGGTGATCTCGCCGTCGCCGTCAACGTCGCCGATCGCGATGTCGTCCTCGGTCGGCTGAACCAGCTTGGCAGCGATACGGAGCGCTTTCAGCGCGTCCGCGACGGTGATCTGATCGTCGCCGTCCATATCGCCGCGCTTATGCGCGGGAGGCGGAGGCGGAAGTTCATCGACAACTTCGAAGACAACTTCAATCTCCTTGTCGCCGTTGGTGACGACGAGGACGTATTCGCCGGTGGCTTCGATAACGTAACCGTTCTCGATCTCTTCGCCGTCGAGGGTAGCGGTGGCGCCTTCGGGCGTCCAGGTGATGGCCTGGCCGACCTCATAGGTCTTGCCGTTCTCGACGTTGGCGACCGGCTCTTCGTATTCGATAGCGCCGGAGGTGGTGAAGTTGACGGTGGTGGACTTATCGCCGTTGGTGACAACGAGGGTATGCTCGCCGTTCTTGGTTACGGGGTTGCCGTAAACGAGGAACTCGCCGTCGAGCATCGCGGCGCCGACGTTCCAGTCGGGAACGAGCGCGTTCTCGGAGATGTCATAGTTCTCGCCCTCGGTGACGCCGGTGATGACCGGAGCTTCCCAGGTGCCGGCGGAAACGTCCTTGTAGGCGTAGATGCCGGTGACGTAAACTTCAAGGCCGGCCTTGATCTCGCCGTCGAAACGGATGATGTAGAAGTAAATCTTCGCGAGGTCGATTTCCTGACCGTGGGTCCAGTCATCGTAATACTCGAAGTACTCCCAGGGGAGATACAGCCAGCCGTGACCGGTGGACGGAACGGGGATATCGACGGTGGCGCGCTCGAAGAGCGGGCCGACTTCGCAGTTGGAGACCGCGACACGCATCGTGCAGTTCTGAACGAGGTTCATGTCGTTGACGCCTACCCAGAGGCAGAGACCGTCGGTGCCGGTCAGGTCGCCGATAAGGGTGTTCGCCTTCGGATTCTCGTTGGTGCCCATCTTGATGGGGGTCGGATGGCCGGTGGAGGTGCCGCCTTCACGGTACATGGCCTTGAACTGCATCATGCCGTGCTGGTCGGTGGTCTCGGAGCCCATGTCGACCTGAGCGGTCATCTTGAGCGCCTGGCCGTAGCCCTCGGGCAGCTTCTCAAAGGTCTTGTTCAGTTCGTAAAGAACGTTCGCGGTACGGTCGCCGGTCGCTCTGTTGAAATCACGGGTCGTGTAATCTTCAAAGCTGTAGATCGAGGTGACTCTGCTGCTTTCCTTGATCGGAACGAGGGAAGCGATAGCTTCGCGCATCTTGACTATCTCCGCCTGAGCGTCGTCTTCGGTGGCGGCGAGTCTGATCATATCCTCGGCGACTTCGATCTCTTCTCTCAGAGCTCTGTGGGAAGCGGAGGTAACGTTGCCGCGCCAGTAGGTCTTGGCACTCTTGATGAGGCCTTCGAGCATAAGGGCGGTTTCCTTCTTCATCGCGTCGTTAACGAGAACGAGGCCGTTGATTGCGGCATTGATCTCGGCGGCGGCATCGTCGACTTCGTCCTGATCGACGCCGTATTTGCCGATCAGCGCTTCGGCGACGTCGATCGCGTCAACGCATCTGTCCCAAGTCTTGTAGTAATAGTCGTCCTTGTTGAGCGTCTTCATATACGCCTTCGCATCGGCAATCGTCTGATTCAGACCGTCGAAATCGGCGGAGGAAGCGCTCCACACGAAGCCGGTCAGATCGGCGATGTAGTAGATGCCGACCGCGCCTTCGAGGAAGATGGAAATGTAATCGATGGAATCGATGTAATCGTAAATGTCTTCGTCGCCTTCGAGGTCATAGAAGTTGACCCACGCGACGCCGACGTAGCCCTGAGTCTCGGGCAGCTCTACCGCGGTGTCTTCGCACTCGAAGTAGACGCCGTCCTCGGAGGAGCCGAGGCCGATGCGGCAGGAAGTCGGAGCGGGAACGAGGGTCTCGTCCCACTTGATCCAGAAGCGGATGCCGCTCGCTTCGCTCAGCGGCTCGGAATCGTCAACCAGCTCGAAGGGGTTCTTGATAGCGGAATCGGCTATGCCGTCCTCATCCTCGTCGATGCCGTTGGTGAACCAGCTCCAGCCGTAGGTCGGCTCGCCGTCCTGAGAGTTGGCGAAGACCATGACGGACTGATCTTTGTTGTTGGGATAAACTTCCGTCTCAATGGCGGGAGTATCGAGGCACGCGAAGTTATCGAAATCGTCGTCGTCCCAGACTTCGAATCCGGCGAGCTTGACGGTCTTCATCTCGGCCTTGTACATGGGCTTAAGGTCGCGGATCGCGTACTTAAGTTCCTTCGCCTTGGCGTCGATCTGCTTCTGGGTGTAGTCTTCGGGAGACTGAAGCATTTCGAAAGCTTCGAGATAGATGTTGGTCGCGTAGGTGTAGCTTTCTTCGGTGTAAGCTTCGGGGTCGAGAGCGTCGAACACCGCGCACTGTTCCTCGAGGTCTTCGGTGTGGATACGGGTATCCTTATAGGCCTTCATGTCGCCGATGTAGATAACGTCGCCGGCCTGGAGGTTGCTGAAGCGGAACTGGATGCCGTTGATGTACGGAATCTTGCTCTGCGGAATCGGATACTTGTGCGGGTCGTCGGTACGGAAGTGGTTCACGCCTTCGTCATCGGTGCTCCACCAGTCGCACTGGAAGAAGTCCGTTTTGAAGTCGAAGTATACGTATCCGTCTTCATCCGCCTTGTTGCCGTCGCACTCATAGACGAAGCCGGTGCCGTACTGAGCCATATCGGTCGTGCCGTTGTTGCTCTTGTCGTAAGCGGGGCCTTTGCAGGGGATCGTGAACAGCTGGATCTTGACGCTGCCGTCATAGTGTCCGCCGTTGATGCCGACCCAGATGCAGAAGCCGGCGCAATCCTCGAAGGAGTTCTCCCATACGAGAACGCCGTCATCGTCGAGGGTGTTGCCGAAGATGTCCTTGCCGCCGAGGGTCATGTTGGCGCCCCAGATGCAGGAATCAAGAGCGCTGCCCCAGGAGGACAGTTCGCTGTTCTTCAGCTCCATCGTCGCCATGACGCCGCCGCCCCACTTATCGGGCGTGGTGGAGGTAAAGGTCGCAACCTTTTCCACGTCGCTGCCTTCGGGCAGGTAGTCGCTGCTGAAGCCGCTGAAATTGCCGGCGGTCGTCCAAGCGTTCGCCATTTCGGCTTCCGTGAAGGCGGTGAAGCCCGGAACAGAGATGTATTCATAATAATCATAGAATACAGCGCTTGCTCCGAGGACGCCTCCGAAGAGCGCCGTCGCGCCGAACGCAGTCAGCGCGAAGAGCACTGCGAGCAGCATTGAAAGTGTTTTTTTCATAGTGTTTCTCCTTCCTGAATTGAAACTTTCATTTGCCGTTTGGGTGTTTACTATTCTATTCGCGCGCTATGCGCGCACAATAACAGCATTGATATTTTAACATTAAATAATGCCACATTCTTGTCGCATTGTGATATTATTATGAATTCGTGATATTTTGAAGAAAAATATCATATAAAATTATGGCAAAGACCGCCCGAACGAGCGAAAAGAAACCGCGCCCCGACAGGACGCGGTTATATCATTCATGCGGCTTGGCCGCCGTCATTCCGAGCGGAGCGAGGAATCCCCTTCCCTTTGCAACCGCGCGTAAATGGCGGGGGATCCTTCGGGCTGCGCCCTCAGGATGACGGAAACGAAAAGCTTCTGCGTTAATGCGCGGGCGAATGATATTCGCCCCTACGAATTCCCGTTCTTAATTTGCAATTTGCAATTTGCAATTTTCAATTCGTTATAAACGCCGCGACCTTCGCGAGGACTCCCTGCGCTTCGGCGTCCGCCGCTTCCGCGGTAGGCGCTTTCGCGCTGACGTAGACCTTCAGCTTCGGCTCGGTGCCGGAGGGGCGCACGGTCAGGCGCGCCTTGGAGTCGGTGAAGGAAAGCACCTTCGACGGCGGGAGCCCCTCGATGCCGCCGGAATAGTCCTTCGCGAGCGGGGTCTCGCCCTCGTGGAGCGTGATGCCCTCCCGCGCGAGGCGCGCGATTATCGCGTCCATCTGCGCCTTGCCGCTCGCGCCCTCGAAGACGAAGGTCTTGAGCGTTTCGCGGTAGAAGCCGTATTTCGCGTAAAGCTCGGCGAGACGGTCGAGCAGCGACTTGCCCTGCCGCTTATAAAACGCGGTCATCTCGCAGATCAGCAGCGACGCGACGACGGCGTCCTTGTCGCGGACGTAGCCGCCGGGCAGGTAGCCGTAGCTCTCCTCGAAACCGAAAACGTAGCGGTCGCCCTCGCCCGCGGCCTCGAGCCGCCCTATCTCTTCGCCGATATACTTGAAGCCCGTCAGCAGCTCCTTGACCGTCGCGCCGTGATCGGCGGCGACGACCTGCGCCATCGGAGTCGAAACGATCGTGGTAACGACCTCCGGACGCGCCGGGAGCGTCCCCTTCGCCTCGCGGCGGGAGAGGATATAATCGAGCAGCAGTATGCCCATCTGGTTGCCGTTTATCAGCGCGAAGCCGCCCTTCCCGTCCGGGACGGCGGAGCCGACGCGGTCGCTGTCAGGGTCGGTCGCGAGCACGAGGTCGGCGCCCTCGCGCTTCGCCTTTTCGACCGCGAGGGAAAGCGCCGCGGCTTCCTCGGGGTTCGGGTAGGTGCAGGTCGGGAAGTCGCCGTCGGGGTTCTCCTGCTCCGGCACGACGGAGACGTCGCCGAAACCGGCGCGCGCGAGCACGCGGCGGACCGGCTTGTTGCCCGCGCCGTTGAGCGGAGTGTACACTATCTTCAGCGCGCCGTTCTCGCCCGTCGAGCAGGCGAAGACGGCGTCGTCGTACGCTTTTATCACGTCTTCGCCGATGAAGGTTATCTTTCCTTCCGCGAGGGCGGAGTCGAAGTTTGCAGCCGGCACGGCGAAGGGGTCGTCGTATTCGCAGATGCGGGCGTAGATCGCGTCCGCGGCGGCGTTGGTTATCTGGCAGCCGTCCGGCCCGTAGACCTTGTAGCCGTTATACACCGCGGGGTTGTGCGACGCGGTGACGACCACGCCTCCGCCGCATTTCAGCTCGCGCACGGCGAAGGACAGCATCGGGGTCGGCATAAGCTCGGAATACATGAAAACGCGCACGCCCTTGGCGGCGAAAACGCACGCCGCTTCGCGCGAGAACTCCACCGAGCCGTTGCGCGAATCGTGCGCTATCGCGACGGACGCGGAAGCGCCGAACTCCGCGAGCAGATAGTCCGCGAGACCCGCGGACGCCCTGCGCACGGTGTAAATATTCATTCTGTTCGTGCCGGCGCCGAGCTTGCCGCGCAGGCCGCCGGTGCCGAACTCGAGGTTTTTATAGAATCTGTCTTCGATCTGCGCGTCGTCTCCCGCGACGGCGAGCAGCTCGTCCTTCAGCGCGCCGGAGCACTCCGAAAGCCAGCGTTCGTAAAGGTTTTTGATATCCATTCGCGTCATCTCCTTTGTTTACGCTTCATATTTTACCACTACCGCGGGCGATTTTCAATAAAAAAGTGTCTTTTATTGTTGTCAGCGGCGCTTTTTATTGGTATAATTAGAATAATTCCTGAAAGAAACCGGGGTGATCGCGTGAGGACGCTGCTGATAGACGGCAACAGTCTGCTCAACCGCGCCTTTTACGGCATACGTCCGCTTTCCACGAAAAGCGGAGTGCCGACCAACGGCGTTTACGGCTTTCTGAATATCTGGTTCAAGTTGCTCGGCGAGGTCAAACCCGACCGCGTCTGCGTCGCGTTCGACTTGAAGCAGCCGACCTTCCGGCATAAGATGTACGCCGAATACAAGGCGGGCAGGCACCCGACGCCCGACGAACTGCTCGCGCAGTTCCCGGTGCTCAAGGAGCTGCTCGACGCCTTCGGCATCCCGCGCCGCGAGGTGCCCGGCTACGAGGCGGACGACATCATCGGCACGCTTTCCGACAAGCTCGGCGGCGAAGTCTTCATCGCCACCGGCGACCGCGACTCCTTCCAGCTCGTCAGCGACCGCGTGACCGTGCTGCTCGCCGGCGCGAAGGTCGCGGGCGGCGAGACGATGCGCTGCGACCCCGCGAAGATAAACGAGCTTTACGGCGTTTCGCCCGCGCAGCTCCGCGACGTAAAAGGGCTGATGGGCGACAGCTCCGACAATATCCCCGGCGTCAAGGGCGTCGGCGAAAAGACCGCCTGCGAGCTGATACGCCGCTACGGCGACCTCGAGGGCGTATACGCCGCCATCGACGAGCAGAAGGGCGCGCTGCGCGAAAAGCTCGAGCGCGACAGGGACGTCGCCTTCATGAGCCGCGAGCTCGGCACGATATGCCTTGAAGCGCCCGTCGACCTCGACCCCGACGCCTACCTGATAAAGCAAAACGACCCCGCGGCGCTCGCCGCGACGCTGAAAAAATACGAGCTCGAGCGCTTCATCGAGAAGCTCGGGCTGACGGACGCCGTTCCCGTCGAGGAGGCGCCCGCGGCCTCCCCCGCGCCCGAAGCGGAGGAGGTCGGCGCCGACGCCTTC
>JAFZXI010000067.1 GCA_017616855.1 Clostridia bacterium | reverse complement strand
GTCGCTTCGTCGAGCACGAGGATAGGCGAATCGCGCAGTATCGCCCTCGCGATTGCGATGCGCTGCTTCTGCCCGCCGGAAAGGCGCGTCCCGCGCTCGCCTATCTGCGTGTCGTAGCCCTCGGGCAGCGAAACGATGAAATTGTGTATGCATGCGGTCTTCGCGGCTTCGATTATCTGTTCGTCGGTGACTCCCGGGGCGGCGTAGGCAATGTTTTCGCGCACGCTGCCGTTGAAGAGGAAGACGTCCTGCAGCACGTAGCTCAGGTTGTCGCGCAGCGATTCGAGCGTCATGTCGCGCAGGTCGATCCCGTCCATCGTGACGGAGCCCTCAACGGGGTCGTAAAACCTCGCGATGAGCGAGGACATCGTCGTTTTTCCTTCGCCGGTCGCGCCGACGATGGCGAGCATTTCGCCCGCCTTCGCGGTGAATGAGATGTCTTTCAAAACCGGTATGCTATCCTCGTATGAGAACGAAACGTTGTTGAAGCTTATCTCGCCGGTGAGGCGTCCGACGTCCTTCGCGTCGGGGGAGTTCTTTATCTCCGGCTCGGTCTCGAGCACCTCGAAAACGCGCTCCGCGCCGGCGATGCCGTGCTGCAGGTCCTCGAGTATCCGCGCGAAGCCCGCGACGGGCGCGTAGAACTGCGCGAGGTAGAGAATAAACGTCACGAGCTCCGAAATCTCAAGCCCGGATTTGTACGCGTAGAGCGAGCCGAGGATAAGCACGATTATCGTGCCGAGTGATGTCAGCAGCTCGACGATAGGGTGCATTATCGCGGAGTTGTAAAGCGCGCGGATAAGCGCGTTCGCGTGGCTTTGCGATTTTTCGCGGATGTTTTCGAGTTCTTCCTCCTGCTTGTTGAAAATCTGTATCTCCTTCATGCCGGAGAAGTTATCCTGCAGCTGCGCGCTGAGCTCGGAGTTCATCTCCTGCCCCTTGCGGAAGAAGCGGCGCATGCGGCGCAGAATGAAGGACGAAACGCCGACGAAGGGTAGGGGAATGCAGGTGTAAAGCGTCAGTATCGGGTTTATCGTCAGCAGTATGACGAACACGCCGACGAAGGTTATCAGATATGAGATTATATCCGGTATCGCGTGGGCGAAAAGCGTTTCAAACGTCGAGGTGTCGCTCACGACGCGCGCCATGAGACCGCCGGTCTGCTTATCGCGGAAGTAGCGCATCGAAAGCTTCTGATAATGGGCGTAAAGCAGCGTCCGCACGTGCGCGACGAGGTTCCACGACGCCTTGTGCCCGTAATACTGGTTCAGGAACTTCATAAACGCGCGCACGAGATAGAGCAGCAGCAGGAACATGCACCACTTTACTATAGTGACGATGACGTCGTCGCTCAGCCCGAGCTCGATATGGTGTATGACGCGCTTGGTTATCAGCGGCGTATAGAGGTTTATCGCCGTGACTCCGAGCAGGCCGAAAACCGCGAGGAAGAGATACTTCGCCCACGGTTTCATCATTTTCAAAAGCTTGATGATGTACTTCAAACGGATTCTCCTTATACTCCGCGCTTCTCGCAGACGTCAGCGAGGACGCATTTATCGCATTTCGGGCCGCGCGCGGTGCAGACGGCTCTGCCGTGCAGCACGAGCCGGTGGCAGAAGTTGTTCTGCTCTTCGGGCGCTATCGCGGCGCGGAGCGCGTCCTCGACCTTGCGCGGATCCTTCGAGTTCGCGAGCCCGAGGCGGTTGGAAATGCGTATGCAGTGTGTGTCGGTAACGACGGCGGGCTTGCCGTAGACGTCGCCGAGGATCAGATTCGCCGTCTTTCTGCCGACGCCGCGGAGCGTCAGCAGGTCGTCCATGTTGTCGGGGACCTTCCCGCCGTAGACTTCGACGATGCGTTTGCATATTTCGATTATGTCGGCGGCCTTCGTTTTGTAAAGGCCGCAGGACTCGATATATCCCTCAAGCTCGTGTACGTCCGCCTCCGCGAACGCCTGCGGCGACGTGTAACGCGCGAAAAGCGCGGGCGTCACCATGTTGACGCGCGCGTCGGTGCACTGCGCCGCGAGACGCGTCGAAATAAGCAGCTCGTAGTCCTTCTCATAGTCGAGAGAACACGCCGCGTCGGGGTATTCGAGCTTGAGCAGTTCCGTAATTTTTGCGGACTTTCGTATATTCATACAAACCACCTGTGTATATAATAATAAAAATCGGCAAAAAATGCAAACTTTTTTTCTTGAAATCTGACGCATAAACCGTTATAATCTAAAATAGCAGAGATTTTAACGGATGAAAGCGAGAAAGAAAAATGAGCAGGAAGTTTGACTCAATCGGATTTGTTGAAAAATACGACCCGGAAGTCGGAGCCGCCATGGCAGCGGAGCTCGACCGTCAGCGCGAGAACATTGAGCTGATCGCTTCGGAAAACTTCGTATCCGACGCGGTGCTTGCCGCGATGGGCACTGAGCTGACGAATAAATACGCGGAGGGCTATCCCGGAAAGCGTTACTACGGCGGCTGCGAGAAAGTCGACGTAATCGAGAATCTCGCGATCGAGCGCGCCAAAAAGGTATTCGGCTGCGAGCACGTCAACGTTCAGCCGCACTGCGGCGCCACCGCCAACACGACCGTTTATTTTGCTCTGCTTGAAACGGGGGACACGATCCTCGGCATGAGTCTCGCCCACGGCGGACACCTTTCCCACGGCTCGCCCGTGAACGTCAGCGGCAAGAACTACAACGTCGTTTCCTACGGCGTCGACCCCGTCACGCACTACATAGACTACGAAGAAGTGCGCCGCCTTGCGCTCGAGCATAAGCCGAAGCTTATAGTCTGCGGCGCCTCGGCGTACCCGAGAAAGATAGACTTCGCGAAGTTCCGCGAAATAGCCGACGAAGTCGGCGCTTATCTGATGGCGGACATCGCGCACATCGCCGGACTCGTCGCCGCGGGCGAACATGAGAGTCCCGTGCCTTATTGCGACGTCGTTACGAGCACTACGCATAAGACGATGCGCGGCCCGCGCGGAGGCATGATAATGTGCAAGGCCGAGCTCGCCAAGGCGATAGACAAGGCGATTTTCCCCGGCACGCAGGGCGGCCCGCTGATGCATATTATCGCCGCGAAAGCGGTCTGCTTCGGCGAAGCGCTGACGCCGGAGTTCAAGGCGTATCAGCACCAGATAGTGCTCAACGCGAAGGCGCTCGCCGCAGCGCTTATCGAAAAGGGCTTCGACCTCGTCAGCGGCGGCACCGATAACCACCTCATGCTTATCGACCTCCGCCCCTTCAACATCACCGGCAAGGATATGGAAAAACGCCTCGACAGCGTACATATCACCGCCAATAAGAACGCGATACCGGACGACCCGCAGCCGCCGTTCATCACCAGCGGCATACGCGTCGGCACGCCGGCGGTCACGACGCGTGGCTTCAACGAAGACGACATGCGTGAGGTCGCGGAGCTCATCTATCTCACCGCCGCCGAATACGAAACGAAGGCGGACGAAATAAGGGCCCGCGTCGCCGCGCTGACGGCGAAATATCCGCTTTACGAATAAAGCGCCGCCGCAGAAAGACGTCAAAAAGCGTATCAGATACGCATATTATATCAAAAGAAAGAAGCGATCAGAATGAGCAGAGTATTTAACTTTTCGGCAGGTCCGTCGATGCTTCCGGAGGAAGTTTTGAGAATTGCAGCGGACGAGATGCTTGATTATAAGGGCAGCGGAATGTCCGTTGCCGAGATGTCTCACCGATCTAAAGTTTATATCGCTATTTTTGACGAGTGCGAAGCGCTGCTCCGCGAGGTCATGGCTATCCCGGAAAACTACAAGGTGCTCTTCCTTCAGGGCGGCGCCTCCACGCAGTTCGCGATGGTCCCGATGAACCTTATGACGAAGAACGGCAAAGCCGACTACGCCGTCACCGGCAGCTTCGCTAAGAAGGCGTATAAGGAAGCGACGAAGTTCGGCGACGCGATCGCCGCCGCTTCGAGCGAGGATCAGAACTTCTCCTTCATTCCGAAGGGATTCCCGATCCGTCCCGACGCCGACTATCTGCACATTTGCCAGAACAACACCATCTTCGGCACGCACTACGCCGAGCTGCCCGAGACCGGCGATATCCCGCTGGTCGCGGATATGTCCTCCTGCATCCTCAGCGAGCCGACCGACGTCAGCAAATACGGTCTCATCTACGCCGGCGCGCAGAAGAACATGGCGCCCGCGGGCCTGACCGTCGTCATCATCCGCGAGGACCTCGTCGGCAACGCGCCCGACTCCGTGCCCACGATGCTGAACTACAAGACCCACGTCGACGCCGGATCGATGTATAACACCCCGCCTTGCTACTCCATCTATATGTGCAAGCTCGTGCTCGAATGGATCAAGTCCAAGGGCGGCCTTGCCGAGATGAAGAAGATAAACGAGAAGAAAGCCGCGATGCTTTACGACGTGCTCGATCATTCCGAGCTGTTCATTCCGAAGGCGGCGAAGGAAGACCGCTCCATCATGAACGTTACCTTCGCGACCGGCGACGCCGACCTCGACGCGAAGTTCGTCGCCGGCGCGACCGCGGAAGGGCTCGTCAACCTCAAGGGCCACCGCCTCGTCGGCGGCATGCGCGCGTCTATTTACAACGCGATGCCCGTCGAGGGCTGCGAGAAGCTCGCCGCCTACATGAAGAAGTTTGAGGAGGAGAATAAATAATGTTCAACGTCAAGCTTTTCAACAAGATTTCCAAAACCGGCGTCAGCGCGCTGACCGCCGACAAATACGTCCTCGGTGAAGAGCTCGAGGACTACGACGCCGTCCTCGTCCGCTCCGCGAAGCTGCACGAGACCGAGTTCCCGGCGAACTGCAAGTGCATCGCCCGCGCCGGCGCCGGCGTCAACAATATCCCGATCGACCGCTGCACGAAGCAGGGCATAGTCGTCTTCAACACGCCCGGCGCGAACGCGAACGCCGTCAAGGAGCTCGTCGTCGCCGGTCTGCTGCTCGCCTCCAGAAAAATCTCCGACAGCATCTCCTGGGCGAACACGCTCGAGAACAACGACGAGACCGAAGCGGTCATCGAGAAAGGCAAGAGCAACTTCGTCGGACCCGAAATCTACGGTAAAAAGCTCGGCGTCATCGGCCTCGGCGCCATCGGCGTCATGGTCGCGAACGCCGCCCACGATCTCGGCATGCAGGTCTGCGGCTACGATCCCTACCTGTCCATCAACGCCGCGTGGGGTCTCTCCCGCAAAATTGAGAAGGCCGCGAGCAACGACGAGATTTTCGCTACCTGCGACTATATCACGATTCACGTCCCGCAGAACGACAGCACCAAGGGCATGATAAACGCCGAAAGCATCGCGAAGATGAAGGACGGCGTCCGCATCCTGAATTTCGCCCGCGGCGGACTCGTTAACTCCGCCGACATGAAGGCGGCGCTGGAGAGCGGCAAGGTCGCCTCCTACGTGACCGACTTCCCGGCAGGCCTCATCGGAGTCAAGAATGTTGTCGCGATACCGCACCTCGGCGCCTCCACTCCGGAGAGCGAAGAGAACTGCGCCGTCATGGCTTCCGCGGAACTGCGCGACTACCTCGAGGACGGCAACATCAAGAACTCCGTCAACTTCCCGGCGGTCAACGTCCCGAGAAGCACCGACGTCCGCATCTGCGTGATTCACGCGAACGTGCCTAACGTCATTTCGCAGATATCCTCCACCGTCGCGGCGAAGGGTATCAACATCGAGCATATGTCGAATATGTCGCGCGGCGATATCGCGTATACCATTCTCGATATCGAATCCGACGTCGACGACGGCGTTATCGAAGCGATAAAGGCGTTCCCGGAAGTCGTCCGCGTGAGAGTAATAAAATAACGAACGCTTGCGTCCGTCATCCTGAGCGAGCGCGGAGCGCGAGTCGAAGGATCCCACATCCATAGCAGAAATAAAAACGGGCTCCCTATTGCGTGACACTCTAAAGGACAGTTAATAAAAACCGGCTGAGTAAGGAACAGCATCCTTATTTCAGTCGGTTTTTTGTCGAGGATCGGCACAAGCAGGACGTTTGTGTGCCAAACGTCGAAAGAGTCGGTGATGTTTGCCGCTTTGCGGCAAGTGATGTTACGGCTGCCGCCGCAGTGATGTATTGCGGCTCAGCCGCAAAGTGATGTGATGTGTTCCGCTCACGTGC
>JAFZXI010000005.1 GCA_017616855.1 Clostridia bacterium | reverse complement strand
GCCGTCTTCGCGGAGGCGTGAAGCGCGTTCGCGCTCCTCCGCTTCGCGGCGGCTTTCGGCGAAGCGCCTGCCGATGATACCGGCAACGCGTTCGGTGAAAACGTCTTTATACTCCCCGCTTATCAGCCGCTCGAACTCCTCCCGGCGGGTGCGGGCGGACGGCTCTGCCGCGGTATTTTCGTCCGCGTCTCCCCCGCGGCGGGAAGGAGAAGCGTCAACGTCGGCTTCGGGGGCGGACGACGCCTCCGCTGCCGTATCGACAGGTATCGCGTTAAGGTTGTTTTCTTCCATAAAAACCCTCTCTTTTCTGCGGTTGGCACTTGCTTTTCGGGGCAAAGTGTGGTATATTGAATGTGTATGTACTAACGTAAACGGAAGCGCGCCGCGCAAGCATGATTACCGGCGCCGCCGACCGCCTTTATAAAAGGAGTTTTTGCCATGAGAGCATCACGCCACGCGAAAAAAATGCCAACCGAGCTCTTGAGCCTGCTTTTCATGCCGGCCGCGGTGCTGTACCTCGAGCTGTTCTTCCGGCTCTACTTCGTTTCCGCGCGCCACGACGGCTTCGGCTCGTTCCTCGGCAACTTCCTGGGCGCCGGTTTCTGGCTGACGCTCTTCTTCGCGGCGGCCGCCGGAGTGCTTTTCACGATAATCTGCACCTTCTTCTCGCCGAAGGTCAACCGCCGCATCGCGCTCGTGCTGCTCGGAGTGCTGACGGTCTACTTCTGCGTGCAGGCGGTCTACTACCACGGCTTCGGCTCGATACTGAAGCTGACGCTCGCGGCGGACACCGGCGCCGACGCGGTCACGCAGTTCGCGGGCAACGCGGTCAACTACACCGTTCAGATGCTCTGGTTCATCATCCTCGAGTTCGTGCCCTTCGCGGCGCTGTTCGTCTTCGGCCGCAGCTTCAAGGCGAAGCGGGCGCACAGCGAGAAATGGCACGCGCTATTCGATAAGCCGATGATTAAGTTCGTCAAATACCCGCTCCCCGCGAAGGTCGTGCTGCTCGTCGTCCTCATCATACTGCAGCTCATTCCGTGGAGCATCGTCATGATGACGGACAAGACCACCGGCCTGCGCGCGAACTACACCGAGCTTTTCGACATCTCGGGCGCCGCCGAGGACTTCGGCGTCATGGCGACGTCGCGCCGCGAGATAAAGAACGCAATCTTCGGAGTCAAGGACTCCTGGGACGTACCGTCCGGCGACGGCAGCGAGGGCAGCGCGAACAACGGCTCCTCCGAAGAGCCCGCCGCCTACGGCTACAACGTCATGGATATCGACTTCGACACGCTGATCGCGAACGAAAGCAACTCCGACTATCTGAAGCTGCATAAATACTTCCGCGACCGGACGCCGACGAAGAAGAACGAATACACCGGCATCTTCGAGGGCTACAACCTCGTCATGATAACCGCCGAGGGCTTCTCCCCCTACTGCATCAGCAAGGAGCTGACCCCGACGCTTTACAAGATGCAGACCGAGGGCTTCCGCTTCACGAGCTTCTACGCCTCCGGCTACGACGACACGACGACGGGCGAGTTCGTGCACACGACCGGCCTCATTCCGTCCAACCAGGTCGCGAACAATCTCAAGCAGGTCAAGAACAACTACCTGCCCTTCACTATGGGCTCGCAGTTCCAAAAGCTCGGCGTCTACACCTACGCCTACCACCCGCACACCTACACCTACTACGGCAGAAACGAAACGCACCCGAACCTCGGCTACGACGTCTACCGCGGCCGCGGCGGCGGAGTAATCGGCGGCAAGGAGAGCAGCAAATACGGGCTCGACCTGCTCCACGCCCGCTACTGGCCGGAAAGCGACCTCGAGGCGGTCCAGGCGTCCGCCGGCGAGTATATCGGCAAGGGGCAGTTCCACGCGTACTACATGTCCGTCAGCGGACACAAGGACTACTCCTTCAGCGACAACATGATGAGCTACAAAAACCGCGACCTCGTGCGCGACCTGCCCTACTGCGAGACGAACAAGGCGTACATCGCCGCGAACATCGAGCTTGACAGAGCGATGGAGTGGCTGATGGCGGAGCTCGAAAAGACCGGCCAGCTCGACCAGACGCTGTTCTGCATCACGCCGGACCACAAGCCGCAGATGCTGACCGACGAACAGGTCGAGGAGATGGCGGGCAGGAAGCTCGACAGCGAGTTTGAAATCTACCGCGGCGTGTTCCTGCTCTACTGCCACGGCTACAAGGACGCTCCGGAGATCACCGCGCCCGCGAACAGCATCGACATTATCCCGACGGTCTCCAACCTGCTCGGACTCGAATACGACAGCCGCCTGCTCTTCGGGCGCGACCTGCTCGACGACAGCGCCGAGAAGCTGATAACCTTCCGCACGAGAAGCTGGATAAGCGACAAGGGCCGCTACAACTTCCGCACCAAGACCTTCACCCCCGCCGAGGGCGTGACCTTCGCGAGCGCCGACGAGCAGGAAGAATACGTTTCCCGCATCAACGCCGAAGTGAAATCGAAGTTCTCCGCCTCCGACATGGTAATAATGAAGGACTATTACCGCCGCGTATTCAACAAGAGCAAGTAAGTGTTGCACGCTTCGCGCGCATGATTTGCAAGCGGGACCCGCTTGCATGAATTGATCGCTCCGCGATCATGAATTGCAGCTTCGCTGCATGATTTGCGCCTGCGGCGCATGAAACCCATGCCGCCCGTGGCGGCAAATCATGATTGCGAAGCAATCAAATCATGGCGAAGCCAAATCATGCGAACCGTCAGGTGAGCAAATCATGCGTTGAATCCGCGCGCAGCGCCGATTCAACGTTCTGCTTCCCCTCAAACTCCAGCATCCTCAGCGCGAGCAGGGCGGCTTCCCTGTTCTCCGCGCGGAAAAACCCCATAGCGAAAAGTTCTTTTGCAAGCTCGTTCTGTTCCATTCGGGAGAACGGGCTCTTTTTTTCCGCGCTGACGCGTATATCGAAGATCGGGAGGCGCTCCCAGATGCCGCCGTCCGGCGCGGGTATCGCCTGCACCGCCATTCCCGCGTTCGAGAAGGTGATAAACTGCGCTGCCAACGGCTCCCCTGTGTAAGGGGAGGCAGCGACCGCCCCCGTTATGCGAAACACCCTCGCCTCCTTATAAAACTGCCGTATCAACTCGACGACCCTCTCGCCTATCTTCGCGAAGGCGCGGTAGGACGCGGCGATGATGTCGCGGCTGACCTTGTTGCCGGCTTCCTGCAGGGCGATGATCGCGGAGGCGGCGGTAACTCCGCCGCGGACGCCGCCCTCGGTGAAGTCGCGGCTGCCGCTGGTCTCCTTCAGTTCGTTTATCTTCATCTGCAGCATCGTGGAGGCGAGGTTGGAGAGCGGCGCGGCGATGATCTGGCGCACCTTCGTCTCGTCCGGCTCGCCCTCGACCTCGACGAGCGGCTTGTTCCAGTCGAGGAACTCGTCGGGGTTCAGCCCGGCGTTCTTGCGGATGAAGAACCTCGGCTTGCTGGTCATGACGGCGTTCTCGAGAATGACCTGCGAAAGGCGGTCGATATACGCCTGCGGATCCTTCATGACGTCGACGTAGCCGAAGCCGACGGGCGTCCCCTCCTCGGGGAAGAGCACGTCGAAAACGACGGGGTACTCCCCGTGGTCGTACCAGCCGCGCGCGGCGTAAGCTTCGTCGTTTTCGGAGGCGTAAAGCAGCGTCTCGCCCGCGAACTTGCAGTAGTGCAGGACGGTCTTGCCGTTCTGCTTTTTCTTATAGTACCAGTCGACGACGAGGGTCTTATCCTCGGTGGAGACGGACTCGTCGAAGACGTATTCCTTGACGTCGATGACCTTGCCGCGCCTGTCCTTTTTCAGCTGCGGATACTCCTGCGTGAGCAGGTCGGTATCCTTCAGCCCGACGATAAAGAGGTTGCGCGACTGCTGAATATCGGTAACGCCCGGCTGCCAGAAGACGTTGAGCAGGTCGAGCTTGCGGACG
The DNA here is from genome assembly GCA_017616855.1 of Clostridia bacterium. Taxonomy (GTDB): domain Bacteria; phylum Bacillota; class Clostridia; order Oscillospirales; family RGIG8002; genus RGIG8002. The sequence continues at coordinate 3,788 of JAFZXI010000005.1, read as the reverse complement.
GAGACGTCGCCGACGCCGCCGTCGAGCTCGCCGTCCCAGAAGACGCCGTAGACCGCGGTGCCGTTTTTCAGCTTGTACCACCAGCAGTCGGAGTAGGTCTGCTCGAAGCCGTTGCGCTCGAGAATGACGGGCAGCACCTTGGAAAGCTGCTCGGCGGCGGGGCGGTCGGACTCCTCGCGCGGCAGGACGTTCGCTACGGGGAAGGCGTCCATCGCGTCGGCGTGCTTGGACGCGAGCGAGGAGAAGAGCCAGGCGCTGACGGGCTGTTCGCGGTCGGCGCCGTTTTTGCGCATGACCTCCCAGTGACGGAGCTTGTACCAGCGCTCGTTTTCGACGATGCGGCGCTCGAGCGACGCCTTCGCGGCCTTGTACTTTTTCAGCGTTTCCGCCGCGCGCCGCACGTCCGCGGAAGTGATGGTGTTTTTCGGCATGATGATCTTTACCTTTCTGTTTATGATTTGGAACAAATCGCCTTTGGCGATTTGAACGATCATGTCGCGCAAAGCGCGACAAATCATGATTGCGAAGCAATCAAATCATGGCGAAGCCAAATCATGCCGCCTTCGGCGGCAAATCATGCAAATCGGCAATGCCGATTTGCTTACAGCTTCAGCCACTCGTATCCCCTCGCCTGCGTTTCCTCCTGCAGCGCCCAGCATTCCCGCGCCTGCGTCTTCGGCATAACGGCTGAAGCAATCGGCCCCGCCATCAGCACGTATCTGCACTCGTCGTAGGCGTGGTCCTCCTGCGAGGTGTCGACGTCCTCGGGGTCGACGCTCGAATAGGTCAGCGCCGGCAGCGTGCGGATAAAATTGCGGCAGGTGTTGAAAACGTAAAACCCCGGCTCGCCGCGCGCGTCGAACGCGAGGCGGTTATGCAGCTGCATCTTGCCCGCGATGCGGGTGTTGTCGCCGCGGTCGGAGAAGACTCCGCGCCGCTCCATCAGCGAAGCGACGCTGTCGCCGCGGCTCTCGTCGAAAATCGACGGGTCGGCGATGCCGTGGATATACCGCCCCTTCAGGTTCGGGTCGGACGCCTCTACCGCCTTTATCTCCTCGGCGATGCGCCCGGGCTCCCAGCGGACGCCGACGTCCGGCGCGCCCGCGCAGCCGTAAAGTTCGCGGATGCGGTAGACGCGGCGCTCGCTGTCGACGGCGTACCACCCGACCGAAAACGGCTTGGAGTAGCCGAAGTCGAACCCGCGGTAGAGCGACCACTCGCGCGGTATCGCGAAGGGCGCGATGACGTGGGTGCCGCGGCGCGTTTCGTACCCCGCGGGGTCGTCCCGCCACTCGGCGAAGACCTGCCCCGAGAAGGAGTCCCAGTCGCCGTAAAGCAGCGCCGCCTTCTCGGCGGGCGGCAGCATCGCTAGCCGCGCGACGTAGTCGGGGTCGTTTTTCAGCAGCGCGGCGTTGTCGAAAACCGTCGAATTGATAAAGACGCGGCTGCGCGGAAAGGTCTTCACGCTCCCGTCGGGCATGCGCGCCTCGACAGACTCGGTTATCGGAGTCCCCGGCGGCGCGGGCGTGATGAACCGCGCCTTCACCCAGCCGTGCCCGACGCCGCCGGGGTTCGCGGTCGCGCGGACGTAGCCGATCGTGCCGGGCCCGTTGGCGCGGTTGCGCGAGAACATATAGGAGTATTCGTCCCAGGTGAAGTGCGTCAGCTCGTCGAAGGCGACGTAGTCGTAGCTTTTACCCTGGTAGCGCACGCGGTCCTCGGGGCGCTGCATCGAGCCGAAGATGATCTTCGCGCCGGACGGAAACGTCCAGTAGTGCTCGGAGGCGTTATACCGCGCCGACGGCACGGCCTTCGGGTAGTAAAAAAGCGATTTTTCGACGAGCTCCGAAAGCTGGGGATAGCTTTTGCGGAGGATAAGCCCCTTGTAATGCGGGAAGCGTATCTGCCGCAGCGCCTCCATGACGAGGGCTTCGGACTTGCCGCCGCCGGCGGCTCCGCCGTAAAGCGCTTCGTATTCGCTTCGCCGCATAAATGCGGCTTGCTTGGGTTGCGGGGTCCATATAACGTTATGCTTATTGTTCATGTGTTTTCTGTTATCCGCTCGGCTGCGCCGAGCATGATTTGCCGCCGGAGGCGGCATGATTTGGCTTCGCCATGATTTGTCGCGCTTTGCGCGACATGATCGTTCAAATTGCCTTCGGCAATTTGCTCCTTCATGCAAGCGCAACGCGCTTGCAATTCATGCGCCGCAGGCGCAAATCATGACGGCGCAGCCGTCAAATCATGCAAGCGTCAGCTTGCAATTCATGCAAATCGCCATCGGCGATTTGCCCTACTCTCTCTCCGCTATCTCAATAACTCCCGCGCTTTCGCCCCCGACGTCTCCGGTGATCGCGCGCTTGAGCTCCTCCACCGCCTTCAGCGTCTTGACCGCCTCGCCGAGCTGCTTGACGTCGACGTTCCTCCGCGTGCTCCCGTCGATGCAGGTCGACTCGCTGCAAAAGCTCCCTCTCTCGACGGCGTCGAGTATCGTGCGCGCGACGCCGTCCGCGGCGTCGTATTCCTTTTTCAGCATCTCGCCTATCTTTTTCACGCGTATTTATCTCCTTCATAATAGCCGAACATACCTAAGTAACCCGGAAATTCTTTCTCAATCTTCAACAGCCCGACCATCGTGACCTCAAAGTAAGGAGCCGCCGCTTCTCCCGTGCAGATGACTCGGCATTCGCCCTTGTCTTCTTCATATAAAAACGACTTGAAATCGTCCCTGTGCTTCAGCAGCGTCGCGATAAGCGCGCCGCAGAGCGCGGACACCGCCGCGCATACGACGTCGTTGCCGGGATTATACCACGCGTGCCCGGAGCATCGCAATTCGCGCGTCTCTCCGCTTTTTTCGTAAGTAACGCTAATCATTATGTACGCTCCGTTGTTGTTTCCCGCACGCTTCGCGTGCATGATTTGCCGATTTCATCGGCATGATTTGTCGCACTTTGCGCGACATGAAGGAACAAATTGCCGCAGGCAATTTGAATAACCTATGCTCGGTTCGTGGCGGCAATTCATGCGCCGAAGGCGCAAATCATGACGGCGCAGCCGTCAAATCATGCCGCCCGAGGCGGCAAATCATGCAAATCGGCTCATGCCGATTTGTCCTCCCTTTGGTCGTTCAATAGTTTCGCTATTATCCTACCACCGTTTTATGACTTGTCAAGCGGTTTTCGCCGTTTTCTCCCATTTGCACAACGCTCATAATAGTATAACTATTGTTATTTGTGCAAACCGCCGAAAATATGAAAATTGCTATTATTTTTCCCAAAAAAGTTGACAATCACTATTATTTCGGGTTATAATAGCGCAGAAACGATAGAAGCGCGCTTTGCGCGCATGATTTGCCGATTTCAACGGCATGATTTGCTCGCGTTGCTCGCATGATTTGCGCCTTCGGCGCATTAAGGAACAAATCGCCGCAGGCGATTTGAACAATCATGCCGCGCGGCGCGCGGCAAATCATGATTGCGAAGCAATCAAATCACGGCGAAGCCAAATCATGCCGCCTCCGGCGGCAAATCATGCAAATCGGCGGCGCCGATTTGCGCCTTCACCCTTCCACACAGAAAGGATGACTCCCATGCTGAACAAACCGACCGATAACAACCTCAAGCGCCTGCGCAAGGAGGCGCGTCTCTCGCAGGCGGAGCTCTCCGCGCTGCTCGGCGTGCACCAGACCGCCGTCTCGCAGTGGGAGTGCGGCCGCACGCAGCCGGACGTCCGCTCGCTCAAAAAGCTCGCGGCGCTCTACTCCGTGCCGCTCGAAGCGCTGCTCGGCG
>JAFZXI010000066.1 GCA_017616855.1 Clostridia bacterium | reverse complement strand
TCTCTTTTCTTCTTTTCTCTTTTATTCTCTTCTCTACGCTGCAAAGCCGTCACACAAGCGTCACGCAGCCGTCACATGGGCGTCACGCCTGCGTCACTTTGCGCGGACGGCGTGACACACGAAGCCGCTTTTTCTCTCGCCTTCGCCCTCGCCCTGCACTCGCGCGAACGCTGCGTTGAAGCCGTTTCGGAGCCGGTGTTCGCGACCGCCTCGGGGAAATAAACGTCCCCGTCCTCGCGGCGCTTCATCAGCCCGGTCGCTTCGAGGAAGCCGAGCGTCGAGCGGACGTTTTCGACCTCCTCGCCGAGCAGCAGCGCGAGCTCTCCGGCGAGATCGTCTTCCATGCCGCTGAAGGTCAGCACGCCGTCGGTCTTTATCGCCTTGAGCAGCAGCTTGAGATATATCAGCGCAAAAGTGTCGCCGCCCTCCGCGCGCCGCAGTTTCCTCATGCGCAGCGTATCGAAGAAATCGTCGTGCAGTTTCAACCAGTAGTAGCGTTTTCCCGCCGTTTTGTTCGCCATTTTACCGTCTCCTCGCGTGGTTATGTAATAGTTTTGCTATTATTATTCTACCACCGTTCGGGAGTTTGTCAAGGGCAAACGCCGCGTTTTCTGCGTTTTATACAATAGAAATAATAGATATGCTATTTATTTTCGTGGAATGTGACGAATTTGCGAAAGCGCTGTCATCCTGAGCGGAGCGGCGAAGCCGCGAAGTCGAAGGATCTCACGTTTCCTATTGTCATCCTGAGCGAAGCGAAGGATCCTGAAGGGGATGTCGCGATAAAAACAAAGTGTGCATTCGGATATGAGGGTTATCCCATGCTCCGAATACACACTTTTGTTTTATGTATTACCGTTTTCTTTAAGATCCTTCGACTTCGCAACCTTCGGTTGCTCCGCTCAGGATGACAACGTTTCTGCGTGATTCCGCGGGCGAATGATATTCGCCCCTACGGATTCCCGTTCCTTAATTTTCAATTTGCCATTTGCCATTTGCAATTATCGTTACAGCTCGCTTATCAACGCACTTACGTCTTCTTCGCTCGTCGCCCAGCTGGTGACGAGGCGGAGGGCGGCGGTCGTATATTTCTGTTGTCTCACCTTTACACAGGTGAAGCCTGCTCACGCAAGCTTTGCGGCAATGCGAAGGACTGAAAGCGCGTCTGCAACTGTGACTTCCCCGTCGCCGTCGAAATCATAAGGCGCGCCGGTGTTCTTCGTCGGCTGAGCCAACTTCGCGGCAACGCGCAGCACAGAGAGCGCGTCGGCAACGGTAACTTCTCCGTCGCCGTCAACGTCGCCGGCGACCTGCTCTTCCTCGAGAATGGGTAAAGCAAATTCAGAAAGATACCATGTTCCTCCGCCTGCAACAGCGGCCACTTCATTATTGATGATCGGTTTTTCACCCACACCGTAAAGCGAAGCCGTTGCCGTATAGCTAACAGTCGTTCCCTCCGGGCAAGAGTAATATATTATCAGGTGATACTGTACTCCCGCTTTTAATCTGCCTTCGTTCGGTACGAATTTTGCTTCATTTTCATCCCAACAGCATACTTGAGGATAAGGAAGTATATCGATACCTTTTGTATTCGTTTTCACGATTACGCCCCACGAGCCAACAGCATATCTCTCGGCAGTAAAATCGATCGAATCGATCACGATCTCTGTCAATGGCGGGTTGAGATTGCCTTTAACGATACTGAAATCGCCGATCGCGACTGTATCGATTTGAACGCCGACGGGAGGCATAACGGTTATTTCAAGACCGTTTACAAGCGGCAGTTTACTCGCGGGTATGCCGCATTTGGTTCCGTCCTCAAAATGACTGATACCCTCATCGTCGCGTGACCACCAATCCGCCTGAGTGAAATCATCGGAAAAATCATACGAAACGTATCCGTCTACTGCATTGGCGATCGCCTTATACGCGAAGCCCGGCGTCAACTCCTGCCAACTATCCGCCTCGGGATCTCCGCTGGGAGCGTTATAGTACGGCCCTCTCGCGGGCACCTGGCTGCAGGTCAAATCGACTCTGCCGTTATATGGCGCGCCGTTGACGGCGACGTAGAATCTGATACCGTCATAGCCTTCAAACGTCAGACCGGTATTGCCGAAGATATCGCCGCTTTCGAACGGGAGCTTCGGCGACCACGTAACGCCGTAATCGCCCAGATTCGTTTTGCTTTGAAACGTATAGAGCGTGACCGATCCGCCGTTTCCCCATGATTCATTCTCTATCTTCTTGAATTTTGTGAGGCCTTCCGAGGAAAAACCGGTGAAAGTTGCGGTCGTGTTCGTCTGTCCCGCAAGTTCCTGCTCCGTGAAAACGGTGAAGCCGGGGATCGGCGTGTATTCGACAGACGGTTCCTCCGCGCCTACCGTTACGCCTGCAAAAAGCGCAAGCGCCATTATCGAAGCCAGCAGTAATGATAATGCTTTTTTCATGATAAATCCTCCTAAATAATGGTTTTTTACTCAAGCTGTGTCAAAAGTATCATGGATGATACTTTATCAGTTGTTTTCAGCTCCGGATAGTTCAAGCGCAGGCAGGTCAAACTTTGCCACGAATTGACCGTTTTTCACACCCGGTTTATTCTGGGTACAGCGAGTCGCTGCAATGCCGTTTACTGTGATCTTCGTCAAATCGGGTTCTGAAATATCACAATCCTCTGGCAACTGAAAAAGGATCCATAGCGTGTATGATTTGCCTGCTTCGATAGGTTCGCCGTCGCGAAGAGTCCTGTATTCATACATGAGATGAACAGAAATGATACTAATGCCTTTATCATCAGCGCTTGCCGAATACTCGGCGTTTCCGACTTCGTACCCATCAAATGAGAACGAGAGCGAATCAACGTTCTTATATGGCTCGCCGAGCATCGGCAGATCGAATGACACTCTCGCTTCTCCGAAACTGTAGCCGAAAGTCTTTGGTGGTATTCTTTCGCCATCCGGTAGGATGAGCGTAAAGCTTTCCTTGACAAGTCCGTTCATTATGTAGCGTCCGTCTTTGCCTGAGAGCGTTACAAGCAGTGTATAGTAATAACCTCTTGCGAATCCGCCTCCTGCGTCGTGTTCTCTGAAAGCATTTGCGCTGACGACAACAACATTATCGTTAGACGCAGTGACAACTAAGTCATTATTCGTATTTCCGAGTTCAAACCCTACTAAAGAAAGATCGATTCGTATTCTAGGGCCTTTACCAAGGATATAGTATGCGTTATCCTTCGTCATTCCGGCGATATCTTCAATTGTGTAGCCCTTATCCATAAGGGCTTTGAGTTCGTCCTGCGTCAGCCCCATGGCGCTGATTCTTTCGAGCATATCGTCCTTATAGGGCTTTTCTTCGGATTGATCGCCCGGTTCACTGTTGGTGTGATTGATATGCTCTTTACTATCTTTATTTGTCAGGTCGTCATATTCTTCAGACGACGAGCTGATTTCGGTTTGCTCATTATGCTCATCATCCGTTTGCAGATTGCTGATAAAATCCTCGTATTCTCCGACTGTCATTTTGCTCGCCGTATCTTTGTCAACGCCCATTTCGACGAGCTTTTCTATCAAGCTCTCGTCGAGCAGCTGAGAACGACGATCCGTTTCGGGGTCGTAAATATTATGCGAATAATTATCTGTCGTTGTCGACGGCTGCACGAATATCACGGCAAGCGTGGCGACAGAGATTACAACAACGAAAGTTGTGATTGCCATAACGATTCTCAGGAGATGAGAACTGCGCTTGAGCGATTCGCTTTTTTCACAGATTCTTTTGTTGAGTTCATCGGTATATTCTTTAATTGTTTTCATCGGATGTTCAGACCTCCTCTCCAAGAAAGGAATGCAGTTCCTTTTTCGCGCGATAAAGGAGATTGTCAATCTGCTTTTTGCTCTTCTTCATGACCTTCGCGGCTTCTTCGTAGGTCAGCCCGTCGAAGTAGACGAGGTGGACCGCCGCCTGCATATCCTCCGGCAGCCTGCCGAGCGCGGCGTTGAGCGCGCGCTTGCGCTCGTCCGCGAGCACGGCTTCCTCGAGCTCGGCCTCCTCTGCGGCGTTCTCCGCCTCCGAAAGCTCCGTGAACTCGATCCGTTTGCGGCGCCGCAAATAGTCGAGCGCGCGGCTCTTCCCGAGCATGTAGAGGTAGGTTTTCAAGCTGACTTTGAAGTTATACCTGCGCTTGTAAACGAAAAGGTCGCTCATCACGTCGAGCGCGATGTCCTCCGCGGCGTGGACGTCGCCGACGTAACGGTCGATGAAGAAGACGAGCCCAAAAAACAGCTCCTCCATTATTTCGGCGACGGCGCTTTCGTCGCCTTCGAGGAAGCGTCGGTATCCGGCGGCGCAGTCGTCCATCTTGAACCTCCTTGAAGCGATAGTTTTCGGGCTCTCACTTATTATACGAGCGGGCGGGGGAAAATCCTTATGCTTTTAAGAAAAAACGCCGTCGGAACGGCGTTTTCGTATCGGTATCGCTACAGCGTCGCTATCAACGCGTCGACGTCTTCTTCGCTCGTCGCCCAGCTGGTGACGAGGCGGAGGGCGGTGTGCGCGGCGTCCGGGCGCTCCCAGACCTCGCAGGCGACCCTTTCGCGGAACGCGGCTGCCGCGGCGTTATCCATGACGACGAAGATCTGGTTCGTCGGCGAGTCGATGAGGAAGGAATATCCCTTTTCCTTCAGCGCCGCCTTGATACGCGCGGCGGCGTCGATCGCGTTTTGCGCTATTTTGAAATAGAGCCCGTCGGTGAAGAGCGCGTCGAACTGCAATCCGAGCAGCCAGCCCTTGGCGAGCATCGCGCCCCTGCGCTTGTAAAGCGTGGGGAAGTGCGCCGGCGCGCAGGCCTTCTTGAAGACGACGGCTTCGCCGAAGAGCGCCCCGACCTTCGTCCCGCCGACGTAGAAGACGTCGCAGAGCCGCGCGACGTCGGCGGGGGAAAGCTCGCCGGCGGCGAGCCCGTAGCCGAGCCGCGCCCCGTCGAGAAAGAGCTTCATGCCGTATTCGTCGCAGACGGCGCGGAGCGCGGTCAGCTCGGCGAGGGAATAGAGCGTGCCGTATTCCGTCGGGTAGGAGATATAGACCATGCCGGGGAAGACCATATGCTCGTGCGCTTCGTCGGCGTAGAAGTCGGCGCAGAGCTTGCGGACGTCCTCCGCGCGGAGCTTGCCGTCATGCTGCGGGAGCGGCAGGATCTTGCGCCCGCACGCCTCTATCGCGCCGGATTCGTGGACGTTGATGTGCCCCGAGACCGCGGCGACGACGCCCTGATACCGCTCGAGCACCGAGTCGATGACGAGCGCGTTCGTCTGCGTCCCGCCGACGAGGAAAAAGACCTCCGCGTCCGGGCAGGCGAAGGCGGCGCGTATCTTCTCCTTCGCGGAGGCGCAGATCGCGTCCTCGCCGTAGCCGGGCATTTTTTTGAAGTTGTTTTCGCCGAGGCGGCGCAGTATTTCGGGGTGCGCCCCCTCGCAGTAGTCGTTGACGAATGAAAGCATATATTTTCCTCC
>JAFZXI010000065.1 GCA_017616855.1 Clostridia bacterium | reverse complement strand
GCCGCGCTCGCGGCGGCGGGGATAAACCCGTCCGCACGCGGCGAAACGCTCGGCGTCGAGCAGTTCGCGCGGCTCGCGGACGCGCTCGCTTCGCGATGAGGCGTCCGCCTCGCTTTGCGCTTGACAAAACCGGCGGATAGTGCTAAACTCATTCTGACAGTTATCCGAAAGGAATTGATATTATGAAAAAGCTTCTCGCGCTCATACTCGCGCTTTGCTTCGCGGTCTGCGCCGCGGCTTGCAGCTCGGCGAAAAGTCCGCTTTCCTCCGGCGGGGAAGGGTCTCTTGACGTCTCCGGCGAAAGCGAGCCCGATTCCTCGATAGAGGAGGACGCTCCGGCTCCGGTCAACGTCGGCGAAGGCGTCGCGCACAAGCTGCGCGAGCTGCGTTTCTATCTGCCCGAGGCGTTCATCGCCGCCGAAGGCAACGCCCAGACGGGCCCGCAGCGCTACTCCACCGAGGTCACCGATAACGGCGTCGCCGCCGGCACAGTCATCACCGCCATGGCGCACGAAATCGCCGTCAGCGCGGAGAGCGGCGAGGGCTCCGAAGCCGCCGCGTTCGACCTTTCCGATTACGTCAAAAACGACTCCAACGCCTCCGTCGCCAGGGTCGATATGAGCCCGGTGACGATAAACGAAACCACCTGGTATATCGGCGAATGGAAGGCGAGCGGCCACGCGACGACGTATATTTACGGCGAGCACAACAACGTCGTTTACGAGTTCATCATCGATAAGCAGAACGAATACTACTCCGCCGCGATTTCGATGCTGAAAGAGACGCTCTGGTTCGCATAATATCCGCTCCGCGAATATTATGCGAACAGCTGAATTGACGGCTGACGCCGTCAGCTAAATTCGCGCTTGCGCGCGAGCTTAATGAGAAAAACCGCTTCCCGAAAGGGAAGCGGTTTTTTCAATAATTATTCAGTATTCATTCTTCAGTTTTCAGTATTCATTCAGCCGCCTGCGGCGCCGCGTACGCGCCGCGGGGCGGGTTTTCCTCCGCCATCTCCGTGCCGCCGGAGACCGCCATCGCGCCGGAGACGTCGAGCCGCACGCGTATCGCCGGCTCGGGGCCGTAGAACGCCATGCCCTTGACGAGCGCGGAGGTCTTTCCCGGGCGCAGCGGGTGGAAGGTGAATACCACGTCGAAGCCCGCGCCGCACATCCGCTCGTGGTCGGGGTTGAGGTACTGCCTGCGGCAGCTCCAGGTCGCGACGCCCGCGGACTCCATCGTGCAGGTGTATTCCGGCCCGCCGCCGTCGAAGGAGTGGAACCTCGCTTCGTAAGTCTTCACCGTGCCGCTGAAATACGCCTCGACGTAGCGGCGGACGTCGGCGAAGACCTCCTCCGCGCCGCCGGAAAGCGTGAAAACTCCCTTGTCGCAGGTTATCGCGAGCGAGTCGCCGCCGGGCGCGGCGTCCTCCCACGTCTCCGGCGCGCAGTCGCGCAGGAGCATGCGGACGTTATAGATCGCGTCGTCGCTTTCGAGCCGGCGCCGCTCGGCGACGGAAAGGCGCGCCGTCAAGTCGGTTTTCGTAATCAGCGAGCCGCCGCCGTCACGCTCGAGCGTCCATTCGACGCCCGCGCTTTTCAGCGTCAGCACGCATTTTGTGATATTGAGCAGGTCCATGGCGTCCTCCTATATTTCGTTTAAGTCTATCTGTGAAAACACCCTGCCGATCGGGGCGTTGATTTCGAGGTCGTTGACGGGGTCGAGGGGGTAGGGGAGGTGCTCCTTGTTGATGATGACGAGGTGGTCGCCGCGGAAGTAGCGGACGTAGCTCGCGGCGGGATAGACCGTCAGCGAGGTGCCGCCGATTATCAGCAGGTCGGCGTTCGCTATCGCGGAAACGGCGCCGCGGACGGCGTCATCGGGCAGCGCCTCCTCGTAAAGCGTGACGTCGCAGCGGACGATGCCTCCGCAGTCGCAGTGCGGCACCGGCTCCGCGCACTCGAAGATGAAGTCCGCCGGATAGGGTTTGCCGCAGCGTTGGCAGTAGTTGCGCGCCGTCGTGCCGTGTATCTCGTAGACGGTTTTGCTCCCCGCGCGCTGATGCAGGCCGTCGATGTTCTGGGTGACGACGGCGGCGAGTTTGCCCTTCCGCTCAAGCTCCGCAAGGAAGCGGTGGGCGGCGTTCGGTTCGACCTTGCGCGTGTCCATCTTCTGCCGATAGAACTCGAAGAAGACCTCCGGCTCGCGTGCGAGGCAGGTGTGGCTGAGCAGGTATTCCGGGCGGTAGCCGTCGAAGCGCACGTCGCGGACGTTATACAGTCCGTCCTTGCTGCGGAAGTCGGGCACGCCGCTTTCGGTGGAGACGCCCGCCCCGCCGAAGAATACGACGCTGTTCGCGTCCTTTATCAGTTGCTGTAATCTCGCGATTTTTTCGTCCATAACGTAACCTCACTTTTTGAGAGGGAACAGCATTCTCGTCTGCTCCTTATACTCCTCAAACCCCTCTTTTTTCGCCTGCCGGCCGTCAGCCATCGGGATGCTGACGCACAGGAACAGCGCCGTGTTCGCCGCGGCGCCGATAAGCAGCCACCACGCGCCGGGGAACGCCGCGAACACCGAGAGCCCGACGCCCCACCACATCAGGATTTCGCCGAGGTAGTTCGGGTGGCGGGAATACTTCCAGAGCCCGCGCCGGCAGAACGGCGTTTCGCGCTCCGCGCGGTAGCGGCGCATCTGGATATCCGCGATCCCCTGCAGCGCCGCCGCGCCGAAGCAGACGCAGACCGCCGCGACGCTCCATACGTTCGCTTCCGCGCCCTCGCGTATCGCGTGCGCCGCGGGCAGAACGCAGCCGTAGACTATCAGCGT
>JAFZXI010000064.1 GCA_017616855.1 Clostridia bacterium | reverse complement strand
GGCATGACGTAAGGCATTCCTGCAATGATTACGCGCGCGGCGTCGGGATCTGCGCCGGCATGCTTTACCGCCTCGGTTATCCTGCCGTTCGCGTCGGTAAACAGCACGTTGCTGCTCCGCCCCATGATTTCCGCTATCACGCGGCGCTCGACTGTATCGCCCATTTCGTCGGTGCATTCAAACCGCAGTGTTATAACGCGCTCGGCATCCGGTTGCTCCGCGGATATGAATCTGCCGCCGATGAAGAGCTTTCGCGCGAGCATGCAGAGCGTCGGCGCCTGCTTCGGATTATCTTTCGTATGCGCGGTGATATAAACCGCGGGCGTGGACGAAGACGCTGAAACGCGCAGCCGCATCGAGTTCCCGTAAGTGCGCAGCACAAAAACGAACTCGTCGCGTTCGGGCTGGTAGACCTTGTCCACCTTCGCCCCCGCGGCGCGCTCGTTCAGTTCCCTGCATATCAGACTCAAAAACGCTGCGTCAAGTGCCATATTACGTCCTTAATAGAGTGTATTTATCACGCTGCCCGATTCGGAAAGCGTGAACTTAACCATTGTAAACTCCTCTTCGAGGCGCTTTTTCAGCTCGGGAATTATCGGGTACTCGGTTTCGTAATGGCCGGCGTCGATAAGCGTCAGCCCGCTGTCTTTCGCGTATATAAACTGGTGATGCTTAACGTCCGCGGTAACGAAAGCGTCGGCGCCGGAGTTTGCGACAAGCTCGGCGAAGTCGCCCCCGCTGCCGCCGATGACCGCGACGGCGCTGACCTTCCTGCCGCCGGAAACGTATCTGACCGCTTCGCAGCCGAGTTCGTCCTTGACCTTTAGAGCGAGCCATTCCGGTTCGACGGGCTCTTCAAGAAAGCCGATTCTGCCGCAGTTGCCGTTTTCGCCGGTGCCTTCTATCTCGCGAATATCCGTAAGCCCGATTTTCTTCGCAAGCGTTTCGCCCACTCCGTCGTCAGCGGCGTCAAGATTGGTGTGCATGCAGATAGCGGAAATGCCAGCGCGGACAAGTGAATACGCGCGTTTCGCCACGTAGTCCTGCGGCGTGAAGCGTTTGACGTTGCCGAAAACCACGGGGTGATGGCTGATAATAAGCTGCGCCTTCTGTTCGACCGCCTCGGCGATAACGTCCTCGGTTATGTCGAGCGCGAGCAGCGCGCGCGTAACGTTCACTTCCTCGTCGCCGGCGATGAGGCCGACGTTATCGAAACCCTCCGCAAGTTCCTGCGGAGCCGCTTTCCATAAAAAACTGAGTATTTCGCCAACCGATGCCATGATTATTCCTCCAATCGTCTGTCTATCTCGGCAATAACGCGTTTCAGTGTGAGCGTTTCGCCGCTGTTTTCTTTTTCAGCGCCAATCAGGCGTTTCTTCAGTGCCGTCCTCTTTTTCAGAAGCAGCGCACGGACAGCCGAATCATCTTTATCTAAAAATCCGCCGATTTCCGCGTCTTCCGGCGCACACTCGCGTACTACGCCGTCATAACGCGCCGTTATGACCTCATAAGGACGTCTGCCCTCGACTACCGCTCCCTCGCGTTCGATTCTGAATCCTTCTTCAAATAGATACCTGCGAAGCTCAGGAGCGGTCGTCATCGGCTGAAGAATCAGCAAGACGCCGTCCGCCTTGACCCACGGAGCCGCGGCAATTATGTCGCGGATAAGCTCGCCGCCCATGCCGGCGATAATCACCTGGTCGACGCCTTCGCATTCGAAGCCGTTAAGCCCGTCGGCGAGCCGCGTTGCAACTTTGTCTCCGACGCAGAGCTTTTCTATTAGCGCTTCCGCTTTTGAAAGCGGGCCGGCGTTCACGTCGCTCGCGGTAACGCGCTCCGCTTTTCCGGAAAGCGCAAGCGCGACCGCAAGTTTGCCGTGGTCCGAGCCGACGTCGACCGTATGGCGGCTTGATTCCGTCAGCGACAGTATATATTCAAGACGCGGCGGAAGCTTCATACTCGCCCTCCGTTTGTTTCTTTTCGTAATTATACCATATACGGACTTTTCATTCAATACAAAAATAAAGAAAACCGTCCGTGACGGACGGTTTTCAATTCGCCTTCTTTTATGCGCCGATAAGCGCGTTTATCTCATCTACGAGCGCGTCGCAATCAGCGCCGTGGACCATGCACGCCTGCTCGATTGTTTCGCTTCTCGCGCCGGGGCAGCCGAGGCAATGCATTCCTATACCGAGGAACAGCTCCGCCGTATCGGGATATCTGTCAAGCACCGCACCTATGATCCAATCTTTATCTACCATAATTGCACTTCCTTTCGTGAATATGTTGATATTATAACACATTATTTCAAAAAAAGCAAATGCGTTCCGAATTTCGGAACGCATTTTGTTTTACCCTGTAAGCAATATATGGTTACATGGTATGCAGAGCGCTGTAATTACTGCTGCTGCTCTCTGCTCTTGGCGAAGCACTCGCTGCACAGAACCGGTCTGTCGTCACGGGGCAGGAACGGAACTCTGGCAACGCCGCCGCACTGAGAACAAGTCGTCTCGTGCATTTCTCTGGTGGCGCGCTTGCGGTTAGCTCTGCATTCCTTGCATCTGGAAGGCTCGTTCTGGAAGCCTCTCTCCGCGTAAAACTCCTGCTCACCGGCGGTGAACACGAATTCGGCTCCGCAATCTTTGCATACCAAGGTCTTGTCTTCGTACATTGTTTTGTTTTCCTCCAAAAATAATGGTTTTGCTCAAAATCGGACGTGAACCGGAAGTGAAAGATGGGTGTTCAATTCCCTTCTGGGCAGTTTCTCGCTTGTTTTCAAGCGTAATAATGATACGCCTGTAAAACCAATTTGTCAAGTAATTTTTATTAAATTATGAAAAAAATATGGTGAAAATTAACGAATATCTTGAAAAAACTCGAATTATTCATCTTTACTCGCTGCCGAGAGTTAAAATATTCAATTAATAATCAAAATTACTCTTGCATTTTCACCAAAGCTGTGATAGACTAATAACCGTTGACCGATCCGGGTGTAGCTCAGCTTGGTAGAGTACTTGAATGGGGTTCAAGGGGCCGCTGGTTCGATTCCAGTCACTCGGACCACGGGTATCCGCAGTAAAATGCGGGTACCCGTTTTTTATATTGAAACACGGCGGCAATTGTTATATAATGAGTTAAAGTTCGACTTGAGAGGTATAGAAATGCGGCTACCGATAGCAGTAAAAAACAGAATAGATTATTATGCCGGAAAGCTGGAAAACCCCGCTCTTCGCGAATTATACGTCAACTGCTGCGCAAGTACCATTGAAACAGCGGTCCGCAAATGCGCCGACGGAACATACTTTGTTTTGACCGGAGACATTCCGGCCATGTGGCTGCGCGATTCCTCCGCGCAGGTAAACCATTATCTGACCGTCGCGAACGATCCCGAAGTCGCGGAAATCATCGAAGGCGTAATAAGGCGCCAGCTTATGTATATTGAAATCGATTCGTACGCAAACGCTTTCAATATTGAGCCAAACGGAGAAGGACACAAAGAAGACCTGCCGAAGATAAACGACTGGGTTTTTGAGCGCAAATACGAAGTGGATTCCCTTTGCTATCCTCTGCGACTGCTGTACCTATACTGGAAAAAGACCGGAAAAACCGGGATAATAAAAGAAAAACTGCCTGCCGTCATGCGCATAATACTCAATCAATGGAGGATTGAGCAGCGGCACGGTGAATTTTCTCCGTACTATTTTATCCGCATGGAGGGCGGCACTGAGCTTGATGATTTCCCCAACGGAGGACGCGGCGCCGACGTCGCATATACCGGCATGACGTGGTCGGCGTTCCGTCCGAGCGACGACGGCTGCGTTTACGGATATCTGACGGCTTCGGAAATGTTCGCCGTCGTAACGCTTGGTTACGCGGCAGAGATGCTGCGCAGCGCGTGCGGAGATACCGATCTCGCTGCCGAATGCGACGCGCTCCGTAATGAAATCGACGCAGGAATTAAGAATTACTGTATCGTCAATCACGAAAAATACGGCCGAATATACGCTTGCGAAACCGACGGGTACGGCAATTATTCCATGATAGACGACGCCAACGTCCCGAGCTTGCTTTCAATACCGTATATCGGATACGCATCCGCGGATGATGAAATATACAAAAATACCCGCCGCTTCCTGCTCAGTGAAGATAATCCCTATTACTATTCCGGAAAATATGCTAAAGGCGTCGGTTCGCCGCACACTCCGCCGAACTACGTCTGGCATTTGGCACTCGTCATGCAAGGCTTGACCTCAACCGATGCCGAAGAAAAGCGGGAATTACTCGGAATAATAGCATCGACCGACGCCGGAAAACGTCACCTTCACGAAGGATTTAACGTTGACAATCCTTATGAATACACCCGTGAGTGGTTCACCTGGCCGGAGGCGTTGTTTGCCGAGTTCGTCGAGCGTTGTATTGACGAAGGCGTAATATGATTGCCGCCCCATATTTTTTAAAAATAAATGAAAATAACTTGATATTATTTTAATAATTTGGTATACTGTTTATGATTAAGCAAAATACCATATCATGCCGAAATTAAAAAGCGCCTTTAATTAAGGAGTCGCAAATGAAGCGGATATTAGACCTTTTAAGAAAGATATATCCCAAATACGCGGTCATTCCCCTCTTGACCGTTTTCATATTCAACTGTTTCGTATACTATCTTCCCAAGCTGCTTTTAATGCTCGGCATAATCGGCCCGACGCATTTGCTCGCTGAGGACACCGTCGCGAACGTCAACTCGATTTTTCTCGGAGTAGATATACCGCTCATACCGGTATTTATAATAATCTATGTTCTTTCATACGTGCAGTGGTTTATCGGTTTCACCCTTATCGCAAGAGAAAGCGAAGAACTCTGCTACCGCTTCACCGCCGGAGAAATCATCGCGAAGGCAATCTGCCTGATTGTATTTATTATCTACCCTACGGAAATGACGAAACCGGAGATTGCGGGAAGCGGAGTATTCTACACACTCGTAGCTTGCATGCACTTCATAGACACGCCTATGATAAACCTCTTTCCCTCAATTCACTGTCTTGAAAGCTGGTTTTGTCTGCGCACGTCATTTTATGTCAAAGGAATACGCAAATGGTACGCGCCGTTTTCGGTCGTGTTCACGATACTTGTTTTCGCATCAACGGTCTTTATACATCAGCACGTGCTGATTGACATACCCGCGGGTATACTCGTGTGCGAGCTCGGATTCTTGATCTGCCGGTTCACAAGGGCCGACAAAGTTTTTGCGAAGATTAACGAAAAACGCCTGAACAAGGCGAATCGAAAGGATATACCACTTGAGCAGCAGTAGCTTTCTTCCCGATCCCGAAATCGGCGGGGAGCAAAACAATAAGCGCTCCCATCGCGTCCTATGGTCGGTATTATTCATAGTGATTGCAGCGCTGAGTGTGGTTGCGGTAACTTCGTTTAACCGTAACTTTCATTTCAGCGAATTCTTCAAAAGCGTTAGTTCCGCTTCCGCCCCGTGGATAGTTGCCGCCGTGTGCGGCACATTCGGCTACATCCTGTTTGAAGCGCTTTCGCTGATGTATATATGCCGTTCATTCGGCTACGGCAGGCGCCTTAAAAGCGGATTGCTTTATTCTTCAACCGGGTTCTATTTTTCTTCAATTACTCCGTCCGCGACCGGCGGACAACCCGCACAGGCGTACGTAATGATAAAGGACGGTATCCCGGGCGTTTTCGCCGCTATCGCCTTGCTGGTCAACCTGCTGATGTACACTCTTTCCATCGCGGTACTCGGCATATTCGCGTTCATAGCGCGCCCTTCGCTTTTCTTGAAATTCAGCGTCGTATCGCGCATCATGATAATAGTCGGCACCGTAATACAATTCACGCTCGCCGCGCTCGTGCTGCTGCTGATAAAGAACAAGCGAATACTCCACGGCATCGGCAAACGCCTTATCCGACTGCTTGGGAAACTTCACCTCGTCCGTGATAAAGACAAGCTTCTGAACACTTTTGACGAAAAAATGGCGGAATACGACAGATACGCCGAATACCTGCACGGAAAGCGTCCGATGATGTTCAAGGTGCTCGGAATTAACATCCTTCAGCGCGCTTCGGTCATATCGGTCACGATGTTTACGTTTATCGCGCTCGGAGGGCGCGGAGCGGAAATATTCAACATCTTCGTCATGCAGATTTACGTTCTGCTCGGATCCACATTCATGCCGATACCCGGTTCAATCGGCATAACCGACTATCTGATGATAGACGGCTTCAGCAATCTTATCACAAAGTCGAGCGTTGAGCCGGGAACCCTCGAGTTGTTGAGCAGAACCCTTTCATTCTATATCTGCGTTTTCGCCTGCGGGCTGTTCATGCTGTATTATTACTTTAAGGGGAGAAAAAACATAAATGATAGGAATATTTGATTATACCGTAATTCTTACATATCTGTCATTGGCCTCCGCCACCCTCGGCTCGATAATTGCGCTTACCGGTAACGGGCACCCTTATATAGGCGCGTTTTTCCTGCTGTTCTGCGGACTCTGCGATGCCTTTGACGGCAAGGTCGCAAGAACCAAAAAAGACCGCACCGACCACGGACGCAAGTTCGGCATACAAATCGATTCCCTTTCCGACGTAGTCGCGTTCGGCGTACTCCCCGCCTGTATCGGCTATGCCGCGCTCAACACTTCCCCGCTGTTTTCGCAGATATTCCCCAGAGCGTCCGAAGTAACTCCTCCGGCCATATTCAAGGAGCTGTTCGGCGACATCGCCTGGTATTATATTGTTTTGAAAGTTGCGCTGATTGCGATACTCGTGCTCTTCTCTCTCGCGGCGCTGATAAGACTCGCCTACTTCAACGTGACCGAAGAAGAACGCGTACAAAACAACCCCGCGTCGCCCATGATGTATACCGGCCTGCCGGTAACCTCCTCGGCGCTGATTTTCCCGACGGTTTTGCTTCTCAGATACGTTCTCGGGCTGACCGTGCAGATAGACGTCACTCCTCTTTATTTTGTAACGATGTTGATAACTGGTTACCTTTTCCTCGCAAAGTTCAGTTTCAAAAAGCCGACTATGCGCGGAGTGCTGATAATGGTAGGCGTAGGGATAATCGAGTTTATAGCTATAGCACTTCTGCTTATAATTTATTAGAAGGCGAAAGATAATGAGCGAAAGCGCATCCGTCAGATTTCTTTATTATAATCCGTTTGGCCGTCTGTGCTTGAAAGTCATCAAGCGCAGATGGCTTTCGCGTCTTTGCGGGAGTTATCTGAACTCGCGCTGCTCGAAGCACCTGATTAAAAAGTTCGTCAAAAAAAATAATATTGATCTATCGCAGTACTATGCCGATGACTTCAAATGCTTTAACGACTGTTTCTGCCGGCAGATACGCGAGGGGTACCGCCCGATAGACACCGATCCCTCGGCTCTTATTTCTCCCTGCGACGGATTGTTGACTGCCTATCGCATTTCCGGCGATACCGTACTGCCGGTAAAGCAAAGCAGCTATACCGTAGCTTCCCTGCTGCACGACGAAGAACTCGCGAAACGCTATAACGACGGACTCTGCCTTGTCTTCCGCCTTTGTGTCGACAACTACCACAGGTATTGCTATTTTGACGGCGGGCGCAAGGATAAGAACGTGTTTATCCCCGGTTTTCTGCACACCGTAAGACCGACCGCGCTCGAAAGCTTGCCCGTATTTGTCGAAAACTGCCGCGAATACACCGTTTTGCACACCGAAAACTTCGGCGACGCCGTTCAGATTGAAGTCGGCGCGATGCTCGTCGGAAAGATAGACAACTACCACGAAGAGCACGCCTTCAAGCGCGGCGAAGAAAAGGGACGTTTCCTTTACGGCGGAAGCACTGTCATTCTGCTGCTCGAAAAAGGCGCCGCAGACGTCGAAGGAAGATTCGAACCAGGCAGCGGCAAGGAGTTCCCCGTCGTCATGGGAGAACGCATCGGAAACGCAGTTTCTGGCGGCGCGCCGAATAAGTAGATTTTTATATAAATAGTAATAATCGTCATATAAAACCATCCGTTTTATTGATATAATGCAAACGATGTGAATAGTTCTTCCGGCCCGGGAGAAGCGCGGTGAGAATCCGCCGCAACAGCCATTACCGTATCTGACAAAACGTCACAAGTCGGGTCGCCTACCGGAAGAAAGTTCGGCTCCGCTATCACGGAGAACGCTTTTGGGTAATGAAAAGCGCGGACTGAACGCCGGCTTTATGTCGGTTTGTTTTGTTATGCGCCTTTCTCGCCCTTTAGCGGGAAAGGCATTTTTATTGGAGGTAATATTATGAAACACGTCAAAAAGCTTCTGGCGGTCATTCTCGCGTTCGCGCTCGTGACCGCGGCGCTTCCGATGGCAGTATTCGCCGGAGCGCAGCATCAGATGACCGTTACCCTTCGCATCGAAGGCGTATCGCAGAATTATTATTATGAAACGCTGACCGTTCAGTATTCCTCAGCAAATCTTACCGTTCAGGATCTGATCATATACGCCGACAACAACAGCGACACGATAACAGTCGTCGGCGCGACCGGCAGCAACCCTTATATTACCGACATAAACGGTGACGTTGCCGGAACGCTCGGCGCATACTCCGGCTGGCTCTATACCGTCAACGGCGAAGAACCCCCGGTCGGCGTAAACGGCTACAACCTTTCCGAAGGCGACAACGTTGTCTTCTACTTCGGCGATCCCTACGGAGTCGGAATGCAGTACCCCGTTGCAGACACAGATGATATTGACAGCGGAGTTATCCGCTTTGTCAGCAACGATACGACCTATGGCGAAGACTGGACCCCGGTCGTCACGACCAATCCCGTCGTCGGTATGACGGTCGTCATCGGAGAAGCCACCTTCACCACCGACGAAGAAGGCAAGATAGTTTTCGATAACGAACTCCTGCCCGCAGGTAAATACGCGATCTCCATTGACAAAAAAGCCGAAAGCGGCCTGCCGCTTGTGCTCCGTTTCGCTCCCGACGCCGAGATAGAAATTCCCGAGCTTCCCGCAGCCACTTCGGAAATGACGGTTAAACTCCGCATCGAGGGCATCAACTCAAATCTCTTCTATGACGATGTCACGGTGGCTTATACCGGCGAGCAGCTCTCCGTTCAGGATTTCATTATCTACGCTGACGAGCACAGCGACGCCCTCACTGTTATCGGAGCAGAAGGCGCAAGCCCCTATATCTCGAGCATTAACGGCGATGCCGCCGGAACGTTCGGCGGTTGGGACGGCTGGCTTTACACCGTCAACGGCGAAGAACCCGGAGTCGGAATAAACGAAACCTTCCTCAAAGAAGGCGACGAAATCCTCTTCTACTTCGGCGATCCCTACGGCGTCGGAATGCAGTATCCCGAAATCGACATTACCGATATTAACAAGCATATAATCAGATTCGTCAGCAACGATACGACCTATGGCGAAGACTGGAGCCCGGTCGTCACGACCAATCCCGTTGTCGGCATGACCGTTCTCTTCGACGGACATGAGTTCGTAACCGACGAAAATGGCGAGATTAAGCTCAGCCGTGATCTGCTTACCGCAGTCGCGCACACTGTCGCCATCGACAAAAAAGCAGAAAACGGCCTGCCGCTCGTGCTGCGTTTTGCGCCGGACTTCACCGTCGAGCTCCCCGAAGTACGCGACATGATCGGCGATATGGATTATGACCACGAAATCACCGTATCCGACGCCCTCGCAGTCCTCCGCATTGCGGCAAAACTCGTGCCCGTAACTGATGAAGCACTTGCGATTTGCGATATGGACAACGACGGCGAAATCACAGTCGCCGACGCGCTTTACGTCCTGCGCATTGCCGCGAAGCTCATTCCCGCTCCAGGCGGCGAAGAACCCGGCACAGAATATCTCGATGCCGGTCAGTCCGGCGTTATGCACGGTGATATCATCTAAGTCATAAAATAACCTCCCGGAGGTTAAGTTGAATAAGACGTTTTTCAAAAAATGTATAGCATGCCTGCTGCTGATACTTGCTGTCGCGGCAGGCATTGCCATACCCTCAAGCGCGTATTCCCCGCAGTCTTCAAAGCTGTTTTCCGCATTCGCTTCGGAGGGCGGCTCGCTGCAGGGATACGTCGACAATGTTGTCGCGCCCGAAGCGGGAACGAGCAATTCCGATTGGCTTTATATCAGCATCAAGCGCCACGACCCCTCCATCAACGGCGATAAGTATCTATCGTATCTTAACACCTTCGTCGCCTCAAACGGCAGCTCGCTCCCTCACATTCAAAAAGAGCGCGTCGCTCTCGCATTTGCGGTATCCGGAGTTGACAACGACTTCGTCTATTCGGTGCTTGAAGAAAAAGTCAGCGAAAACATAAACGACGTTATATTCGGGCTTATCCTGCTCGACTGCGCCGGATACGAAAGCAAAACAAACACGCGCCGCTCTTTGATTGACTATATCCTTGCACATCAGCTTTCCGATTCAAACGGCAATATGCAGGGTTGGGCGCTCGAAGGGTTTTCTTCCTCCGATATCGACATCACCGCCATGACGCTTCAGGCGCTCGCTCCGTACAATAACGAAGCTGACGTTGCCGCCGCGATAGACAAAGCGCTCGCGTTTCTTTCCTCAAGGCAAACGGAGGACGGCGATTACAAAGGAATGGGCAGACCGCCGATGCCTACATGCGAAAGCACCGCACAGGTCATTATCGCGCTGACGTCGCTCGGTATCGACCCGGTATCCGACGGCCGCTTCATTAAGAACGGGCACACGCTTTACGACGCGCTCGGTCAGTACCAAACCTCTGACGGCACGTACTGCCACGTTAAAGGCGGAGTCAAAAACGCCATCGCCACCTATCAGGCCGCATGTGCGTTAACCGCAGCGGAGCGCTTCTCCGCCGGAAAAACCTCCTTCTACAAATTCAGGACGTCCGGCGGCACTCAAGTCGAGCCGCCTGTCGTTACGCCTCCCGAAAACACAGAAGAAGACAGCTCTTCCCTACCTCCCGAAAACAGCAGCTTATCAACAGAGGAAACGTCGTCTGATTCTTCGGATTCATCGGAGAGTTCTTATGCTGATTCTTCATCCGACACTAGCGTCGCCTCCTCGTCGGCTGAAAGTTATTCTTCCGACGATTCATCATCCGCTCTCGAAAACGAAGCCGCCTCCAAAGGCATTTCCTATAAGTATTACGTCTGCGGCGGTATCGTGCTGATGTTCGCGTTCGCGTGCGTCTATTTGCGCGTGCGCCAACAGGCAACGCTGAAAAACATCATACCGATCGCAATCGGCGCGATAATGCTGATTTGCGGAACGCTATTCTTCAACTTCACCTCCGTCAAGGATTATTACAACGTCAACCTCGACAGCGCAAGCGACGGCGACAGCGCCGTAACGATAAGCATCAGCTGCCGCGTCCTCGAAGGCGTCGCCGAGGATTACCCCGAGGACGGATACATCCTCAGGCCGACGCATTACGTGATAAAAGACGGCGACACCGTATTCGACGCGCTTCTCGCCGTTACCCGAGCGAACCAGATTAAAATCAGCTACACCGGCTCCGGCGGACTGATTTCCGTCTACGTCAGTTCGATAGGCGGCTACACGGAAATGCAGTACGGCGCGCTTTCCGGCTGGATATACAGAGTCAATAAATACACGCCCGACGTCGGCTGCGGAAGCTACGACATAAAGGACGGCGACATTATCGAATGGGTCTATACCCTCGATCTCGGAAAGGACGCGGAAACCGATGACTGACATAAAACGCCTCCATCCTTCCGCGCTCATGCTGTATTTTATAACCGTCATCCTGCTCCCGATGTTCGTGCTCGACCCCGTCATTCTCGCGTTTTCTCTTGCCGGTTCGGTGCTTTGCCTTATCTGTGTTAAAAAGAGCGGCGAAAAGAGCGGAATATGGCTTTATATCATCCTTTTCTTCGGCATTACGCTCATAAACCCACTCATATCGCACCACGGCGAAACCGAGCTTTTCTTCATCAACAACAAGCCCGTAACGCTCGAAGCGATAATCTACGGCGCCGTCTCCGCAATAATGATAGTCGGAATCATCATATGGTTCCGTTCGTTTTCGCTCGTAATGACCGGCGAAAAACTGCTTTATCTGACAGGAAGCGTACTGCCGAAATCTTCGCTCATACTCTGCACCGCCCTGCGCTATATCCCGCTTTTCAAGCAGCAAAGCGCGAAAATAAGAAACGCCCAGAAAGCGATGGGGCTCTATTCCGCCGACAATATCACCGACAAGCTGAAGGGCTCAGCCCGCGTCTTTTCGATTCTCACGACCTGGTCGCTCGAGAACTCGATAGACACCGCGGACTCGATGAAAGCGCGCGGCTACGGATTGAAACACCGCAAGCCGTTTTCACTCTTCAAATACCACGTTTCCGACGTCGTTTTCACGGTCATCGCCGCCATGCTCGCCGCAGGAGCGATAACCTTCGCTGCGGTCGGCGGACTTTCGATGGAGTTCTACCCCAACATCGTGCTGCCGACGGCGTCGCCGCTGATTATTCTTTGCTACGTATTCTACGGAGCGCTCGCGCTGCTCCCCGCCCTGCTCGAACTGAAGGAGAGGATAAAATGGAAATACTTGACGTCCGCAATCTGACCTTCAAATATCCGAACAGCGACCGTAACGCGCTTTCCGACGTTTCATTCAAGGTAAACGCCGGCGACTTCGTCGTACTCTTCGGCGAGACCGGTTGCGGAAAAACAACACTCCTGCGCATGCTGAAGCGCGAGCTTTCGCCCGCGGGCGAAAAGTCCGGCAGCGTCACATTCTGCGGGACCGAGCTTTCCGAGCTGGACGCCCGCACCTCCGCGGGCGAAATCGGCTTCGTCATGCAAAAACCGGAAACGCAGATTGTGACCGACAAGGTCTGGCACGAGCTCGCGTTCGGACTCGAAAGCGCCGGCGTTTCAAAAAGCGCAGTCAACCGCAGGATAAGCGAGATGGCGAGCTACTTCGGCATCGGCAACTGGTTCCTGCGCGACGTTTCCGAGCTTTCCGGCGGACAGAAGCAGCTGCTCAACCTCGCCTCCGTCATGGTGACGCAGCCGAAGTTGCTGCTGCTCGACGAGCCGACGAGCCAGCTCGACCCGATCGCCGCCTCCGAATTTATCGCGACGCTCGCGAAGCTCAACCGCGAGCTTTCGCTGACGATAATCATTTCCGAGCATCGCCTCGAGGACCTTTTCCTCGTCGCCGACAAGGCGATACAACTTAAAGACGGCAGGATAGCCGCATACGACACGCCTCGCGCCGTCGCCTCCAGAATGGCGAACGACGACCCGATGGAAGCCGCGATGCCCTCCGCGGTCCGCATCTGCAAAGCGCTCGGCGACGACAGCGAACCGCCGCTGACGGTAAAAGAAGGCCGCGCCTTCATCGAAAGCGGATACGGCAACGCGACAAGGTCGCTTCCACCCGTCGAACGCGTATCCGGCGAAGAAATACTTCGCTTCTCCCGCGTTTTCTTCCGCTACGCCAGAGAGCTTCCGGACGTTCTGAACGATATGGACCTCTCCGTCCGCAAAGGCGAAATCTTCTGCATCCTCGGCGACAACGCATCCGGCAAAACTACGGCACTCTCCGTTGCCGCCGGACTGCTGAAAGCGTATTCCGGCAAAGTCGAAGTGTTCGGCAAAAAAATCTCCGCCTACAAGGGCGGAGAGCTATACAAAAACGGCGTCGCCATGCTGCCGCAGGACGTGCAGACGGTCTTCCTGCGCGACACCGTCAAGGACGATCTGAGCGAGATAAGCGACGACTTCTCCTCCCTTCCGTTTGACGTTTCGCCTTACCTCGAAAAGCACCCGTACGACCTCAGCGGAGGCGAACAGCAGCTCTGCGCGCTCGCGAAGATCCTGCTGCTCAAGCCGCGACTGCTCCTGCTCGACGAGCCGACGAAGGGCATCGACGCCGCGGCGAAACGCCGCATAATCAAAATCCTCCGCGACCTCAAAGAAAACGGCGTCACCATATTGCTCGTCACGCACGACGTCGAATTCGCCGCCGCATGCGCCGACCGCTGCGCGCTCTTCTTCAACGGCTCCGTCGCCGCGGTCGAGGACCCGGAGACCTTCTTCTCCGAAAACAACTTCTACACGACCGCCGCGAGCCGCATGAGCCGCGGATACTACGACCGCGCCGTAACTGTCGAAAACGTCGTGAAACTCTGCGCCGAAAACGGAAGGAAGCCGCAATGAGAAAGAAGCTTTCCATCGCGCTGCTGCTGATCTCCGTTCCGATAATCGTGCTGCTCGGCTTCACGGTTTTCGCCGATAAAAGCTACGCGTATCTTTCGCTGATAATCGTCGTTTTCGCGCTCGCGGCGCTTTTCCTCTCGTTTGAGAAAAAGGAGAACAGCGCGCGTCAGCTCATCGTTATCGCGATAATGTGCGTGCTCTCTATAGTCGGACGGCTCGTGTTTGCGGTCATCCCCGCATTCAAGCCCGTGACGGCGATAATAATACTGCTCTCCATGTACTTCGGAGGCGAAGCCGGCTTCATCTGCGGCGCGATGACGGCGCTGATATCGAACTTTTACTTCGGGCAGGGCCCGTGGACGCCGTACCAGATGCTCGCATGGGGGCTCGTCGGGCTTTTCGCGGGGCTGCTCGCGCCGCTGCTGCGCAGGAACCTCATCATCACCTGCGTTTACGGAGCGCTCGCCGGAGTCATATTCTCGCTGATAATGGATATCAACACGGCGATGTGGTATACGAACGTTTTCGACTTCGGCGTCTATGCGACGAAGATCGCGTCTTCACTCCCCTTCACGATAACCTACGCTGTATCGAACGTAATATTCCTGCTGCTGCTCGCCAAACCGATAGGCAAAAAGATCGAACGCCTCAAAATCAAATACGGGATATAAATACGAATATAATCAAAAGCATCCGCCCTCCTATCGGAAAGCGGATGCTTTTTTATCTGTTGACCAAGACAAAACTTACGCAAGCCCTGCGGCGATGCGGAGAACGATCAGCGCGTCGTTCACGGTGACTTCCCCGTCGCCGTCTTTGTCGAATTCGACCTCCTCTTCGGGAGTGGCTACCGCAAGCCCTGCGGCAACACGGAGAACATCCAGCGCTTCGGCAACTGTAAGCTTATCATCGACGGGCGGGTCGATAACTACATTATCTTCTTTGCCCCACTCAACCAAAGGTCTGGGTCCATTATCTTGCCAAATCAATGGATAGACACTTTTGATTAAATCAAAATTGCTTTGCTCAATTCTATTCACCGCGTTCAAGACGGCATCGCCGGTCTTTTCGACAAGTGTAATCCTAAATTCCGTATTGATACGCGCTTTGAGAGAATCGCTGAATTCTTTGCCGTGCTGAGTCAATATTGAACGTAATGTTTCGGTTTCCTCTCTAACGCTCTCAATCTCGATGTCAGGCAAAAACTCCGCAAGCAGCTCGGCAATGTCGCCATTGTAGGGCTCATAGAAACTAATGAAGAAAAACTCACCATCGATATAATCAATCGGCGCAACATACTCAACAAGCGGATCATTTTCAAGAATTGCCATCGCGTAGATAACTGCATCGCTGGTGTTTTCAGAAGTATGCACTATGAAATACATTCCAAAATCATCTTGCGGAGGTATCGAACTAATTATACTATGCTCATTGAAGTATTTAGTTTTTCTTTCATCAGTATAGGCTTCAATACCAATCTCAGGGAACAGATCTCTAAGATTCCCAAGGTATTGTTCTTTCAGTTTCAAAAGAAAGACGCCCGGCCTAACCCTGCCCTGCTCTCTATCGTACGATGCGAATACCGTTGCCGGAGCTATCGCCGCCGTCAGCGCCAAGCAAAGCACGACCGCAAGCAAGCGTTTATAAAGCTTTTTCATAACAATTCCTCCTTTCGTAATATTTGATTATTTGTTTAAGAACCGTGCACTGTTCGAAAACACTACAACTCTATTGGGAACACCGTGATCGTTCCCGCGCAGTAATCCGCGATATACTGCGCATCGTCGTTATCGACGTCGTTATCGCCGTCAACGTCGGCAGCAAGTAAGGCGTCGCCCGTCAACGTGATCTGCCCCGTATAATGGCGCAGCGCAGCAAGCGAATCAGCTATCGTGATATATCCGTCAAGGTCAACGTCGCCGACCATATAGAACTGCGCAGTTATCGTGTCGTTTGAATACGGCATAGCGCAGAAGCAGCGCCACTTACTGATCTGAACCGTATTGTTTGAATTATGCTTCATCGTCCCCGGCTTCAGCATATAGCCCGCATCCGGATACGCCGTCAGATATACGATCGTATTCGGCTTTGTAAATATCGCGGAGGGGAGCACCGTTCCGTGAGTCATAGTATTGGAAATTATGACCCGATACCCCATATCGTATAAAGCATCCGGAATATTTAGCCTTCCGCCGGTTATGCAAAAGTTTGTAAGATTAGCCGATGTCGTAACGTTATCAAGTATCCTCTTCTTTATTGTTGAGGCGCCGTACGAAGTGTTTGCTGATTTTATAAGTGCGGCAGTACCCGTTACAAACGGCGCAGCCATTGACGTGCCATTAGCTTCCAAGTATCCTGATGGATTTATAGAATAAGGTACTGTGCTGACGATTGATCGACTTGGTGCATAAAGGTCAACAACCTCATCTCCAAAACAATAACCGCTATAAGGAGAATCATCTGTCATATTATAATCGAGTCCTCCAACAATAATTACGCCGGAAATCCCTGATACATAACGATACAAATTACTATAATTGAGATTTGTATTGCTATTCCCGGCAGCAATAACCAATAATCCTCCTGCATCGGAATAATCCTCAATTGCTTGTTTTAAAGCCGCGCAATCAACAAGAGTATAACTTAGATTGGCAATATATATATCATTATCTTTTGCATACTCTATAGCTTTTTTAATAAGTAAAGCGTCAGTATCATTGTACGGATCCATTATTTTAATTGGCACCATTTGTATGCGCCAACACACCCCTGCTATACACTCCAGATTATTACCTTCCGCACCAATTATTCCAGCAACATGAGTTCCGTGTCCGTAAGTGTCTGAAGTATAACCGAGCGTATTATAATACGCATTATACGCAAGTGACATATCGAGATTATTCACAAGATCTGGATGTTGATCATAAATACCAGAATCTATAACGGCAACTCTTACATAATCATCCAATTCAGAGCCGTCCGTCATATCACTACCTGTTATATAATCCCATGCTTCCGGTGCACCGATTTTCTCTAGACCCCATTGCGGCGTGCCAATCGACGGAGCGTAAAGCGGGTCATTCGGAATTGTATACAACGGCTCAACATAAAGATTCGGCTCTACGAGTTTGACATATGGATTATCTTTAAGTAGGTTAATAGCACGCAAAGAAGCCTCTACCGTTTTTTCGGTGAGATTTATTCCAAATTCCGTGCCGACACTCGCAACCATATCGGGTTTCATTTCTTCCCTAGGTTTTTCACGCGCCGTGATAACAGAAAGGAATATATCGGTATAAGACTCAATTTCTATTTCCGGAAGCAATTCTCTAAGATCATAGTGAGGTCCATCAAATGTGTAATATGGCTCCTTTAGTTGTAATATTATCTGTCCAGGAACAATGTCTCCCGTTTTGTGCTTGCTTTCAATCTGCTTCCCTTCATCGGCGAACGCCAAAGTAGGCATTATGATCGCAGTCAATGCAATGCATAATACAATAGCGACCACACGTTTAATCATCATATTAATTCCTCCTAAATTTTTTAAAGCATATCATTCAAGGATATAACCCATTGAACGAATGCTAAATAGCACAATAGAATTGATACACACTATGCACGTTAGAATCATTATGAGGATAGTAATTAACACTAAAAATCGCATATATACTATCACCCAATCTTATAAATCGCTCAGCATCCAAAACATATTTCTCGTTCGGATTATTATTTAACTCAACCAATTTTGCTTTCATACGCTCTCTCGCTATAGCTATCATTTCGGGAGAAAGCTGTTGCGAAACATCCTTAATTGCGACAAAATACAGCAACGCACCTGTCTTGTCGATATAAATATCAATTCTTCCTTCCGGTACAGATAAAACAACATAGTATTTTTCATCCACAGCTTTTATTGAGGCGCTTGCGTTTTCATCAACACCTCTCAAAATAACGCTAGTGTTTACGGCTATGCGTTTTGCGATTTCAACTGCTTCCGATTCGGAGATTTCATCACCAACTGACTCATTAGAGCTAATGTTTGATGCATATTTAATTAAATCATAGGAGCCTTCGATAATTGAAATAGTGCCGCCATTACTGCCAATATAATGATCAATAACATAATGACTTTGCTTACCATTAAGATCCATATCTGCATTCATCTTAACAAAAGATGAGTATCCATAAGTAAACGTGACATTTTCTCCGTTTATCTGATAAGTTACATCAGAAATATTCACTTTAACGAAATTCACTTCATTTAATATGAATTTGTCCTCCCAAGCGGGCATTGTGGTATCAGTGACGTTTTCCTCACCTCCTGATGCAGAACTGATGTTCCCATGCTGATCTAATGAACTATTAATCATTGCCGTAGATTCAACCGAAGATTCAAGTGTTCCATTTTCGCCCGTCTCAGCGCTTGATACTTCCTCTGATCTTTCCTCTGAACTGCCATAAGACGTTATGACGCCGGAGTTGCCGCTGCCGCCGCTCGGGGAAACGAAGTTTTCGTTGCGGAAAACACCCATCATATTCAGCGCGACGGGCGTCCCGACGCCGATAACGACGATCAGTATAGCCGCGACAGCCCATTTCATCCAGGGTCTGAACGACGTTATGACGGTTTTTTCAGGCAGCGCATCGGCGGCTTCGATATATTCGGGGTCGATGAACTCCATCATTTCAAGTAATTCAATTCCTCTCATACGACGTAACCCTCCTTTTCAAGATATTCCCTGAGCCGGTTGCGGCATCGGAAAAGAGTTGTTTTGACCTTGCTTTCAGACATTGAAAAACGCTTTGAGATATCCGATACGGAATCGAGATACCAATACCGGCGAATTAAGATATTGCGCTTTTCCGCATCCAGCGTGCCCAGAAATCCGTTTATCGCCTTGCCCAACGCTGCGTTATCCATGCGGTTTTCCACGTCTTCCCGCGACGGAATGCAAAGGTCGAGCTCTTCGCCGAGGTCTGATATGTAAGCTTTGCGTTTCAGGCGGCTGCTGTCGCGGCAGCGGTTGAGCGTTAAGTGCCTCGTTATCCGCGCAAGGAACGCGTAAAGATAATCTCTCGGCTCGTGCGGCGGGATGGAGTTCCACGCTTCGAGATATGTATCGTTTTCGCATTCTTCCGCCGTCCGCTCGTCTCTTACTATGCCGTATGCCAAAGAGCGCAGGCGGCTGCCGTATTTTTCTGATGTATGTTTTATCGCGTCTTCGTCACGCTGTAAGAACAGGTCAACTATCTTGCTGTCATCCAAGAGTATCATCTCGTTTCCTCCGCGTTGGATGGCCTCTGCCAATATAAGCACCGTTTTCGGCGATTGGTTACACTTATTATTCGATTATAACACTTTTGCAGGTTATTTTTCAATTATTTATCATAACGATAAAAAGCGCCCCTCGAAAGGGACGCTTTTTATAATAATGAAAGATGTCAGAAGAACGTCAGCTGGTTGCTCTTCGGGATGTCGGCGAACGCGCCGAGGCGGTCCATTGTTTCGACTATGGTCTTGGAAACGCCGGCGACGTTTTTTATGTCCTCCTGGGTCGAAAAGCGGGATTCCTTCCTCGCTTCGTCAAGCGCGGTGGCGACGGAGCCGCCGAGCCCGGCCACTGCGATGAAGGGCATTCTTATTCCGTTGCCTTCGACGGTGAATTTGAACGGGTCAGACTTGTAAATATCGACGGGCAGGAAGCTTATCCCGCGCTCATACATCTCGATAGAAAGCTCAAGCACGTTGAGCGCGTTTTTATCGTTCGCGGACATCTTCGTGCCGCTTTCCGCAAGCTTGTTGATGAGCGCGGCGCGCTTCGCCCTTATCCCGCCGATGCCGCCAGACATGGTTTCGGCGTCGAAACCGTCCGGACGGACGGTGAACAGCGCCGCGTAGAAATCGCGGGGGCGGTAGACCTTGTACCACCCGAGGCGTATCGCGCTCATGACGTAAGCGGCGGCGTGCGCTTTCGGGAACATGTATTTGATCTTCTTGCAACTGTCAAGGTACCAATCCGGGATGCCGTTGCTTTTCATCAGCTTTTCGTCGTCTTCGGAAAGGGTCTTATTTTTCTTTCTGACCTTTTCCATGATGGAAAACGCCTGATCGGACGGCAGACCTTTATGCATAAGATAGACCATTATATCGTCTCTTGTGCCGATGACCTCGGAAATCGTGCAGACCTTATTCTTGATAAGATCCTGCGCGTTGCCGAGCCAGACGTCCGTGCCGTGCGAAAGGCCGGATATCTGCAGCAGGTCGGAGAACTTCTTCGGCTGCGCTTCAACAAGCATCTGGCGGACGAATTCGGTGCCCATTTCTGGCAGTCCGAGCGTGCCCGTCTCGCAATTGATTTGCTTCGCGTCGACGCCGAGCGCCTCCGGCGAAGTGAAGAGCGACATGACCTTCTTATCGTTCAGCGGAACGCTCGTGAACGGCGTATCCGTCATGTCGGTCAGGTGCTTCGCGAGCGTCGGGACGTCGTGGCCGAGCAGGTCGAGCTTCAAGAGCGTGTCGTGCATGGAGTTGAAGTCAAAATGCGTGGTGATAATGTCGGATTCCGACTTGTCCGCCGGGCGCTGAACGGGCGTGAAATCGTATATTTCGTAGCCCTTCGGGACGACGACTATGCCGCCCGGATGCTGGCCGGTCGTGCGTTTTACGCCGGTTATGCCGGTCATCAGGCGCTCCGTTTCGGCGTTGCTGACATTTTTGCCTCTGTTCTCGAGGTATTTTCTGACGAAGCCGTAGGCGGTGCGGTCCTGAATGACCGAAATCGTGCCGGCTTTGAAGCAGTATTCGGCCCCGAAAAGCGAATCGACGTATTTATGAACCGTGGACTGGAACTCGCCGGAAATATTGAGGTCGATATCCGGCGCCTTCTCTCCGTGGAAGCCGAGGAAGGTCTCAAACGGTATGTCGTGTCCGTCGCCGCGCATGGGTTTGCCGCATACCGGACAGGGCTTTTCGTCAAGCTCGAAGCCGGATTTGACGCTTCCGTCGGTGATGAACTCCGAGTGCTTGCAGTTGGCGCAAATGTAGTGCGGCGGGAGCGGGTTTATCTCGGTTATGCCTGCCATAGTAGCGGCGAAGGACGAGCCGACGGATCCGCGCGAGCCGACTATGTAGCCGTTGTCGTTCGAGAACTTGACGATACGGTGCGCGGATTCGTACATGACGGAAAATCCGTTCTGAATGACGGAATTGACTTCTTTCGCGAGGCGGTCTTCGACGATTTCCGGAAGCGGATCGCCGTATATTTCGTGCGCCATCGCGTAGGTGCTTTCGCGGAAGCTGGTTTCCGCGCCCTCGATGACGGGAGTGAACGTTCCTTCCGGCACGGGCAGTATCTCCTCGACCATGTCGGCGATCTTATTCGTGTTCGTTACGACGACCTCGAACGCCTTTTCCTCGCCGAGATATGAGAACTCGCGGAGCATATTGTCGGTCGAGCGGAAATAGAGCTCGCTTTCGGTTTCGCCCGGCTGGAAGCCGGCTGCGTCCATCAGCACTTCGCGGAAGATGCTGTCGCGCGGATTGAGGAAATGCACGTCGCCGGTCGCGACGACGGGTTTGCCGAGTTTTTCGCCGAGCTCGACGATTTTTTTATTAATTGCGCGAATGTCGTCCTTGCTGTTTACGCATGTAATATCGTCGTCGTTGATAAGGAACTCGTTGTTCGCGACGGGCTGAATCTCGAAATAGTCGTAATAATCCGCTATTTCCCGGATCTCCTCCTCGCTGCGCATCTCGAGGAAAGCGCGGTATAACTCGCCTTCGACGCAGGCGCTGCCGACGATAAGGCCTTCGCGGAGCTCGTTCAGGTCGCTCTTTTTGACGCGCGGCTGATAGTAGAAGTTATCGATATGCGCTTTGGACACGAGCTTATAGAGGTTTTTCAAGCCCTCCTTGTTCTTGACGAGCAGGACCTGATGGAAACGGTGCATCGAGTTGGTGTTCATACCCTCGAGCGCGCCGTTCAGACCGAGCGTATCCTCAACGCCGTCCGCGATAAGCCGCTCCGACAGGTCGCGGAAAATGGCGGCGAGCACTTTGGTATCGTCCATCGCTCTGTGGTGGCGGAAATCGCCGTAGCCGAGTCCTTTTGCGACAGTGTCAAGACGCGCGTTTTTTAGTTTCGGGTAGTATTTGCGGCAGAGCGGCACGGTGTCAACGTAGGAATAATCAAAAGGAACGCCGTTTCTTTCGCAGGCGGCGGCGATAAAGCCGGTATCGAAAGCGGCGTTGTGCGCGACAAGTACGCTTTTTCCGCAGAAATCCAGGAAACTCTTAACCACTTCCGCTTCCTTCGGGGCGTCAGCGACCATCTCGTTGGTTATGCCGGTTATCTTTTGTATCTTTTCGCTGATGCTCTTATCGGGGTTGCAGAAGGTCCTGAACTCCTCGGCAACGTCTCCGTCGCGGAACTTCACGGCGGCAATTTCGGTTATTCTGTCGTCCGACATCATCGTGCCGGTCGTTTCGATATCGAATACGGTAAACTCGCCCGAAAGCGGCATCTTTTCTTCGCCGAAGAACGCATCGACGATATCATTGACGAAGTAGTCCTCGACGCCGTAAATCATCTTGACGCCGTACTTTTTCGACGCCGCCGAAGCCGCCGGATATGACTGCACGACGCCGTGATCCGTCACGGCGATCGCTTTGTGTCCCCACTCGGAAGCGCGCTTTACGTAATCGGCGATATCGGCAACGCCGTCCATTGACGACATGTTGGTATGCAGATGAAGCTCGACGCGCTTTTCTTCCGCAGTGTCCGGAACAGTCTGCTTCGGGACCGACATTATGTCGTCCGCAAAAAGGCAGTTATCGCCGAAATAGCGGTCATACCTGATGATACCGCGGACACGGATGCGCTTGCCTTCCTCAAGTTTATCCACGACGGGTCTGATCCTTAACGCGACGTCCTCGAGTTTCACCGCTACCGAAGCGGTATAGTCCGTAACGTAAATCGTCGCTCTGATTTTGGAGCCGTCGCGGGTCTCGCGCGAATCAATCTTAAAAACGTCGCCCTCGACCGTGACTCTGCCGGTATCTTCGTTTATCGACGACATCGGAACGACCTGCTTAGTTATCTTATTTCCGAGCAGAACGCGCTCTTTTTCTTTGGCTACATTGTCCGAATTAACGGTTGACAATTCAATTATTTCCTGGTCTGAAACATCTTTTTCAAGCTCGGTCAATCCGTCGTATTCAATCACGTAAGGTTTATTCGTTGCCGCGCGGAGCTGCTTTTCAAAAAAGGCGGTGACTCCCCTTACATCAAGATACGATTTGCCGCCTTTCGCGAGCGTAAGCGTAGCAACGGAGCCGTCAAGCGCGTATTTGCACCCCGCAAGCAGCGAAGCAACAGGCGGGCTCATTGAAATCGCCTTGTTAAGAATCTCCGCAAACGCGTACTCATCTGTGTTTTCCGACGGCTCGGGCTGCTCGGATACGGCCTCGGATACCGGTTCCGGCACGGATTCCGCTTCTTTAGATAACTGCTCGGAAACAGGCGCAGTGACTTCGGCGGAGATCTCCGGTTCCGCCGGCGACTCGCACTCCACGACTACGTCAGAAAACCCGTAGGCAGAGGTGAGCAACTGCTTTAACTCCGTTTCCGTATCGGCGGAAACGCTTTCGCGTATATTAAGAGAAAGAACGTTGTCATCCTTACGGACGGAAGCGTTCTTTATCCGTATGTCTTTCACCTTGTCTGACGCCTGCGTCAGCTCGGTAAAGACCTCGATAAACTTGTATCCGTTTTCACTCATTTGCGTTTTCGTAATCCTTTATGTACTTTTCGAGAGCCGCGAGAAGCTCGCTTTCCGCGACCTTTTCGACGACCTCGCCTTTTTTGAAAACCAGACCGACCCCGTCTCCGCCGGTTATTCCGATGTCGGCTTCACGCGCTTCGCCGGGCCCATTGACGACGCAGCCCATAACCGCGATTTTTATCGGTTTTTCACAGCGCGCGGCCAATGCTTCCGCCTGCTCGGCGAGCGACTTTACGTCGATGCGTGTCCTGCCGCACGTCGGACAAGAGATAACCTGCGCGCCATCGCGAAGTCCGCACGCTTTCAGAATCGCGATCCCGGCCTCGACCTCCTTCAAAGGCGAAGCGGAAAGCGAAACGCGGAGCGTGTCCCCTATCCCGTCAAGCAGAAGCGAACCGAGCGCAACGGCGCTGCGTACAGTGCCGCTTTTTTCGGTTCCCGCCTCAGTCACGCCGATATGAAGAGGATAATCCGACGCCGCAGAAAACAGACGGTAAGCCGAAACGGTATCAACGACTGACGACGTCTTTATCGAAACGACGGTGTCATAAAAATCAAAGCTTTCGAGTAGCCGCACGGCGTTCAAAGCGCTCTCGCAAAGCGCCTCTGGCGTTGGCGAACCGTACTTCGTGAGAACCTCTTTTTCAAGCGAACCCGAGTTGACGCCCACGCGTATCGCGACGCCGTTAGTTTTGCACTTCTCCGTTACGGCGCGGACTCGTTCGGCTCCGCCGATGTTTCCGGGGTTGATGCGTATCTTGTCTGCGCCGCAATCGATCGCCGCAAGCGCGAGCTTATAGTCGAAATGAATATCCGCGACAACCGGCACGGAGACCGCCTTTTTCACGGCTTCAAGCGCCGCAAGCGCAGCTTCATCCGGCACGGCAACGCGAAGAATATCGCACCCCGCCTCCTCGACGGCAATCGCCTGCGCGACGTTACCCTCGACGTCGTAAGACGGAGCATCCAGCATCGTCTGAACGGATACGGGCGCGCCGCCGCCGATATAAGTATTTCCGACTCTGACCTTGCGCGTCATCTCACACCTCAAATAAACAACGACAGGATATCCTTGAAGAATATCAGCGCCATCAAACCGAGCAGTAAAATAAAGCCGACTGTGTGAATAATTCCTTCAACCTTGCGGCTGACCGGCCTGCGAATTATCATTTCAATCAGTGCGAACAGTATCCGTCCGCCGTCAAGCGCGGGCAGCGGGAACAAATTGAATACGCCGAGGTTGATGCTTATCATGCCGATCAGTTTCAATATAGGTTTCCAGCCGCTTGTTACGTTTTTGACAATAGTCGTTGTTACCGCGACCGGCCCGCCTATCGACTTAATCGGGATTTTCCCCGTAATCAGACTCGCAAATGAATAAAGAACAAGACGGACGGTCGATATTGTTTCGGATATACTATAACCAATCACTCCGAAAAACGTTTTCTCTTTGCCGAGGAACTGATACCCTTCCTCGCCGTAATCGATGTAAGTGCCGGAAGAACCGGAGTCCTCATCGGTATACAGTGACAGCTGAACGTCCTTAAGCTCTATTTCCTCTCCGTCGCGTCTGACAAGAAAATCGGCTTTACCGTCGTTATCAAGCGCGATTATATAATCAACGTCGCTTGTTATATATACGTTCTTTCCGTTGACTTCGAGTATTTCATCCCCGACCTGAAGCATTTCCGCAATACCTTCGTTAGCGTCGGGAACGTTCGCTATATACCTGGTGCCGAGAAGCGGCATCTGGCACACGAGAATCGACATTATAATCAATCCGAGCAGGATATTCATCGCCGCGCCTGCGACAAGGATAATCAGGCGCTTCCACGGCTTCTGGTTAACGAAGGCACGCGGCTCCTCGCTTTCGCCGTCCTCGCCCTCCATAGCGCAATAGCCGCCTATCGGGAAAGCGCGGAGCGAATACTCAGTTTCACCCTTGCCGAACTTGAAAAGCGCCGGCCCCATTCCGAGCGCGAACTTATTGACCTTCACCTTGAAGAGCTTTGCCGTAATGAAATGGCCGAACTCGTGAATGAAAATCATCAGCGCAAACGCAAGCACGGATATTAAGATGCCGAGGAAAATGTTCATTTACTCACCATGATTTCTTGACTGCAGCAGCTATTCTTCTGCCCTGCAGGTCGGCGTCGATAATGCCGTCGAGGTCGTTATCCGTCGGAGCAAAACCGAGCAGCGCGGTTTCGACGCAGCGCGGTATGTCGCAGAAACCGATCTCGCGTTTCAAAAAGCGTTCAACC
The DNA here is from genome assembly GCA_017616855.1 of Clostridia bacterium. Lineage (GTDB taxonomy): Bacteria > Bacillota > Clostridia > Oscillospirales > RGIG8002 > RGIG8002. Next base: position 25,943 of record JAFZXI010000064.1, on the reverse strand, counting down.
GCGACTTCATTGGCGCCGTTCAGCGCAGCAGTCGCGTTACCGCCCATTTCAAGCGCCGTATAGGCATAATCGAGGCATTTGAAGGTTTCGGTGTCCGGCTCCTCGAAGTCGAGCGTTCCGAGTGAAGCGAGATCAAGCGGCTCGGCAGCGGGATATACGCGGCCCGGATAAGTCAGCGCGTAGCTGATCGGCAGGCGCATATCCGGATACGACATCTGCGCGATTACTGCTCCGTCGCGGAAACGAACGAGCGAATGAATCACGCTTTCCTTGTGTATCACGACTTCTATCTTGTCGGGAGAAACGCCGAACAGGCGAACCGCCTCGATAACCTCAAGCCCTTTATTCATCAGAGTCGCGGAGTCGACGGATATTTTCTGCCCCATGTTCCAGGTCGGGTGCTTGACCGCCTGCTCCGGCGTAACGCTCCGGAGATCGAACCATTTTTTGCCCCTGAACGGCCCGCCGGAACCGGTGAGGATTATCTTCTCAACCTCGTCCGCAGGTTTCGAGGAAGCAAGCAGGCACTGGAATATCGCGCTGTGCTCGCTGTCAATCGGGAATATCTTGACGCCGTGCTTTTTAGCGAGCGAAGTGACGAGCTCGCCGCCGGCGACAAGCGTCTCCTTATTAGCGAGCGCGATGCGCTTCCCCGATTCTATCGCGGCAACGGTCGGCTTTAAGCCGGCAAAGCCGACGACAGCGTTTACAACGGTTTCGGCGCCGCACTCCGCGACGCAAGCGGAAAGCGCGTCTTCGCCGCCGTAAACCTTCGTTTTCGTATCGGCGACGCGTATTTTCAGCTCCTCCGCAGCTGACGGGTCTGTCATTACCGCCGCGGCGGGAGAAAACTCTCTGATTTGTTTTTCGATTGTGTCAACGCTGTTTCTGGCCGACAAAAGCGTGATACGCATTCCCAGAGAGCGTATCACGTCAACTGTCTGTGTTCCGATAGAACCTGTCGAACCGAGCAGCGCAACTGATGATTCAATCATATTCTATGCTCCGGTCAATGAATTATCATATGAACGCCGATATAATCCATACCGTAAACGAACAGCAGGAAGGTCGGCGCCGCAAAAATCAGACTGTCGAATCTGTCAAGTATGCCGCCGTGTCCTGGCATCAGATTCCCGAAGTCTTTCAAATCACAGTGGCGCTTGATAACCGACATAAACAAATCGCCGAACTGCCCGATAACGCTCGTGAGGAGTCCGGCCGCGGCAAACAGCGGAAGGTTAACGTCCACACCGATTACCTTTTCTGAGATAATCGCCGCCGCCACGAATACCAACACGCCGAATACAGCGCCGCCGATTGCGCCTTCAACGGTCTTCTTCGGGCTTACCGCCGGCGCAAGCTTGTGCTTTCCGATAAGCATGCCGGTAAACAGCGCAAACGTATCCGTTATTATCACGCAAACAATCGGCAGCAGCATAAAGACAAAGTCCATGCGCGCATCAACGACCATCGTTTCGGGCATTTTGCGCAGAACGTAGAGCGACGAAAGAAACATCGGTATTATATTCGTCATCAAAAACGCGACGGAAATATGTTCAAGGCGGTATTTCTTATTCTTGAACATCAGCAGCATAAAGAGCACGACGACGAAAACAAAAATGACTCCGATAAATACGCCGTGACGGCTTTCGCTCGGCAGCAAAAACAGAAACGGCACCGCGGCGGCGTATATAATGCTGACAACCGTCAAAGTGTGATTCTGAATGTATTTCGTCGCGGCAAGCAGTTCATATATGCCGACTGCGGAAATAAGCGATATTGCGATATTGAGCACTATGGTATCCGACCAGATAAGTATCGGCGCGGCAAGAATAATAAGTATGGAAGCCGTCAGTATTCTCTGCTTCATTTTCTCCCCCCGTATCTGCGGTCCCGATTCGCGTAATCAGCGAACGCGCGCAGCAGGTCTTTTTTTGAAAAATCGGGCCAAAGCACGTTATCGAACCAGAACTCCGAATACGCCGCCTGCCAAAGCATGAAGTTTGAAAGACGCTGTTCTCCGCTCGGTCTGATTATAACGTCAGGATCCGGTTGTCCCGCGGTGTACAGGTAATTGTCAACCGTTTCCTCGTTTACGTTTTCGGCGGAAAGCTTCCCTGCTTCAACGTCAGCCAGCATCAGCTTGAACGCGTGGACGAGCTCAGCTCTTCCGCCATAATTCAGCGCGACGTTCAGGTGCATATCAGGATTCGCGGGATTGTCGGCCTCGAGGCGCTTTATCTCACTGATAACGTCCTGCGGGAACGGCGAGATATCGCCGATAAATTTTACCGATATGTTCTCGTCCTTAAACTCGGTAAACGCCTTTTTCAAATACTCGCGGAGAATATTTACAATAGCGTCTATCTCCTCTTCGGAACGCTTCCAGTTTTCAGTAGAGAACGCGTAAACAGTAAGATACTTAACGCCTAAATCCCTGCAATTAAAGACCGTATCGCGAAAAACCCCGGCACCTTTACTGTGTCCGAGGCTTCTCGGCAGACCGCGTTTTTTTGCCCAGCGGCCGTTCCCGTCCATTATTATTCCGACGGATTCCGGTATGACCGCCGGAAGCTCGTGCTTTTTCCTCAAATCAGACCTCTAAAATCTCTTTTTCTTTAACTTCGAGTATCTTCGTGATCTTTTCGGAGTATTTGTCGGTGAGCTCCTGGATGTCCTTCTCGCAAATCTTATAATCGTCCTCGGTCATCTCGCTCGCCTTCTGCTGCTTTTTGAAATCTTCAATGGCGTCGCGGCGAATGTTCCTGACGGACACTTTTGCTTCCTCGGCGTACTTATGGAGCGTCTTCGCGATTTCCTTACGGCGGTCTTCCGTCAGCGGCGGAACGACAAGGCGAATCGTCTTGCCGTCATTCTGCGGGTTGATGCCCAGTTCGGAAGTAAGAATCGCTTTTTCGATTGCCTTCACCTGCGAAGCGTCCCAGGGCGCGATAAGCAGGATGCGCGGCTCCGGAGCGGAAACCGCAGCCATCTGATTGATGGGTGTGGGCGTTCCGTAATAATCCACTCTGATCTTATCGAGCATCGTGGGATTTGCTCTGCCCGCGCGGATTGTAGCAAACTCCGCCTCAAGCGCATTTACGGTTTTCTGCATTTTTTCTTCGATTTCGGGATAATTGCCTTTCATTGCCATTACTCCTTTACTGTAGTTCCTATCTTCTCACCGGTGACGGCTCTGAAGATGTTGTCGGGATCGTTAAGATTGAAAACGAGTATCGGGATCTTGTTCTCCATGCAAAGGGAGATCGCGGCGTAGTCCATAACGCCGAGCTGACGGTTGATAACGTCGAGATAGGTCAATTCATCGTACTTCACGGCGTCCGGGAACTTGTGAGGGTCCTTGTCGTAAACGCCGTCGACGTTCGTCGCCTTCATTATGACGTCCGCCTCAATCTCAGCCGCGCGAAGCGCCGCGGCGGTATCGGTTGAGAAGAACGGATTGCCCGTGCCGGCGCCGAAGACGATGATGCGGTTTTTCTCGAAATGTCTGACGGCTCTGCCGCGGATATACGGCTCGGCTATCGAACGCATTTCAATCGCCGTCATAACGCGGGTGGGTACTCCCTGCTCCTGTATCGCGTCCGCAAGCGCGAGCGCGTTCATCGTCGTGGCAAGCATTCCGATATGATCCGCGGTCGTGCGGTCCATGCTCTCATGCTGTCTTCCGCGCCAGAAGTTTCCTCCGCCGACAACAATACCGATTTCAACGCCGAGCTCGTAAACTTTTTTTAAGCTCACGGAGATACGCTTAAGCGTTTCGTAATCAAGGCCGTGTCCGTTGCTGCCGGCGAGGGCCTCGCCGCTGATTTTGACCAAAACCCGTTTATAGGTATCTTTCATCAGGCAACCCTTCTTTACTCATTTATTACGTATATTTTACTACATAATACGGTGTGTTGTAAAGTGAAAAAATCCAAATATTACAAATTATTATCAGTTGAAGCGGAATCCTCGCCTTCAATCATAGCAACCGCGCGCTCAAAGTCGATAGCGTCGTCCTTCGTGCCGAGCTTTGTCATGGCGTCAAGCCGCAGCTGAATCTTCCTCGTGCGCGTTCCGACGAGGTTTTCGAGTTCCCCTCTCGCCTGGTCCAGACGCTCCTGAGTCTTCTTCAGCACCGTGCCGAACTTCTCGAATTCACTCTTGACCGCCGCGAGGGCGTTCCAGACCTCGGAAGTATGTTTCTTGATAGCGAGGGTCCTGAAGCCCATCTGCAAGCTGTTCAGCAGCGCCGCCATCGTCGTAGGACCGGCAATCATAATTTTGCTTTCGCGCTGAAGGACCTCAACAAGTCCGCGCTGGACGACCTCGGCGTAGAGCCCCTCGAACGGCAGGAAAAGAATACCGAAGTCCGTAGTGTCCGGAGGCGAAACGTATTTGCTCTTGATGTCTTTGGCGTTGTTTCTGATGCGCGTTTCGAGCAGTTTTCCCGCCGCGTCTGCCGCTTCGACGTCGCCCTTGTCTCTCGCGTCAAGGAGCTGCTGATACGCGTCAGCCGGGAACTTCGCGTCTATCGGCAGATAGACAAACTCCTCGCCGTCGCCGGGAAGGCGTATGGCGTATTCGACGCGGTCGCTGCTGCCCTTTATCGTCGCGACGTTTGCGTCGTACTGCTCGGGAGAAAGCAGTTGTTCAAGTATAGCACCGAGCTGGTATTCGCCGAGCGTGCCGCGCGTTTTGACATTCGAAAGCACTTTCTTCAAATCTCCGACGTCAGCGGCAACCGTCTTCATCTCGCCGAGTCCCTGATAAACCTTCTCAAGCTGCTCGCTGACGGTCGAGAATGAGCGTTGCAGGCGTTCCTCAAGAGTCTTCTGGAGCTTCTCGTCAACGGTATTGCGCATCTCGTCGAGCTTCTTGCTGTTTTCCTCTATCATCAGCTTGATGCTCTCGTTGGTCGATTTGCGGATATTCTCAAGCTTCTGCTCGTTCTGCTCGGAAAACGCCTTTATGCGATCGTTCATCAGGTTCATCGCCTCAATGACCGATTGACGCAGCGCGCGCTGGCTTTCGATCAGACTTGTGGAAAGCTCGGAAATGCGAACGTCCTGCTTCTGCCCGACGCTTCTCTGCAACTCCGCCAGCGTCTCAAAATTATTCTTCGACGAGTTCTGTACCTGCGCGGAAAGCTCTCCGCGCGTGGTGCGCAATTCGTCAATGATATCACGCTTAACCTCAACGTCCGCGGGTTGTCTTTTATTTTTAATCACAACTATGAGCGCGGCGGCCGCCAGAACGCAAGCGAGACAAGCGGCAATAAGCGTTACCCACTCCATAAAAGCACCTACCTTTTCCGTCGATTTTGTAAGTATGAGAATATAATACCACAAAATATGGTATAAATAAAGTACATAAGAAAGATTTTGTCGGTTTTTTATCACATTTTTTGACAAATCGCCTCCCGGACAAGCAGTATACTTATTTTTGTTGCGGAAGGAGGCAAAAATGGATAACACTTTGACAAAAAGAAAACGGTCTGCTCTTAAACTCAATTATGAAAGATTCATCTCACTCGGAATCGTTAAAGGCACCGCCGCCGCACTGTTCGGATTCCTTTCCGCGCTGCCGATAAAAGCAATCGGCGCTTCTCCGTTTGCAGTCGCGGCAATTGCGGTGATACCGCGGAGTTGGCTGCCGCTATGCTATTTAGGCGGATTCTTTTCATATATGAGCTTTTCTTTCTACGGCTCCGCGGCGCCGGTATCCGCTATGACCGCAATGATTCTGTTCCGTTTGATTTTCAAAGGCAAGGGCAAAACCCTATCCGACGCGTATATCGCGCCGTTAGCGGTTTTCATCGCGCTGACGGTAACCGGACTCCTCTGCGGCGAATTAAGCTCAAAAAACATTGCCGGCAGCTTTGCGTGGATAGGAATATCCGCGGTCGCGGCCGGGGGCGCGTTCGTCTTCAAAACAGCGATAGCGAATTACGGCAAAAGCGTATTCAGGCAAAAACCCGCAACACTCGCTTCTCTGGCAGCCGCGGCACTTCCCTTACTGCTTTCCGCAAACTCGCTGCAGCCGTTCGGAGTCAGCGCGCTCGGCGTCGCCGCTTCCGCTTTCGCGCTGATATTTGCCGCAAAGCTGAACGGCACGGAAGCGTTCTTTTCGAGCGCGTATTTCGGGGCGGCGTGGGCGCTCGGCGCGCTGCGCCCGGAGTATTTCTTTATCCTGCCGCTCAGCGTAACGTGCTCACGCATGCTCTTCCGCGCGGGAAAACTCCCCTGCGCCGCCTGCTTCATAGCGATACGGTTTTGCACAAACCTGATCTTCACGCCTATCACTGAACTGCTTTCGGAAATGGCGGCGGTGCTGTTTGCCGCGCTGATTTTCATTATTACTCCTCAATGTTTATTAAGTAAAACTTCGTTTCTGCCGCTGCCGGATACGGCTCCGCGCGCGGAAGCGGCGGAAAAACTGAAGGAAACCGCGTCGCTTTTCCGCTATTTGAGCGACAGCATCGCCGACGTTTCCGCTGAAGTAAGCAAAGAACTCGCGCCGACGCCCGAAGGATGCGTTTCTCACGTGCACGACGGACTATGCTCCGGGTGCGAACTGACAAAGTTCTGCACCGGCGTAAAGCGAGAACAGGTAGCCGAAGGGATATACAACTACGCTCAAGGCATAATTTCGGGACACGCAAACTCTGCACTCCTGCCCAGATGCGCCCATATCGGCGACATGGAAAGCATGATAAAAGCATATATGCTGTCATCACCCGCGGTAAACTCGGAAAACAGCGATTTGAGAGAATTGTCAACCGATTCATATTCCATTGTATCGGAGGCGTTGGAAGACGTATCAACGGAAATCGCCGCTGAACCGGAGGCGTTCGGCGAGGCGTTCGACGCATCGGAACGAATCGATATCGGCTTCGCGGAATATAAGAACGAACGCGAGAGCAATTCCGGCGACAACTGCGAATACTTCACGCGCGGGAAATATCTTAACGTGATTATCAGCGACGGAATGGGCTCCGGCAAACTTGCCTCGATAGACAGCGGCATGACCTGCGGACTGCTCAAACGCTTCCTGCTCAACGGGCTCTCATTTTCCACAGCGCTCAAGCTCGCGAACGCGGCGCTGAAAATTAAAGGCGGCGACGAATCCTTCGCCACCGCCGATATTTGCAGACTCGATACGGAAACGGGCGCCTTCACAATAGCGAAAGCAGGCGCTCCGGCGAGCTATATTGTGTCCGAAAGCCGCGTGAGACGGCTATACTCCCCCACTCTTCCGGTGGGAATACTGAACGAAACGCGCATAGATGAGATAAGCGCAAAACTGAAACGCGGCGATCTACTTCTCATGCTTTCCGACGGCGCGGTAAACAACGGCGACGAATGGCTCGAAAACACGTTGTTTTATGACATGAAGCCGAACGCGGTATGCGAAAAGATCGTACGCGCAGCCCGCGAAAGCTACGGCTCCTCCGGAAGCGACGATATAACCGCCGTTTGCATAAAACTCAAATAAAAGAGATGCCTCACAGGTAAAACCTGTAAGGCATCATTTCATCAAACGAATACTCTTTAACTTCTTCGCCGTCCGCAAAGTAAAGTTTGAAATCGCCGGAGCAAAACTCGCTCATCACCTGCCGGCAAACTCCGCACGGATAGCAGATTTCGTCGTCGCGGTCGCTGCCTCCGACGATGGCGATCGCCTCGAATTCGCGTTCGCCTTCGCTTATCGCTTTCGCGAAAGCGGTACGTTCCGCGCAAATCGTCGGCGAAAAGGTCGCGCTTTCTATGTTGCAACCGGTATACACCCTGCCGCTTTTAGCAAGCAGCGCCGCTCCGACGGAGAAGCCGGAATACGGGATATATGCGTTTTTTCTCGCTTCTTTGGCGAGCGCTATCAATTCTCTGCCGTCCATTATCATTTCCTCCAAGCGGGTTTTCTCTGACCGCAATATAATTTTACCATCAACAACAAAATATATCAAGTTTTATCCGTTTATTTTTCAAAAATAGATTGAAACTTCCGGCGAATTGTAATATAATAAATTCGAATTTGTAAAAATATGTCGGAGGTCGAGAAAAATGTTCAAAGTCGGATTTGATAACGCAAAGTATATCGCGATGCAATCGGAAAACATAGAGAAGCGCATCGAACAGTTCGGCGGCAAGCTTTACCTTGAATTCGGCGGCAAGCTGTTCGACGATCTGCACGCTTCCCGCGTTCTCCCCGGCTTTGAGCCCGACTCGAAGATCCGCATGCTACTGAAGGTTGCGGACAAGGCCGAAGTCGTCATCGTCATCAACTCATCCGACATTGAAAACAGCAAGATCCGCGGCGATCTCGGAATCACCTACGACACCGACGTTCTGCGCCTTATCGACGCCTTCCGCGACTGCGGACTGTACGTCAGCAGCGTCGTTATCTCCAAATACAGCGACCAGCCCGCCTGCCGTCTCTTCAAAGAGCGACTCGAAAACCTCGGGCTGAAGGTCTACCGCCACTACAAAATAGACGGTTACCCCTCCAATATTCCGCTCATCGTCAGCGACGACGGCTACGGCAAGAACGAATACATCGAAACCACCCGCCCGCTCGTCGTTGTGACCGCCCCCGGTCCCGGAAGCGGAAAAATGGCGACCTGCCTTTCGCAGCTTTATCACGACAGCAAGCGCGGAATAAAATCCGGTTACGCGAAGTTCGAGACCTTCCCCATCTGGAACCTGCCGCTCAAACACCCGGTCAACCTCGCTTACGAAGCCGCGACGTCAGACCTTAACGACGTCAATATGATCGACCCCTTCCACCTCGAAGCTTACGGCACGACCGCGGTCAACTACAACCGCGACGTCGAGATTTTCCCGGTGCTGAAGGTGCTTTTCGAGCAAATCACCGGCGAATGCCCGTATAAATCGCCTACGGATATGGGCGTCAACATGGCGGGCAACTGCATCATCGACGACGACGTCGTCTGCGAAGCGTCGAAGCAGGAGATTATACGCCGCTACTACAACACCGTCTGCGCCTGCAAAAACGGCAAGGTCGGCAACGAAGCCGTCTACAAAAACGAAATGCTCATGAAACAGGCCGGCGTCGACGAAAGCTGCCGACCGGTCGTCGGAGCCGCGCTCGAACGCGAAAAGGAAACCGGCGCCCCCGCCGCAGCGATACAACTCGAGGACGGCAGGATAGTTACCGGCAAGACCTCCTCCCTGCTCGGAGCTGCGGCTGCCGCGCTGCTCAACTCGCTCAAAATTCTCGGCGGTATCCACCACGATATTCTTCTTATTTCCCCGATCATCATCGAGCCGATACAGAAGCTCAAGACCGTCGATCTCGGAAACAGCAATCCGCGCCTGCACACCGACGAAATACTCATCGCCCTTGCGATAAGCGCGGCGACCAACCCGACCGCCGACCTCGCTTTGAAGCAGCTCAGCAAGCTGCGCCACGCTGAAATGCACACGTCGGTCATGCTCGCGAGCGTTGACGAATCGACGCTCAAAAAGCTCGGAATAAATCTGACAAGCGAACCGGTCATCCGCGGAAAGCGGCTTTACAGAAAATAATCCTTACGCCGCGGCCGCCTTCCCGACGGCTGCGGCTTTTTAATCAGGCACTGAGAGGTGAAGAACGTGTCCCATATACTCGAATGCAAAGACCTTACAAAGACATACGGTAAAACGCCCGCAATCGACGGCCTTTCTGTTTCCGTCGAACCGGGGCGCGTTGTCGGCCTGCTCGGACCGAAAGACAGCGGAAAAACAACGTTTCTCAAACTCGCCGCCGGTTTGCTTACGCCCGACTCCGGAGAAATCAGGATAGACGGCGTCGCGCCGGGCGTCAACACCAAAAAGTTCACCGCATTTCTCGGCGGCGCAAACGCCTTTGAGGACTGGGCGTCCGCCGGAGACGCGTTCCGTTTGTATCGCGATTTCTACGCCGATTTTGATTGCGAAAAAGCATTGAGTATGCTCTCCGATCTCGGAATCGAGCATAAAGAAAAACTGAAAGAAATGTCGAGAGGCGCGCTTGAAAAGCTGGGCATCGCGCTGACGATGAGCCGGCGCGCCAAGCTTTTCCTTCTTGACGAGCCGATCGGCGGGCTGGACCCGGCGACACGCGACTACGTTTTCAACACCGTCTTCGCGAACAGGCCCGACGGCAGCACCGTAATCATTACGGCCGGCTCGGCCTCCGACGTCGAGCGCGTTTTGCAGGACGCCGCCTTCATTTCAAACGGCAGGGTAACGCTTTTCGAAGACGCGGAAAACCTCCGGTCCGAGAGAGGCAAATCCTTGGACGCGATATTCAGGGAGGAGTTCAAATGCTGAAAAATCTATTCAAGCGGGAACTGCTCGCCACCTGGCGCACTATGCTCCCGCTTTACGCTGCCGTTGTCGCAGCCGCAGGAGCAGGCCGCATACTCAACGCGTTCGCTGGAAACTCGGAAAGCACGATTATGCAGACGATAATCAACTTTGTCAGCATAACGAATGATATCATTATAATTCTCGGCGTCTTTCTGACGTTGTATGTCATCACTATGCGCGTTTATAAATCCATGCTCGGAGAGAACGGCGCAGTAACGATGTCGCTCCCCGCGACGATACGTCAGCAGCTTACCGCGCGTTTCGCCTGCGCCATGATGTGGAGCGTGCTGAACGCGGGCTTCTGCGTTTTCGCATACTGGCTTTACCGCGCGCAGCTGCCTCCGGTCGTTACGGTTTTTTTCAAGTCGGACTTCGGCTTCTGGTACAACTTTATGGCGGCGGTGCTGATGCTGATTCTCGCCGCGATGGTAATATCGGGGCTTTATCTCTCCGTCGCGCTCGGGCATCTTTTCCGCAAGGAGCGCATAGCCGCTTCCCTGCTCTGCGGCGTCGGAGTCTTCGCCGTCCTCGGCGGATCGTTTTATCTCGCGCTGTATTTCAACCCGATCGAAAAGGTGTTTTCATTCGTCGACGGCGGCGTTTTGCAGACGCTTAACGACTACGGCGTTTTCGGAGCGGCGTTTTTCCTGCTGCTCTGCATCGCGTGCTTTGAAACCGCAAACGGCATATTGAAAAAGCACCTGAATATACTCGATTAGTTTTTTTCAAAAAATCTCAAATAAAGTGTTGACAAGTCGGGGGTATTCGATTATAATACCTCTTGCACGCGGTCGTGGCGGAATAGGCAGACGCGCTAGCTTGAGGGGCTAGTGAGAGCAATCTCGTGGGGGTTCAAGTCCCCCCGACCGCACCATCAAAAAAGCACTTGCAGTCGCAAGTGCTTTTTTGAATAATGTGCCCTTCGGCTAACAAAGTGAGGATAAGCGATTGAAAATACGTATTATCGGCGGGCCCGGCAGCGGAAAGACTTTCCTTGCCGAAAAGCTCTCAAAAGAATACGGAATACCCCATTACGACCTTGACGATATCCAATGGGACAACGCTTCGAATCATTACGGGAAAAAGCGCGATCCTCACGAGCGCGAGGCACTTCTTAACGACATTCTGAAGCGCGACGGTTGGATTATCGAAGGCGTTTATTACGCATGGTGCAAACAATCTTTCGACGACGCCGATATAATCTATTTACTGAGCGTTCCGAGATGCAAATACAGGTGCAGGATAATACGCAGGTATTTCAGAAGAAAACTCGGCATGGAAAAAGGCAAAAAAGAGAGCGTAAAATCAGTACGTGCGCTTCTTAAATGGGCGGATAAGTACAACACCGTGAATATGGCCGAGATAAGGAGCTTACTTTCCGAATACAACGAAAAAGTTACGGAACAATAATTCCGTTTTAATACCGCAACGACCTCCGGCAGCCGGAGGTCGTTGGTTTATTATATTCTATATTCCGAGCGCTTTGACAAGTTCTTCCTTCGGCTTATACCCTATCGAAGCCGCGACAACTCTCCCCTCTTTTATCAGCACGACCGTCGGGATGCTGCTGACGCCGAATCTGCCGGCGAGCTCCGGCTCGTCATCGACGTTGACCTTGCCGACTTTCATTTTGCCTTCGTATTCCTCGGCAAGCTCGCTGATGACAGGTCCGAGCATGCGGCAGGGACCGCACCACGAAGCCCAGAAGTCAAGCAGGACGGGCAATTCCGAGCCGATTACCTCAGCGTTGAAATTGCCGGCGGTTATTTTCAATTCAGCCATATTCGTTCTCCTTTGATTTATTATTCGCATTATAACATACTTTTCCCGGCTTGTCTACGATTATGTAAAATTGACTCTTTCTATTGACAATCCGCGGCAAATGTGAGAAAATAACAAGGTTAAAGAAAAAACGGAAGAGGGATAGATATGTTCCAGTCAAGAACGCATAACTGCGGCGAGCTCCGCCTTTCCGACGCCGGAAAGACAGTTACGCTCTGCGGTTGGATGGAAAACGTCCGCGAGGTTGGCTCAAACTTCGCTTTCATCGTGCTGCGCGACTTCTACGGCACGACGCAGCTCGTTGCCGAGTCCGCGGAAATGATGGCGGCGTTCAAGGAAATCAACAAGGAGTCAACGATCACCGTCACGGGCGTCGTCCGCGAGCGCCAGTCGAAGAATCCGAAGCAGGCGACCGGTGATATCGAAGTCGTTCCGGACAAGGTCGAAGTGCTCGGCAAATGCCGCTTCAATTCCCTGCCCTTTGAGATAAACAAATCCCGCGAGGCGGACGAGAACGCCCGTCTTAAATACAGATATCTCGACCTTCGCAATCCCGAAGTCAAGAGCAACATCGTGCTCAGAAGCAACATCGTCGCCGCCCTGCGCGCCTCGATGATCGAACACGGCTTCCTCGAGATCACGACGCCTATACTGACCAGCTCCTCGCCGGAGGGCGCGCGCGACTACCTTGTGCCGTCGCGCAACCATCCCGGCAAGTTTTACGCGCTGCCGCAGGCGCCGCAGCAGTTCAAGCAGCTGCTTATGGCGTCCGGCTTCGACAGATATTTCCAGATCGCCCCCTGCTTCCGCGATGAAGACGCCAGAGCCGACAGAAGCCCCGGCGAGTTCTATCAGCTCGATATGGAAATGTCGTTTGCTACGCAGGACGACGTTTTCGCCGTTCTCGAGGACGTGCTGCCGCCGATATTCGCGAAATTCGGCAAGTACAACGTCGCCTCGTCCGCGCCGTTCAAGCGTATCGCCTATCTCGACGCAATGGAGAAATACGGCACGGACAAGCCCGACCTTCGCATTGATCTTGAAGTCAGCGACGTTACCGCCGAAATGCAGGGCTGCGGCTTCGGGCCCTTTGAGGGCGCCGAGGTGCGCTGCGTCGTCGTTCACGACTTCGCGGAAACGCGCAAGTTTATAGATAAGCTCATCGCAGATACGGAAGTCATTTCCGGCAACAAAGCGTGCTGGTTCCGTCTCGACGAAAACGGCGAGCTTGTCGGCGGCATCTCCAAGTTCCTGCTCGACCGCAAGGACGCCGTCGTCGCGAAACTCGGACTCAAGCCCAACAGCTTCATCGCGCTTGCCGCCGGCAAGAAGAACGCCGCGCAGAAGACCGCGGGCGTGCTTCGCCGCCTGCTCGGCGCTTCCGTGCCCGGACACATGGATAAGGAACGCTATGAGTTCTGTTGGATTGTCGATTTCCCGATGTACGAGATCGGCGAGGAATCCGGCGAGCTCGAGTTCTGCCACAACCCCTTCTCGATGCCGCAGGGCGGCATGCAGGCGCTCGAAGAAAAGGATCCGCTTGACATCTTCGCCTATCAGTACGACCTCGTATGCAACGGCGTTGAGCTCAGCTCCGGCGCGGTCAGAAACCACGATCCCGAGCTGATGATTAAGGCCTTCAGCATCGTCGGACTCGGCGAAGAAGATGTACGCGCCAAGTTCCCTGCTATGTACGGCGCCTTCTGCTATGGAGCGCCGCCGCACGCGGGTATCGCCCCCGGCGTCGACCGTATGGTGATGCTGCTCGCGGGCGAGGATTCAATCCGCGAGGTCATCCCCTTCCCGATGAACAAGAACGCGCAGGACCTCATGATGGGCGCCCCTTCGACAGTCGATCCGAAGCAGCTCACCGACGTCCACATCGCGCTGATAAAAGAGGACTGAAGCACAAAAAACCGCCGACGGAAACTTGCTTTTCCGTCGGCTTTTTTAATGGATTTATAATTATACACCGAAAACCGCGACGCAGCGCCTTTGATATTTTCCTTAGGTGAAATCGGCGGTTTTTATTCATTCTGCCGGCGGAATAAACGGTAGAATTATACAAATCGGATACCGATTTCGGCCTCGGGCTGTTGAAAACTCGGTGGAAAATGTGAAAAACTCGCATTTCATCAACATGTGGTTTTTTGTCGAAAAAAATTTTTTCTACTCTTTGTTTACACTCCCGAACAGGTACCTTATACACATTATACATTTCACTGAAAAACGGAGCTTTTCACGGCACAAAATGCCGCAAAAAACTCCGTTGTTTTTTCGGATAATATCGCGGAAACGGTCCGAGTCAAAGTCCGAAGCTGATTGACAGCGCCTCGTTGACTCTGTGCATGGATTCGTCCCCTATGTGCCCCATTCGCTCGCGCAAACGCTGCTTATCGATGGTCCTGACCTGCTCGAGCAGCACCACGGAATCCTTCTCAAGTCCGCAGTTTGACGCGGAAAGCGGAATGTGAGTAGGCAAACGCGCTTTGCCGGTCTGGGAGGTAATTGCCGCGGCGATGACCGTCGGGCTGTATTTATTGCCGACGTCGTTCTGCACGATGAGCACCGGACGCATACCGCCCTGCTCCGAGCCGACGACGGGACTTAGGTCCGCGTAGTATATATCCCCTCTTAAAACATTCAATGCAGTTCATCTCCGTTTATCGAATCAGCGGCTGTCATCATTATTCTTGCCATTCGCCGACACGATTAAACAATGATACGAAATATTTTCCGCTCCCGTATCAGTTTATTCGGAGACGTATTCTGTTGTTAATGTTCGAGGAGCCCCGTGCTGCCTACGATTTCGCCGTTTCTGATGAAAACGCGCGGAACGCGCTTTCCGATAAGCGAAATCACCTCGTAAGGTATCGTGCCGGTCAGCTTGGCGATATCCTCCGCGGTGATCATGTCGCCGCCGTCGCTGCCGATAATAACGGCAACGTCGCCTTCGCTGACGTTCTTGCCAGTGATGTCCGCCATCGTCATATCCATACAGATATTGCCGACTGTATTCACACGCTCGCCGTTGATAAGCACCTGTGCTTTGCCTGAAAGCAGACGCGCAAAGCCGTCCGCGTATCCGACGGGAAGCACGGCAATACGGCTTTCGCGCTCGGTAACGTACCTACCGCCGTAACTTATCGGCGTGCCTGCCGGGATCGTCTTTATCTGCGAAACGACGGTTTTAAGCGTCATCGCCGGGATGCCGTATTCGCCGCCGAAGGGTGAAAGCCCGTAAAGAATAAGTCCCGGGCGGCACATATTAAGCAGGTATTGCGGATAAGCAAGCAGGCCTGCGGAGTTGCAGCAGTGCCTGAACTTGATTTTCACGCCTGCGGCGGCAAGCCGCTCCGCGACCTCGGAAAACAAATCGAACTGCGCTTTCGTCGCTTCGTCATTCTTTTCGTCCGCTCTCGCGAAGTGCGTGAAAAGTCCTTCGACGCGAAGCCCTTTTATACCGCAGATCGCGAGCGCCTGCTCCGTCATTTCGTCGGCGCCGCCGTTCAGTCCGAGGCGCGACATACCGGTGTCGAGCTTGATATGAACTTTTATCGTCCTGCCGTGCGCGGCCTCGGCGAGCTGACGGGCGCCCGAAACGGAGAAAACAGTCTGAGAAATATCGTTTATATACAGCACGTCCGCGAACTCCGGCGGCGTGTAACCGAGGATAAGTATCCCGCCGGAAATGCCCCCGTCGCGAAGCTGGAGCGCCTCCTCGATATTTGAGACGGCAAAGAAACGCGCTCCGCAGTCGAAAAGCTGCCTTGCGACAGGAATCGCGCCGTGGCCGTAGGCGTCCGCCTTCACGATGCACATGCATTCGGCGTCGCCTGCCGCCTTCCTGATCATATTATAATTGTGTGCTATGGCGTCAAGGTCGACCTCCGCCCATGTACGCTTCAGATATTGCTCCAAATTGTTCACACACCCTTATCGCTTGAAATCGGTAAACTCCATATATATGCCGTCCGCCTCAAGAGAGAGCGGCACGGCGGAAAAAGCGTCGAGCCGCAGTTTTCCCGCAACAGCCGAAGCCGCGAAATACACTTCCGTCGTTTCGCCGTCGGAAACGGAGGAAACGACGTTGCGCGCGTCGAACGCCTCGCAAATAAGTTCCGCTGCCGTGAACGGCATTCCTTCGGAGCAGGCAACGCCGTTAAACGTAAGCTCGCTTTGTTCGCCGAGCGAAACGGTAAGCCCCGCGAGCGCTTCGGGCGAAACGACAGTCACGGAAACGAGGTTCGCGCCGCCTTTTTGTACGTTAACATAGTATTCCGACGATTCGATTGTCAGCTTCGCCCGGCTCTCGAAAGGCATCGAAAGATAACTGATAATATCGACGTTCTTTTTACAGCCCGCGGCTAACAGCAGAAAAGCAAAAACGACAGAAGCAAGCACTCTTCGCAAGTGGGGGTCTCCCCTTTACTCAAAGCTTTTGAACACCTTCGGCAGTCTGTCAATAATGTCACGCGCGGTCATGCCGGTCATAGAAAGTTCGTCTGCGGCAAGATCACCGGCAACGCCGTGAATATAGACGGCGCAGGCGGCAGCGCGGTGCGGTTCCTTTATGACGGCGGCAAGCGCTCCGGTTATACCGGCGAGCACGTCGCCGCTTCCCGCGGTCGCCATGCCGGGATTGCCGCTGTGATTGACGTAAATAGTCCCCTTCGCGTGCGGGGAAGCGATAACGGTTTGCGCGCCTTTCAGCACCACGACCGCGTTAAGTTCCCTCGCCATGCCGGAGGCGACAATCTCGCGGTCATCTTCGACTTCTTCCGACGTCATACCGCTGAGCCGCGCCATCTCCCCGACGTGCGGAGTCATTATTACGGTTGCCTTGGTATCCTTGATAATATCTATGTCGCGCGCAAGGATATTTATGCCGTCGGCGTCGAGAACTATACGCTTGTCGTAATTCGCGAGAATATATCTCACTACTTCCGACGAAAGGTCAGACTTGCCGATACCGCACCCGAGTATGCATACGTCGGATTTTTCGAGAAGACGGTCAAGGTCTTCGGGCTTATCATAGCCGCGTACCATAACTTCCGTAAAACAAGGGTACATCGCGGCTTCAATCTCGCTCGGAACGGCAACGGTAACTATACCCGCCCCGCTGCGAAGCGCCGCGGTGGCGGCCATTACGGCGGCGCCGTGCATTCCTCTGCTTCCGCAGACGCAAAGAACGTAGCCGAAATCGTACTTGTTAGCCGCTTCCGGACGCTGCACTATGAACCTTGAAACGTATTCGTCGTCAATAACGCGGTATTCCATACAGTTCCTCCAAAATCAAACGCTCGGTATGCCGAAAATCACCGTCAATCCGCAACGTCCGTTCCGTTGATGAATTTGCCGTCCTGAATGTACGCATTCTTCGCCTTTGTATGCTCCGCATACGTACGCGAGAATACATTATGCCCCTGGCCGTCGGAAACAAAGTAGTAATAATCTGTTTCGGCAGGATAAAGCGCAGCTTCTATTGCGGCAAGTCCGGGATTGCATATCGGGCCGACGGGCAGACCCGGATACTTGTATGTATTATACTTATTGTCAACTGAAATATCATCTCGCGTCAATACGGCTTTCCGCTCGCTCATGGTATACTGGACTGTTGAGCATGACTGCAAATAGCCGTAGCTGGGATTATTAAGGCGGTTATGGAATACAGAGGAAATGTTGGGCATTTCGTCCTCGCTTCCCGCTTCCGCCTGTATTATCGAAGCGAGGGTTATTACCTCGTCGACAGTCATACCGAGCTCTTTAGCGCGGTCGTACATGACGTCGTCGAAAACGGAATCGAATTTCTTAAGCATTCTGATAATGATTGATGTCGCGCTTTCGCCCGCATAAATCTCATACTTTGCCGGGAATAGATAGCCCTCAAGGCGCGCGGCGCGATCCGGCAGGTTTTCGAGGAACTTAAACTCCTCATAATCGGCGAAGTTTATCGCTTCCGTCAAATCTCCGGTGCTGGCATATCCGGCGTTGGCGATAATCCTGATGACGTCCGCCTGCGTTTTGCCCTCGGTTATAAGGAACTCGACGGTTTCTCTGCTTTCCGTCGCCTGAGCGAGCTTGCGCAGTATCGTATCGTAGTCGTCGCCTTTCTTAAAGTAATGGGTCCCGTATTGCACCTGCGTATTCTTCTTAATAAGTGAATAATACATACGGAAAGCGAGCGGGAAATCTATGATATCGGCGTCGGAAAGCTTCGTAGTGATAGCGGAAAGACCTTCGCCGTCCTCAACGACGATCGGAATATCTTCGCTGACTTTATTATGGAACGCAAAACAGTCGCGGATCGCAAGCCAGGCCACGAGCGTAAGCAGCAGCGATACCGCCAGAACGCAGGAAATATAGATTACGCCCTTTGGCACACGGCGCTTTTTCTTTTCCTTATCGGCGGCTTTGCCTGTCGTTTTGCCGGGCTTCTTGCCCTTCTGAGCTTCCCACATGGCGAGCTTCGCCGCACGGTCGCGCGGCGTTTCGCCTTCGTAGGTGTTGATCGGCACATCGTCGGCATCCTTAATATGAATGCTCTCGATGTCGATCTTCTTTTCGCCGGGAGTACCATCGGAATCGCCGCCGGCTTTTCTCAATAGGTTTTTCTCAAACTCCGACTGATTGAAATCCATAATCTCAACTCCTGTAACACAATAAAGCCGTTTCGCATAGTATATAGCAAACACCAGAATGTGAGGTGAAAATAATGGGCAGATGTACGGACGATTGCGGATGCAACGGTATTATGTGGATAATCCTTATCCTGCTTCTCAGCGGCTGTCTCGGCGGCTGCGGCTGCAATAACGGTTGCTCCACCTGCGGCTGATACCACAACGACGTCAAAAGGATATATACTCAGGATACCGCCCGCGTGGCGGTATCCGTCTTTTCAGAAGCGTATAACGCCTTCGCCGGCTATCGCCAACGCGTTTACGGAAACATCGTGCGGTTCGCGAGGCAGATCTTCACGGACAAGCTGCGGGAAAACTCCGCAAACCGAGAATCCGTCGTAATCTTTAAGAAATCTGTCGTAGTATCCGCCGCCGTAACCGAGGCGGCTTCCCTGCTTGTCCGCAGCGAGCGCCGGAACGACGCAGAGCGTATCCGCAAATACTGTAACGCGCTCCCCGGCGCCGTCGTCCGGCTCGGGTATCCCGTACCGGCCCGGCTTGAGTGAAGATGTATCATTCACCTTGATAAATACGAGTTTCCTGCCGTCAATCTTCGGGAACGCCACCGACTTACCGTCGGCATACGCTTTTTCAGCTAACGGAAGCAGCTCCGGCTCGCTCGCTATAGGGCAATAAATAAGCAAGCATTCAGCGGCGGTAAACTCCGGCATCGCGCTTATCAGCGAGCAAAGCTCCGCGCTCAGCGCGGAACGCTCCGCCGCGGGTATCGCGTCGCGGGCGGCGGAAAGCGAACGGCGCAGTTTCGTTTTCACCAAAGCATACCCTTTCTTATCTTTTCCGCGGCGGCGCGGTCCTTCAATATCTCGACTATAGCGAGCGAAAACTCGGCGGTAGTGCCGGGGCCTCTGCTTGTGATATAATTGCCGTCTACGCATACGCGCTTATCGCAGCGTTTCGCGCCGGTAAGGCGTCCCTCAAGACCGGGATAGCATACCGCGCGTTTACCTTCGAGAAGTCCGAGTCCGCCGAGGACAGTGGGCGCGGCGCAAATCGCGGCAACGTAGGCGTTCCTGCGCGCGGCGCTCCTGACGAGCGACGCGACGGCTTCGCTCGCGGCAAGGTTGTTCGTGCCCGTGCTTCCGCCGGGAAGGATAACCATTTCGGCGTCGTCGGAGCATTCGGAAACGAGAATATCCGCTTCGACTTTAACGCCGTGCGCGCCGGTCACAGTCTTTCCCGTAACTCCGACAGTCGAAACGTCAAGCTCCGCGCGGCGAAGAATATCTACACAGCCGAGCGCTTCGATTTCCTCGAAGCCGTCGGCAAGGAATAAGTAAATCATAAGTCCTCCTTACAGATTGTAAAGATTATTGACGTAAAAGCTCTGCGGCGGCTCGGTATCTTTCAAGCGCTTTATCATACCAAGCTTTACAACTTCGGCGTTTTCCGGCGCGAGCGCGACGGGCGCGGGCGCTTTCGCGGAGCCGATTCCGCAAAGTTTCATTACCGATGCGGCAAATCCTTCGATACGTTCGCGCGGCGCGATGATCTCCTTAATACTGCCGTCGCCGACGATGCAAAAACTTTTTTCGCCTTCAAAACACTCGTTGCCGCAGACACGCATACTGAACGAAAAGTCGCTTTCGGAAAGCAGACATATATTATCGCAAACCGCCACGGCGCTCCTGTACGCAGCATAGGCGTTTTGGACGTTTTCGCATCGTTTCACGTTTTCGGTTCCCTCGGCGGCGACATCAAATACCGCTGCGGCGCCGTTCGCGAGAAACCCGAGTTTTTCATAGAATCCGTACAGTTCTTCCCTCTCGGGTATCAAAAGCGCGAACTCCGCTTCGCTTTGGCGGCACGCTTCGTCTATAAGTCCGGAGGCGAGCCCTCTGCCGCGAAACTCAGGCGCGGTGCAAAGCCCGAAAATATACATGCACCTGTGCGCCGCTCCGCCTGAACGGAGCATCAATTCTTTAGAAAACAGGGATGAAACGGGTTTTCCGTCCGATACGTTCACAAAACGCGCGCCGTTTTCCTCTGCGTCCGCGAGCATAAGCGCGCTTTCTTCACTGCTCATGCCGAAGCAATAAGAAACAAGCGCCGTAATATCACTGTCAAGATTGCGCGCTTCACTGTTCAGTTGCATATTCTCACCGAGTATTTCTTTATCATAAAGGCGGGGTGATAGGATTTCTTAGCTTTTGCAAGCCCTGCGAGCCCCATGTCTTCCTCGCGGTTTATCAAACGGCACCCGGCGCAGACGTTGCGCACGAATTCGCGGTTGATAAGCGGATACGCCCCGCGAATACCGAGCGCCTTTTCTATATGGACGACGAAAGTCGAGCCGCGTCTTTCGCCCGCCGACATAGCGACCACCTCAGCGCCGGCGCGGATAAGACCGCCTTCAAAGCCGAGTTCAAAGAAGCTGCCGAGCGCGTTATCGAGCGCCAAACGCTCCTCGCCGTCAATGCCGTGCAGACTCTGCTCTGCCCATTTGAAAGAAAACTCTTTGCATTCTTCTATATTTTCCGGCGTTACAGCTTGGAATACGTAATCAGGGTGAGCGGTTTCAAAAAAAACGATGTGATTGCGCTTCTGATGATACTTTTTCCCGGGCAGATCCGCGAGATCATCGTAGCGATAAACGTAATCAAAAGAATCCGGCATCGGCTCGCATTCGTAGTTGACGCCGAGCGCGTCGAGTTTCGCAAGCATCGCGTCGGTGACGAAAAGAAGACGCTTTCCGGCGAGTTTTTCTATCGCGCCGGGCAGTTCGGCGTCGCCGCAAATCGGAAAATAGGCGTATTCCCCGCCATTTTCCGAGATAAAGCAAGCATTGCCGTCAAACGCGAGCTGCGTCGCATACCTGTGACGCCAGATAAACAGATTGCCGAAGCTGTAATCGGCTCCGCAGTATAATCCGCCGTCAGGGTCGCAGGCGTTTATTATTGCGTCAAAACGCGCTTTATCATTAAGTTCAACGTCTTTGAAATCAAGCATTAAGAAGCACAGAAACCTCTCTGAGAACGTCCTCCGCGATTTCGTCTATCGGGCGGAGCTCGCCGTTTTCGGCGCACTCGATGACCTTCCAGCCGAACTTTTTGGCGGAGTACATTCCGCTCTCCTCGCATCTGCGGAGATAATCTTCGTCTCTCTCGTGAATGTCCTTTTTTGATTCGTCGTTTCCGTATCTTTTAGCGAGCATCTTTTCGGAAATATCCGCGGAAACGCGCAGGTAAAGCGTAAGATCCGGTGCGGGAAGCCCGAGCCGGTTGAACTCAAAATCGTAAAGCCAATCGAGGTATTCGTCCCATTGCTCCCTCGGAAGCTTCGAGGTCTGATGCACCATATTCGAGGTCGTGTATCTGTCGAGAAGGACTATCTCGCCGTCGTCGAGCGCGGTGCGCCACTTTGATAGATACGACGCTATGCGGTCGACCGCGAAGAACGCGGAAGCCACGTAGCCGTTGACGCTGTCGGGCTTGTCCCCGAACGCGCCGTTAAGATACATGCGCAGCAGCGCGCTCGAAGGCGCTTCGTAATCCGGAAAGCTGATGCGTCTGACCTTATAACCGGCGGAAACGAGCGTATCGTAAAGGCGCTTGTTCTGCGTCGCCTTACCGCTGCCGTCCATGCCCTCAAATACTATCAGTTTGCCTTTCATTTTGACACCTCTTGCTTATTGAGCTTTTTCGTCCTCCGCTTAGCGGAAAGCACGAAAACGGGTATTTTCACTATGCGCTTGATGCGCGACGGCTGCTTGATTGTGCGATAGAGCCATTCGCAGCCGATCTTGCGCCAAAACGCCGGAGCGCGTTTCACTCTGCCCGCTAGCACGTCGAGCGTGCCTCCGAGTCCGAGCATCACTCCGCAGGAAAGTCCGGCGCGGTTTGCCGCCATCCATTCTTCTTGCTTCGGCGAACCGAGGCAAACGAAGAGAACGTCCGGCGAAGCGGCGTTTATCTCCGCAATTATGCCGGAGTCGTCATCGAAAAAGCCGTTGCGTTTGCCCGCGATAACGACGCCCTGGTGCTGAGCCGAAATATTCTTCGCGGCGTCCTCCGCGACGCCTTCCGCGCCGCCGAAAAGGAACAAACTGCCGCCGCTCGCGTCAAGCCGTTTGATAAGCTCCTGCGCGAGTTCGACTCCAGGCACGCGTTCCTTTATCGGAGTGCCGCAGCGCTTAGCCGCGAGCTTGACGCTTACGCCGTCAGGCACCGCGAGGTCGGCCTGAGCAAGGACAGCCATGAAATCACTGTCTTTATAGGCGCGCTCCGCGATCTCACCGTTGGGCGTAACGACCATCTTCGCTTCTCTCGACGCGGTATAGGAAACGCATTCGTCGGCAATCTCGCCGAGTCCTGCGTTCGCGTATTCTATTCCCATAATACATACTTTTTCCATATTGCCATTATAGCATAGAGTTCTATATTTTACAAGATATTATTTTATATTAATATATAACAAAACAGACCGCGCAAAAACGGTCTGTCGAACGGTTATTCGGTTTTATCTTCCGATGCCCTTCCCGAAGAAATAAGCTCTTTTCGGAACTCCGACGGGTGCTTTTTATGGTAGTCCTGGTGGTATTCGTCCGCGGCGTAAAACACCGAAAACGGCTCGATCGCGACGAAAACGGGCTTCCCCGATTCGCGCTCGAGGGAGCCGACAAGCCGCTCGGCGATTTCTTTTTCCTGCGGGGTCTCGTAGTATACCGCGAGCGAATACGACCTGCCGCGGTCTATGAACTGGCCGTCCGGATCGTGAGGGTCAACGTTCGCGAGAAGCACGGAAACCAGCGTTTCATAATCTACAACGGCATCGTCATAGATTACTTTGACTGTCTCTCGATGCGTCGTCCGCTGCGCCTTGACGTCTTCATATTCCGGATTCGGCTCGCCGCCGCCGCTGAAACCGCTGACCACGCCGGTCACGTCCTTGAGTGCGTCGAACACCGCCGCTATACACCAAAAGCAACCGCCCGCAAAATACGCGTATTTCATATCAATCTCGACTCCAGCAAACGCGCGAAGCGCTCGAGGCCTTCCCTGTCGCAATCGTCGAAGCGCGCGTAGGACGTGCTGTCGATATCCATAACGCCGAAGACCTCGCCGCCCTTGAAAAGCGGAACGACGATCTCGGAATTACTTTCCGCGTCGCAGGCGATATGCCCTTCGAACTCGTGCACGTTCGTGACGACTGCGGTTTTGCCCGTCTCGAAAGCCGCGCCGCAGACGCCTCTCCCCTTCGCAATGCTTGTGCACGCGATTTTGCCCTGGAACGGACCGAGCGCGAGCGTATTGCCGTCGGCGATATAAAAGCCCGCCCAGCTGACGTCCTCAAGCCCGCGGTAAAGCAGCGCCGCCGCGTTGGCAAGGTTCGAGATATTATTCTCCACGCCGTCGGTCACGGCGTCGAGTTGCGAAACAAGCTGCGAATAATCCATTTCAGACCTCCGTTCTCTCGTCCGCGACGATAAGTTCTATGCCGGAATGCCCGCGCTTGAAATAATCGTTCAGAAACGTCGGGAACGACTTGACACTGCCGAGCTCTTCTATAGGTATCCAGTGGAAGCAATGCTTCGATTCGCCGCCGGGAAGCTCGCGCGTTCCGCGCGGCTTCATCATGTAATAAAACGCAAGCTCGTGGCATTTTCTGATTCCGCCGGCGCCGTCGTCTTCGTTCCAGAAATTCTCGTGGACGACGGCGAGACGATCAATCTCATACCGCACTCCCGTTTCTTCGTAAACCTCGCGGACGGCAGCGTCGGCGGACGTTTCGCCGTGATGCACTCCGCCGCCGACGGAATAGATATATTCAAATCCGTCGTCCGAAACGAAAAGCACGCAACCGTCTTCGACAATGATACCGCAAGCCCTGTATCTGAACCATTCGTCTCCGTTCAAGAATCCGCAGTCCATACGCGCCTCCTCAAAAACGTGCAGAATTATTGACAAACAAGTCGAAAAATATATAATAAGAGTAATGAATCAACAAATCGATCCGGCAGAGGTGTTATTGAATGTTCGACCCCAAACCGACCCGCTATCCCTATCCCGAATACACCGACAAGCACTATCTGACCTTCAAAAAAGACAGCGGCGAGGTATTCGACAGCAACTATCCGTATATTGACAACTCGCGTTCCTTCCGCTCCAAGCGGTTCTGGGTCCGATTTATGATGCGGCTTATCGTGTTTCCGCTCGCGGCGATACGCTTCGGGCTTCGCATACGCGGCAGGGATTACATAAAGGCGAACAAGGAAACGCTGAAAAAAGGCGTAATTTCATGCTCCAACCACGTGCATATGTGGGACTATATCTTCCTGATGAAAGCCGTGCGTCCGTTCCGTACAAACATGCTTTCATGGGGTCCGACCGTGACCGGTGACAGCGGAGCGCTCGTGCGCCTCGTCGGCGGCATACCGATACCCGAAAACGACCGGAAAGCATACGTCGTGTTTTTGAAAACCGTGCGCGAACACATCGCAAACGGCGGATGGCTCCACCTCTACGCCGAAGGCAGCATGTGGGAATACTACGCGCCGATCCGCCCCTTCAAGCGCGGGCTCGGCTACTTCGCCGTAACGTGCGGCAAGCCGGTGCTGCCGTTCGCGTTTTCATATCGCGAACCCGGGTTCATACGCAAAAAGATATTCCGTCAGATCGCCTGCGTCACGCTGAATGTCGGCGAGCTGATATACGCCGACGATTCGCTGCCGAAGAAAGAGCGCGAGCTCGACCTCGTCAGACGCTGCCACGACGCCGTCTGCCGCCTCGCAGGGATAGATCCGGAAAAGAATATCTATCCGCCGGTATTCGATGACAACAGGCGCGTCGATTATTATTGATGGTGAAACGGCGTCGACCGCCTATACGTCAAAGAGATCTGACAGCATCGGGGCAGAGGGACTTTCTTCTTGCTTGCGCAACGCTCCCCCGGAGCGTTGCTGCCAAACGCGCTGCGCTTCGCTCGCGCGTTTGGAGCGCCGTTACTTGTATTGCCACGCTATTTATTCAATTCCGGCAGAGGGACTTTCTTCTTGCTTGCGCAACGCTCCCCCGGAGCGTTGCTGCCAAACGCCGCTGCGCTTCGCTCGCGCGTTTGGAGCGCCGTTACTTGTATTGCCACGCTATTTATTCAATTCCGGCAGAGGGACTTT